>PMZC01000188.1 GCA_003170555.1 Deltaproteobacteria bacterium
TCATCCACCGAATCGTCATCGGCATCATCGTCGACCGCGTCGTCGTCGACCGCATCGTCGTCGACCGCATCATCGTCCGCCGCGTCGTCGTCATGACCAGTCGTCGATGAATCGTCGTCGTCGCCAGAACTGCAACTACCGAGGGCGACCGCGAAGCAAAATATCAACGTCAACCAGAGACAACGCATGGTGGTTTACTCCTTCAGCCGACCGAGCGAGAACACGGCAAGGTAGCTCTTGCTCTCGTCCGGCGTCAACGACGTAGATGTAGCGACCGGGGCCGATCACGCCTCGAGCGCGGGCTGAAAAAATTTCGAGGCGCCTTGAGAACACAGATCTTTTCGTCGCATCTGAATGAAGATTTGTTTATCGCGCCGACTAGGGGTTGCCGATAAACTATTGATGGGTGGGACCTCGGAGCAAGGAACGCGTTAAGGGGGCTCGGCTTGAAAAACCCGTTTGAAACGTGATATTAGAAAATTTCCTAATGAAAAACAGCAGCAGCGAATTATCCGGCATGGTGTCGATGTTACAGAACATCGGCGACGCTGTTTTTGTCACGAACGCCGAAGAGCGAATCGTTTATTGGAATCATGCCGCCGAGCAGCTTTACGGAATCGCCAGCGAAGACGCCCTCGCCAAAACCTTCGCCGACCTCGTGCCCGTCGAGAAACTTTCGCTTTCCCGCGCGGAAATCGAACGCCGGTTGTCGGCGGAAGGACATTGCCGCGTCGAGGCGCTTCATCTCGATTGCCATGGTCAGCCGGTCTGGGTCGATTGTTCGATCACCGCCTGGGGTCCCGAAGGCGAGATGCAGGGCCGCATTTCGAGCATCCGAGACATCACCGCGTACAAACAAGTAGAAGAGACGCTGCACCAGTTGGAAGACCGGTTTCGGGTGGTGGCCAAAGTCTCGAGTGATTTGTTTTTCGAATGGGACGCGCAGACCAATCAATTTCGCTGGTTCGGCGACATTGATCAGCTTCTCGGTTACGAGCCCGGAGAATTTCCCCGGGAACTAACACCCTCCGTCATTCATCCCAACGATCGTCGGCGGTTTTTGGAAGCCATTCTACGCAGCATTAGAACAGGCGAGGTGTTTGACGAAGAGTACCGCCTGCAGAAGAAGAACGGCGATTATGTGGTCATCGCCAGCCGCGGCGTCGCCTTTCGGGACGCCGCCGGCGTCGTGCGCAAATGGATCGGCATCAATACCGAAATCACCGAACGCAAAAAAGCGGAACAAACCGTACACGAAAGCGAGCAGCGTTTTCGCGTCGCCGCGCGGGTCGCCAACGACTTGATCTACGAACGCGATTGCCGCACCGGGCTGGCCAGCTTCTACGGCGATCCGGAGACCCACCGCAACTACGGTTCGGAAGATTTTCCCCGCACTTTTTCCGGCTGGGCCGAACTGGTTCATCCGGATGATCTGCCGCGCGTGATCGACGCGGCCAAAGCGCAGTTCGCCAGCGGCGCGCTTTACCAGGTCGATTATCGAATTCGGAAAACCGGCGGCGAATATCTGCACCTGTTGGATCGGGCGGCGCTGGTCATGGACGAAGCCGGAACGCCGCAAAAATGGGTCGGGATCCTCTCGGACATCACCGCGAGCAAAGCGGCGGAAGAGGCGCTGCGAAAGAGCGAAGAACACTTTCGTTCGCTCATCGAGAACGCCGCCGATATCATCACCGTGGTCGATCAAGAAGGACTCATCAGCTATTGCAGCCCCGCGATCGAACTTTATTTCGGCTATCGGCCCGACGAAGTGCTCGGCCAGAACGGGTTTGCGTTTATCTATCCGGAGGATTTGCCCAAAGGGCTTAAGTTGTTTGCCGATTTGGTCCAGCAACCGGGCAGCTCGCTCTTCACTGAACTGCGTTTTGTACACAAGGACGGCTCCTATCGCCATCTCGAAGGCGTGGCGACGAATCTGCTCCACAATCCGGCGGTGGCGGGCATCGTGATCAACACCCGCGACGTCACCGAGCGCAAGATCACGGAAGAGGCCCTGCGAACCAGCGAGGAGCGGTTCCGCATCGCGGCCAACATCACCAACGATATTATTTTTGAGCGGGATTTTCGCACCGGCGTGCTCCGTTTTCGCAGCGACGTAAGCGCGTATCTGGGCTATGGGCCGGAAGAACTGCCGCGGACGATGTACGATTTTGCGGAACTGATTCATCCCGATGACCTGTCTAAGCTTCTCGAAGCGGTCCAGCAAAATTTCCGCACCGGGATTCCGTACCGCGTGGAAATTCGGGTGCGAAAAAAGGACGGCGTGTACGCGGTGTGGATCAGTCAAGGAACCCTGGTGCGCGATCCGACAGGCGTGCCGGTCAAGTGGGTCGTCGTGGCGACCGACATCACCCGGCAGAAGCAGGCCGAAACCGAAAAGGCGAAGCTCGAAGAGCAACTGCGGCAGTCGATGAAGATGGAGGCCATCGGCCGTCTCGCCGGCGGCGTCGCGCACGATTTCAATAATATCCTGACCGGCATCACGGGCTATACCCAGCTCTTGCTGTCGTCGGTCGACGCGGACGATCCGCTTCGCCCCGATATGTTGGAAATCGAAAAGGCCGCGGAACGAGCCGCCTCGCTGACCGCGCAATTATTGGCTTTCGGCCGCCAGCAGATCATCACCCCGCGCGTGCTCGATTTGAACGACTTGATCGTCCGCTCCGGCAATATGCTGAAACGCGTGATCGGCGAGGATATTGATTTCGCGGTCGCCCCGGGCAAGGAGTTGAAACGGGTGCAGGCCGACCCCGGGCAAATCGAACAGGTGTTGGTCAACCTCGCGATCAACGCCCGCGAGGCGATGCCCGACGGCGGCAAGCTGACCGTCGAAACCATGAACACGCGCGTCGATCAGGAGTATTGCCGACAGCACGCCGGCGTCGTTCCGGGCGAATACGTGATGATGGCCGTCAGCGACAACGGCTGCGGGATGAACGCGGAAGTCCGCCAGCATCTGTTCGAGCCGTTTTACACGACGAAAGAAAAAGGCAAAGGCGCCGGCCTCGGCCTCTCCTCGGTCTACGGCATCGTGCAGCAGAACAACGGCTTCATTAATGTCTACTCCGAAGTGGGCGTGGGAACCACCTTCAAGATCTGCCTGCCCGCGGTGATCGACAAAGCCGCGGCCGTCATTCCGCCCGGGCCGCCCTCTTCGGTGAACGGCACGGAGACGATCTTGCTGGTGGAAGACGAGGAGACGGTGCGCAACCTGGCGCGAAGAATTCTGGAGAAACACGGCTACCAGGTCATCGCCGCCGCCGACGGCGAGAAGGCCTGTCTGATTTGCAAGGACCTGACCGGCGACGTGGCCCTGCTGCTGACCGACGTCATCATGCCGCAGATGAATGGGAACCAGCTTTATGAGCAACTCAAAGTCCTTCGTCCGCAACTGAAGGTCTTGTACATGTCCGGCTACGCGGAAAACGCCATCGCCAACCACGGCGTGCTCGACGCGAACACCCAATTCATTCGCAAGCCGTTCACCGTCGACGCCCTGGCGCGCCGCGTGCGCGCGGTGCTCGACAGCTAATCGCAAACTGAATTCAATCTAGCTGTGTCCCACGGTTAAAACCGTGGGCTAAATTCAATCGTCCCGCAGGGACGAACGATTTAAGCCCAGCGATTCATCGCTGGGGCTTGGTCCCACGGTTAAGACCGTTGGCTATTGACGATCGTTCTCGGCGCGGCGACGGGCGGCAATGGCGCCCCTGTTACGCCGAGCAGCGTAAGGCTTATCAGTCGTACATGAACCTTCGGCTCACCGCAACGGATGAAAATCCGTCGCGTCTAAGCCCACCCGGTGGGCGACAGTTCGGTAGCCAGGGACGTGAGTCCCTGGAACCCGGACGTGGCCGCCAACGAGCCCCGCTACGGGGCGGCAGATGTTTCTCATTCGACAGCCTCAGTGATCGTCTGCCGCCCGCATCGCGGGCTCGCGGCACGGCAATCCCGGATTGTGGATTTCCATTTTCTGAGCGGCGCCGCCAGCCAGCACAGGCAGGCTTCGCTGGGCTTCGCGAGCCAGCGTCACCCAGCCCATGCGCCAGCGTCGGCAAACGCGCGCCCGGCCGACCCTCGAGAGATCGTCAATTGCCCTAGCTGTCCAGCACTTCCCGCACGCGGACGGTCAGGTGCTGGATGTTGAAGGGCTTCTGAATGAAGGGGGTGCGCGCATCCAACACGCCGTGCTGCGCGATGGCGTCGCCGGTATATCCCGACATGAACAGCACCTTCAGGCTCGGCCGCGTCCCGCGCAGCAGCTCGTAGACTTCCCCGCCGTTCGTGCCGGGCATGATCACATCAGTCAGCAGCAGATGAATCCGGTCGGTGAAATGCTCGCTCACCGCCAGCGCTTCTTCGCCGCCGGCCGCCACGAGAACGCGGTAGCCCTGACGTTCGAGAATGCGTCGGGCGAGGTTGCGCAGCATCTCTTCGTCTTCGACCACCAGAATCGTCTCTTTGCCGCGCGGCGGGACGGAAACCGGCTCGCGCGACACCGCCTCGGGTTCGGCGTAGATCCGCGGCAGGTAGACGCGAAACACCGTGCCGGCGCCGACGGTCGAGTGGACCGTCACAAAGCCCAGGTTCTGCTGCACGATGCCGTAGATGATCGACAGTCCCAACCCGGTGCCTTTACCCTGGGGCTTGGTCGTGAAGAACGGCTCAAAGAGGCGCCGCAATACTTCTTCATCCATGCCGCTGCCGTTGTCCTCGACCTCGAGGACCACGTATTCGCCGGGCCGCGCGCCGGGCTCCCCACGGCAGAATGCTTCGTCAATGCACTGGTTCGCGGTGCGAATCGTCAGCTTGCCGCCCCTCGGCATGGCGTCGCGCGCGTTGACCGCGAGGTTCACCAACACCTGCTCGATCTGCCCGGGGTCGCTGCGCACGAGGCCGCCGTCGTCGCCCGGCTTGAACTCGAGCTCGACATCCTCGCCGATCAGCCGGCGCAGCATCTTGGTCGAATGAGTGATCGCCGCGTTCAGATCCAGCACCCGCGGTTCGACGATCTGTTTGCGGCTGAACGCCAGGAGCTGCGCGGTCAGCGCCGCGGCGCGGTCGGACAATTTGTGAATTTCCTTGAGGTCGCTGACGATCGGGTCTTCGGGACGGAGCGTCGGCAGCAACATTTCCGTGTAGCCCGTGATGCCGGTGAGGATGTTGTTGAANNACGCCGCCGGCGAGGCGGCCGATCGCCTCCATTTTTTGCGCCTGGTGCAGTTGCTCTTCGAGTCGCCGTCGCTCCACATCGGCCCGCCGGCGTTCCGAGATGTCGCGGGTGACGCCCAGCACGCCGACCGGTCGCCGTTGTTCGTCGCGGATGAAGGTCAGTGTGTTCTCGGTCCAGACCGTCGAACCGTCGCGGCGCAGCAGTTCGATTTCAGCGGTTCGCGTTCGCGTCAGCGATTTGACG
>PMZC01000374.1 GCA_003170555.1 Deltaproteobacteria bacterium
CCCAGACCCTAGACCCCAGACCCCAGACCCATTATTGTACCGCCCATGATTCGCTTTCATCGGGTGACCAAACGTTACGGACCGCGCGTCACGGCGCTGGCGGACGTCACCGTCAACATCGCCAAGGGCGAGATGGTTTTTCTGACCGGGCCGTCCGGCGCCGGCAAGACGACCTTTCTGCGTATGATTTACGCGGCCGACACGCCCAGCGAAGGCCAGGTGCTGGTCGCCGGGCGCAACGTCGCCAGACTCAAGGAATCATCGGTGCCGTTTTTGCGGCGGAACATCGGCGTGGTCTTTCAGGAATTCCGCCTGTTGGCCGATCGCACCATTTTCGAAAACGTCGCGTTGTCGCTGGAGGTGGTCAACACCCCGCGTGAAGCGTTGCGCCGCAAGGTGATGGCGATTCTCGGCCACGTCGGTCTGCAGGCGAAGATGGACGAAAATCCGGCCAGCCTCTCCGGCGGCGAGCAACAACGGGCGGCGATTGCGCGCGCGCTGGTCAACGAGCCGGCCATCGTGCTGGCGGATGAGCCGACCGGCAACCTCGACGCTTCGATGACCGACCAGATCATCGGCCTGCTGTGCGACGTCAACCTGCGCGGCGCGACGGTCGTGCTGGCCACCCACAACCAGGACCTGCTGCGCCGCTACGCGCAACGCGTGATCGAGCTGAACCGGGGCAAGCTCGTGTCGTCCCTCGGCGAGGAGAAGCCGTGGCGCTGAAGTTTTTTTTCGGCAACCTCGCGGCGCGCGCCTGGCGCAATATCCGCGCCGAAGCCGGCGCCAACCTGGGTACGGTCCTCGCGGTCGGCCTGGCGGTGTCGATTCCGCTGATCTTCAGCCTGCTGGCGATCAACATGGGGCGGCTGGTCGATTCGTTCGTCGGTCAGGTCGAGATGGTCGCCTACCTCGGCCCGAACGTCGCCACGCCCCAGCTCGCCGCGCTCGCCGCCGAGCTGCGGCAGATGCCCGAAGTCGAGACCGCCGCGCCGGTCGACGCGGCCAGCGCGCTGCAGCGCTTCCGCGAAGACGTGCCGGACATGGCGGAGATCACGACCGAGCTCGGCGAAAACCCGCTGCCGGCGACCGTGGAAATCCGCCTGCGTTCGACCTATCGCGATTTGCCGCAGATGGAAACGATCGCCCGGCGGGTCAAGGCCCTGCCCGGCGTGACCGAGGTCGACTACGGTCGCGAATGGGCCGCGCGGCTCGGCCGGATCACCCGCTACCTGTGGCTCGGCACGTTTATCATGGGCCTGTTCCTCGCGTCCGCCGCGGGCCTGCTGGTGGCCAACACGATCCGCCTGACGATCTATCGCCGCCGCGAGGAAATCGGCATCTATCGGCTGGTCGGCGCGAGCAACTCGTTCATTCGCGTGCCGCTGCTGATCGAAGGCGCGGTGCAGGGCCTGGGCGGCAGCCTGGTCGGCCTGGCGCTGGCGTACGGCGTCTACCGCCTGGCGCGCTACCAAGTGGCGACGGGCGGTTCGCTGAATGACTGGCTGCTGGGCGGCATCAGCCCGGTCTGGTTTTCGCCGACCCTGCTGGCCGCGGCGATTGCGCTCGGCGGATTGATCGGCCTGGTCGCCGCGCTGCTCAGCACNNCGGCCGGTACATGAGGACCTGACCTTGCGCGCGCGCCTCGTTCTGCTGACCGCGCTGCTCACCCTGCTGCCTTTGGCGTCGGCCGTGGCGCAGGAATCGGAAATCGAGCGCCGCTTCAGCGAACAGCGGGCGCACCTGCGCGCGGCCATGCACGCCGAGCAAAGTCTGCTGCGGCAGATCTACGCGATCGAGGACGTGCAGTACAAACACGAACGCGCGCTGGCCGGCGTCCGCTCGCGCTTCGACGCCGTGAGCCGCCGGCTGGAAGACGACAAAAACACCGTGGCGCGATTGGAAATGGCATTGCCGGCGCAGAGCAAGGTGGTCGGTAAGCGCATGGCGGTGTTCTATCGTCTCGGACGCGGCGGCTTTTGGAAACTGCTGCTGACCAGCCATTCGTTCGGCGAATTCGCCCGGCGCTACCGCGCGCTGAGACGGATTGTCGAACTCGACGTGCGGCTCGTGGCGATGCACCGCACGGAACTGACGGCGCTGCGCGACCGGCGCAAGAGCCTGCTGCTGGAGCAGGCGCAGCTCGCGCGCCTGGCCGAAGCCGAACGCGCCGCCGCGATGGACGTCGAGCTCGAGAAACGCAAGAAGATGTTCGTGCTGGAGGAAATTCAACACGACAAACAACTCGCGATGCGGCTGATGCGCGAAATGGACCAGCAGGACGCCGCGTTGTCCCGGCAAATCGCCGGCCTCGCTCCGCAAAGCCCGCGCCGCTCCGGCGCGCCGCTGCGGCTTGACTTCGCCCAGCGCCGGGGTTATCTACCAAGACCTGTTCCGGGGCCGATCGTCGGCCGTTATGGCCCGCGGGTGGACAGCCGGTTCGGCACCGAGACCCGCTCCAACGGCATCGATATTCAGGCGCCGGCAGGCACGCCGGTGCGCGTCGTGGCCGATGGCGTGGTGCGATACGTCGGCGAGTTCGTCGGCTATGGTCGCCTGGTCATCGTCGAGCACGGCGACCGTTACCATACGCTCTACGCGCACCTGGCGGAGATTGCGGTGAATCGCGGCGACGCGGTCCACGAAGGGGAAGTGTTGGGCGCCCTGGGCTCCTCGGGTTTGTACGAACAGCCGATGCTGCATTTCGAAATCCGACGTCAGGGCGCCGCCGTCGATCCGCTTGAATGGTTGGCGCTGGCGCCTTGACCAAGGAGGTAAGNNGCCCTGTTCGCCGCGGTGGCCGTCGGCGAGACGGTGCAGTCGTTCGCCCGGGCGGCGGCCGGTCCGCTCAAGACGTTCACCGACGTGCTGGCGGTCGTGTACGACAAGTACGTCGAAGAAGTGAAGGTCTCCGACCTGATCTACAACGCGCTATCCGGCATGTTGAGCGGCCTCGATCCGCACAGCGCCTTCATGCGGCCCGACGAAATGCGCGAACTGACCATCGACACCACGGGCCGTTTCGGCGGGCTCGGCATCGAAATCTCCGCGCGCGACAATTACATCTTCGTCGTCAGCCCGATCGACGACACGCCCGCGGCCGCCGCCGGCATTCAGCCGGGCGACTACATCGTCAAGATCAACGGCAAGTCCACGCGCGGCATGTCGCTGATGAACGCGGTCGACCAACTGCGCGGCGTCGAAGGCACGAAGGTCAAGCTGAGCATCTTCCGGCAGGGCTGGAACGAACCGCGCGAAATGGAGCTGACGCGCGCGGTCATCGTGGTCAAGACCGTCAAGTTCAAGACGCTCGAATCCGGCTACGGCTACATCAAGATTTCGCAATTCAACGCCGGCACCGCCGATGCGCTGCTCGCCGCGTTGAAAGAGCTGAAAAAAGCGCCCGGCGGATTGCGCGGGTTGGTGCTCGACCTGCGCAACGATCCCGGCGGCCTGCTCGACCAGTCGGTGCAGGTGGCCGATGCGTTCGTCGATGACGGCGTCATCGTCTCCACCCGCGGCCGCGGACCGCGCCAGTCGTTCAGCATCCCGGCCCAGCCCGGCGGCCAAGGCCTCGGCTTCCCGATGGTGGTGCTGATCAACGCCGGCTCGGCCAGCGCGTCGGAAATCGTCGCGGGCTGCCTGCAGGATCATCACCGCGCGGTCGTCGTCGGCGAGCGTTCATTCGGCAAAGGCTCGGTGCAGACGATCATTCCGCTGGCTGACGGTTCGGGCCTGCGCCTGACCACGGCCAAGTACTACACGCCCAACGGCCGCGATATTCAGGCGCACGGCATCGACCCCGATTTCGTCGTGGCCGGCGACCAATTGGCGGGCCTCGACCAGAACCAGCGCCGCGCCTTGTTGCGCGAGCAGGACCTCGAACGCCACTTGCAAGGCGGCCAGGAGCAGCCGGCCGCGCCGGAACACGGACCGAACCTGCCGCCCGAGGAAGGCGCCGCGCCCACGGCCAACCCGCCCGCACCGGTGGTCACCGGCGATCCGCAGCTCGATATGGGCTTGCAGATTCTGAAGGCGTGGCCGGCCTTCACCGGCGCCGGGGCCGCGCACTAACCGATGCTGGACCGCCGACGGTCGACACTGTTGGACCGTCTGGGCCGACGGCTCGTCAAACTCTCTGCGGCCGCCCGGCTGACGGCGGGTTTGACCGGCCTCCTGTTTTTTCTGCTCTTCACTTCTTACGGCGTCAGCAACGGCGGCGCGTGGCTGGCCGCGCACATCAGCCGCGCGACGGTCGCCACCGCCGTGTCGGAACCCGGCGACGCCGCCGCGGCCAGCCGGTTTCTCGAGCGTCTGGAGCGCGTGACCGACATCGCGATGCGGTGTTTCCTCGAAACCGGCCTGTCGAAGCAGCACATCATCACCAACTACACCGAACAGCGCACGGCCGGCCATCTGAAGTTCCCGTATCGCTATTGGGAAGTGTGGGCGCCGGCGGATTTCGACTTCAACGACATGCTGCGGCGCTTCCGCGAACAGCTCGCGCACAAGCTGCAGAACGCGGTCATCGACGAAGTGCAGGTCGACGCGAAGACGTATCGCGTGGCGGTCAGCGTCGACGGCCTCGACACGCATCGCTTCTTCTTCACCAAGGCCGCGCAGGAGGCGCCGGAGGGCGCGAAGCTGCTGCTCAGCTACCTGCCCGCGGGCCAGCAGAAGATCGACGTCGACGCCATTCCGCAGGTGCAGTACATCGGCGCGCCGCGCATCGCGATCATCATCGACGACATCGGCTACCGCGACGCCATCGACNNTCTTCCAGTTGCCGGCGAAGGTCACCTTCAGCGTCCTGCCGTTCTCGCCGTCGGGTCGCGAGTTCGCCAACACGGCGCACGACCGCGGCCATGAGATCATGCTGCATCTGCCGATGGAGCCGATCAGCTATCCGGCGCAAGACCCCGGCCGCGGCAAGCTGCTGCTCGCGATGAGCGACGAGGCGATCCGCCGCCAGGTCGAGACCGACATGGACCAAGTGCCCAACATTGTCGGCGTGAACAACCACATGGGCAGCGCCTTCACCGCCGACGCGTCCAAGATGCGCGTGGCGCTCGAGCCGATCAAAAGCCGCGGGCTGTTTTTCGTCGATTCGATGACCATCGGCCGCTCGGTCGCCTTCGGCGTGGCGCGCGCGGAAGGCCTGCGCACGGCGGCGCGCAACCTGTTTCTCGATATCAACCCCGACTACGACGCCATCTGCCGCCAGGTCGAATTGCTGGGCCGCGTCGCCCGCGCGCAAGGCTCGGCCATCGCCATCGGCCACCCGTTTCAAAACACCTACCGTGCGCTGCTCGCGCGCCTGCCCGAATTGATCAAGCTGGGTATCGAGATCGTGCCCGTCTCGAGCCTCGTACGCTGACCGTAATCAGTCCAGATTTTTTTCGCCGAACAGAATGTCGCGGGCGATGGCGAAATAATTGAAATTGCGGCCGAGGACGCGCCATTTGATTTCCTGCGGCGCGTTGACCGTGTCGGTGCTCGCTTCGTCGGCGGCCTGCTTCAGCCGCGCGCGTTCGCGGGCGATGAGTTCCGGATCGCCGCTCGCCAGCAGGCGGTCGAACTCGGCCATCAGGTCGATGGCCCGGCCGATGCGTTCGTCGACGTAACGATACGTTCGCTCGTCGAGGCGTCCCTTCTCGAACTTGAGGCGGTTGAGGCGCCGGCCCGCCTGATAGGTCACGTCGACGAGCTGGTCGCGCGTCATCCATTGCGTTTCGTAATTGAGGCCCTGTTTCCAGGTCGGCGCGGCGATGGCCTCGCGGTAGGCCGCGAAGTCGCGGAACAGAATGCGGTAGCCGTATTGCTCCGGGTGCTCGTACGCCAGCGAACCCGGATCGAGAAACGGCGCGAGCGGGCTGATGAACAGCGCCAGCCGCCGGTCGAAGCGATCCATCAACTCGCCGGCCCACTCGACCGTCTCGAGCACCGACGACGGCGTCTGGCCGGTCAGCCCGATCATGAAATAGAGATCGAACTTGCCCGCGCCATGCGCCAGCGCATCGCGCACCGCGCCGACCACGTCGTCGTTCGTGTAGCGTTTGCCGCCGCGCCGCCGGATATTTTCGTCGTGCGTCTCGGGGCTCATCTCGAAATTGAAGTGGGGCGCGCTGTCGCTGATGCGCCGGAAGTACGCGGTCGGCGCGCCGTCGAACAATTCGAAGATGACGTTGTTGCGCACGCGATGGCGGCGCAGGCCGTCGAGCACCGTATCCGCGTAGCCCGGCGCGGCCTGGTTCAGATCGCCGACGATGAACAGCGGGCCGTTGGTGTGGCGCGCCAGGCGGGCGAGGTCGCGCACCACGAGGTCCGCCGGCCGAAACGCGGTGCATTCGCGCCCGGCGTACTCGCGCACGGCCGGTCCGGCGCCGCCGCAAATCGCGCAGTGCTGGTTACAACCGCGGCAGGTCATGACGGCGGTGATCGGGTAGGTCCACCAATCGTGAAAGGGAATCTGCGAGCCGATCGAGCCGAACTTGATGCTCATCTTGAACATGTTGAGGTAGTTGTTGCCCCAGCGGTCGAGCACAACCGGCGCATTGGTCAGGTCGTTGACGCGCGCCTGCCCCGCGCGATCTTTCCACGTCAGGTTCGGAATCGCCGCCAGTTGGTCGTCGCTCGGTTTGCCGCCGGCCAGCGCGCGCATCAACATGCCGACGGGGACCTCGGTCGAGTCGCCGCGCAGCACATAGTCGAAACAATCGTACTCGATCAACTCGCGATGAAAATAAGTCGACGCCCAGCCGCCGACGAGCACCGGCGTGTCCGGATGATGCTTCTTCGCCAGCCGCGCTGTCTCGACCGCGCCGTGCGCGTGCGGCAGCCAGTGCAAATCGACGCCGAACGCCAGCCGCGGCCGCAGGCGCGCGATCATTTTCTCCGCGTCGAACTTCGCCGAGGCCAACATCCGGTAGGCGAGATTGACGACGCGCGTCTCGAAGCCAAGCGCCAGCAGGTACTCGGCGATGGTCGTGAAGCCGACCGGGTACATCTCGAACACCGGCAGCGACGGAATGACGTCGGCCACCGGCCCGTAGAGAATCGTCCGGCGACGAAAGTCGTAGACCGTCGGCGCGTGCAGCAAAACCAGATCGGGTCGGACGAACACCACGCCTCCTTCACCCTGCGGAGGCGCAATTATGGTGTCGGCGCGGCGCCGTGACAAGTCGCTTATTGTCGTGCCTCGTTTACGACAAGGCGCACACGGCGCCTCAGTTAGAGTGCATAGAATCGGTCGACCGATGTGGTGACCGGCGGGCGGGTTCATACGAGAGGGTAAGGCAGAATGCATCTCGTCTTCCGGAAAAAATTGGCCGAAAAAATGGACAAAATGATGGACAAGCTATTAACCAAATCTGTGTTGACACTCTTTCATGGACGTGATATTTGCCAGTGATATCGAATTAATACGGTTGTATTCGTTATGACAGATTCACGGACATATGAGCGGACACATCCATGGCTGACTTTCACCGCTGATCTTTCTAATACTCCGATGGCATTCTGGATGCAGCTGGGCGAAATTCAATCCAAATGCGAGCATATTGCGGGGGTCCCGCTAGACACCTCGACGGCGGACGTTCTTCATCAACTCTATTTGGCCAAAGGTGTGTTGGCGACGACGGCGATTGAAGGCAATACCTTGACCGAGCGCGAAGTCCAGGACCGAATACGCGGCCAACTTCAACTGCCCCTTTCGCGCGAATACTTGGGGCGCGAGATCGACAATATCGTGGCTGAGTGCAACCGTATCGCCAATGACTTATGGACCGGAGGGAGTGGACAGCTTGAAGTCTCCGAGATCAAGGCCTTCAACCGCGCGGTGCTGAAGGATCTGCCGCAGGCCGAGCGACTCACCCCCGGCGATATTCGAGGCTACTCGGTAGAGGTCGGCGCATATCGCGGGGCGCCGGCCGAGGATTGCGAATTCCTACTTGAGAAACTGTGCTTGTGGATCAACGACGAGCGCGAGCGCGCACAAGCCCTCGGCGCGAACCAGATCGCGTATGCCGTCCTACGCGCGATATTGACGCATTTATATCTGGTCTGGATCCATCCTTTCGAGGACGGCAACGGGCGCACCGCGCGCTTGATGGAGTTCAGGATTCTCGTTGACGCGGGCGTGCCGTCGCCGGCCGCGCATTTGCTGAGTAATCACTACAATCAAACGCGTACTCTCTACTATGAACGCCTGGCTCGGGCCGGCAAATCAGGCGGCGACGTGATTCCTTTTCTCGAATACGCGGTACAAGGGTTTTTAGACGGGCTGAAAGAACAGCTAGAGGTCATCGGAAATTATCAATGCAACACGATCTGGCGCGACTACGTCTACCGGAAGTTTCGCGACGCGCGCGTCCGTTCCTCGAGTGATGTCCGAGCCCGCCAACGCGAACTCGTGCTATCGCTTTCGGAAAAGGCCGCTCCTATCCCAGTGTCCGAGCTCCATCTGCTCTCACCTAGAATCACCGAGCAGTATGCGCGAAAGACGAAAAAAACGGTGACGCGCGACTTACACCGGTTGGTGGAAATGGAATTGGTGGAATTAACGAATGCCGGCGCGCGAGCGAGAACAGAGACCATCCTGGCTTTCCTGCCGAGCCGCAAACAAAGCTGATCACCTGTTCTTTACTTTGATCGCATTATCGTCACCAAAAGCACTCTCGGGCCGATTTCGACGACGATGGCGGCTCCCGCTCGCTCAGTGCGCCGCGCGCAGCCGCGGGCTGTCGATCCACAAGCCGCCGACCCGGAACGTCGGGTCGAGTTTGTCGAAGACCACCCGCACCACGGCCTCGTCGTCGCGCGTGCATTTCAGCTTGTAGATCACGATCACGTTGTTGCCGTCGAGGGTCAACGTCGAGAACGCGTAGGAGAGAATTTCGCCGATGATCGGTTTCACCTGCATTTCCTGCGTGGCCTTGAGTTTTTCCGCCGGCAGCGCGGCCCGCATCCGCGAATCGAAATCGCGCACGGCGCGTTGATAGTCGCCGACTTTCAGCGCGGAGACGACGTTCTCCGCCACCGGCAGCGCGCCTTTGACGAAAGCGACCAGGTCGAATTCCGCCGCGGCCGCCAGCGCACCGAGCAGCGAAACCGCCGCCACCAGCCATAGCACCCGCCGTTTCATCGTCTCCTCCGTTCTTGTGTGATAACTTGATTTTTACGCCGCGTCCGCCGGGTGTCAAGCGAGCGCGGTGGCCTCGGCGGTTTTTTTCGATTAGGCTGGGGTGATGAAAACTACTCCGCCCGCCGAGGTGTCGCGATGAACCGCTGGCTCCCGATCTTGTTGGCGCTGTGCCTGTTGTCTTCCGCCGCGTGGGCGGCCGATCCGCCGACCGGTCCGTGGCATCCGGAGATCACCGCGCACCCGCGGCTGTTGTTCGCGGCCGGCGATTTGCCGCTGCTGCAAGATCGCATCACGCGCGAACCCTATGCGACGCTCATGCAGCGCGTGCGCAACATGGCCAACTCCGGTTACAACGCGGTGATCCCCGACCCGTATGACGCGGGCCGCGAATACACCAACGCCAACATCGCCAAGAGCGCGGCCTTCGTCGCGTGGATCGACAACAGCGCGGCGATGGCCGACAAGGCCGCCAGCATCTTCGAGGTGATGGCCGTCCAATTCGGCCCGCTGGTCGACACGATGAATAACGACATTCACATCGCCGAAGCGGTGATGGGTTATTGCCAGGGCTACGACATTCTCGCCGGCGCGGACCTGATCGATTCCACGCGGCTGCAAGCCATCGAAGATCGCATCACGCAGATGGTCACCAATCTGTATCACGACTATTTCGATCAGATGGCCTACCTGGAAACGATGTTGAACAACAACCACGCCACGAAAATCAACGCGGCGCTGGCCATCGCCGGCATGACGCTGAACCAGGGCAGCGACGCGAACAAGTGGTTCAACCTCGGCATGTCGGAGACCGCGGACAAGCTGTTCAATTACCTGCTGACGACCGACGGCGCCGACGCGGAAGGGCCGTACTACGGAACCTACAGCGCGGTCCAACATCTGCCGATGTTCCTCGCGTATGATCGTTTGATCGGCGCGGACATGACGCTGCTGATGCGCGACTACTGCCTCATCGGGCCCAATTGCACGTGGCACGAGGTGCAGGTCACCAACCCGCTTGATAATCCGCAGCTCCTGGCCATGAGCGATTGGTACGTTCGCATCCGCATGCCGGACGGCGGCTACGCGCCGATCGACGACGCCAACATCGAAGGCTTTTTCAACGGCCTGCTCGTCGGCCCGTGGCAGGACGGTCTGCTGGCGTGGGATTGGCTGACCAACGTGAGCGAGCCGCTGTTCGCCAACCATTGTTCCGATCTCAACGTCGACCTGATCGCCTTCTTCGACGACGCCGTGGCGCTGGTGACGCCCGACGAATCCATCGGCCGCGACTTCATTTTGCCGGACGACGGCGAAGCGATCTTCCGTTCGGGTTGGGACGCCGCCGACACGTGGATGTTGTTCCTCGCCGAGAACGGCGTGGCGCGGGTGGACGGCGGCGGGCACGAGCACGCGGACAATCTGTCGGTTTCGCTTTTCGCGCGCGGCGAGTATCTGCTGATCGACCCCGGTTACATTCGCTGGGAAGACCACGAGCTCGTACGCCTCGGCATACACCACAGTTTGCCGACCGTCGACGACCAGGGCCCGCCCGCGCCGAATCCGATCACGCAGGTCGGCGGCGTCGACGCGTTCATCGTCGACGGGCTGGCCAACGACGCGGCGCCGTTCGTGCGCGGCGTGAGCACCTATGAGCAGGCCGATTTCGACCGCGTCGTCTTCTTTCCCGCGAACGATTACCTCGTCGTGGTGGATGACATGCTGGCCGACCAGCCGCGCACCTTCGGCGTGTTGTGGCACGGCCAGGCCGGCGGCGATTCCGGCTATCCGTTCACGCTGCTCGCCGACGGCGGCTCGTGGCAGCGCAACGACGCGGCGGTGGACGTGCACGTCGCGGCGAGCACGGGCGCGGTCGACTTCACGACGAAGATCAACGTGCACGGCTTCACCTGGAACGTGCAGGAACAGCACACCTCGCTCGTCGCCGACGCCGCGCAGACCGCCGATCACGCACGCTTCATCAGCATCGCGACGCCTTACGCGACGACGGCGCTCGAGACCCCGCGCGGCGTAACGTGGCTCGATCGCGCGGGCGTGGTCGCCGGCCGCGTCGACGGCGGCGAACCGCTGTTCGTTTTGGCGCAGCCCACGCCGGCCAATCTGCTGCTGAGCGCGGCGGACACCGGATCGACCGCCGTGCAGACCAACATGACCACGCTGCTGCTGTCGACCGACGCGAACGGCGACGCCGGCTACGCCTACGCCGACGGCGGGCGCTATCTGCTGCTCGGCGCGCAACGGCCGTGGTTCGTCGGGCCGGATCGCGTGTGGATCGAATGGAGCGGCGACGCGTGGACGCTCGACTTCCCCGCCGGCGGCAATTTCGTCGCGACCTACTGCGACCATCCGCCGCTGATCCACGGCGACCCCGGCGTGCGCTGGACGCTGCGCGGCGGGCTGTTGCGCATCTGGTCCAACGAGGCCGCGAGCGTGACGGTCGAGTTCAACGCGACGCGACGATTCGCGCGCTGACCGTCGCCGATCCCGCCACTGCGATCACGCCTATTCTCGTGTAAGATAGCCCCATGCGTGTGGTGCTGATTCGTCCGCCGGTGACCGGCCCCAAGGGCTTTCCCGTGACGCCGGACCTCGGCCTGCTGTACCTCGCCCGCGCTTTGCGTAACGCGGGAGCGGCGATCGACGTGCGCGACGGCTGGCTCGAGAGCGATCCCGCGCGGGCGACGGCGCTCGATCTTGTCGGCGACGGCCCGGTGCTCGTCGGCTTCAAGTTGTTCACGCTCGGCATCAAGGCGGTGCGCGCGGCGATCCGCGAAATCAAGCGGCGC
The DNA here is from genome assembly GCA_003170555.1 of Deltaproteobacteria bacterium. GTDB lineage: Bacteria > Lernaellota > Lernaellaia > Lernaellales > Lernaellaceae > FEN-1099. The sequence goes on from PMZC01000374.1 coordinate 11,947, forward strand.
TGCCCGCTGGCCCGCACGGTGGTCGGCGGGCCGCACCCGTCCGGCGTGCTCACCGATTTGTGGGGCGACGTGCCCGAGACCGACTTCGGCCTGGCCGGCGAAGGCGAGATCGGCCTGCCGCTGCTGGCCCGCGCGATGGACGAAGACGCGCCGTCATTTGAAAAAATACCCGGCCTCATCTGGCGCGACGGCGCGGGTCCGCACGTCAACGAGTGCGCTTTTGTCGAAGACCTCGACGCGCTCGACCAGCCGTTGTGGGACGCCGCGCCGGTGCGCGGTTATCTCGCGCGGCCGACGCCGATCCGCAAAGCGCCGCACCTGCCCATCCTCACTTCGCGGGGCTGCCCGTTCGACTGCACGTATTGCGCCGGGCGTCAGATCACCGGGCGTAAGATGCGCTTTCGCACGCCGGCGAAGGCGGTCGATGAAATCGAATATCTGCATCGCGAGTACGGCGTGCGCTTGTTCGCGGTGACCGACGACAACTTTTCGCTCAACGGCCGCCACGTGGAGCGCTTCTGCGACGCGCTGCTCGCGCGGCGACTGCCCGTGCGCTGGGATTGCCTGGCCACGGGGTTGCGCCTCGACAGCCTCGACGAGAATTTGCTGCGCCGCATGGAGCAATCGGGCTGCTTCGCCGCGTCGGTGGCGGTCGAATCGGGCAGTCCGCGCATCCTGGAACACATGCAGAAAAAGACGGACCTCGCGGTCATGGCCGAGAAGATGCGCCTGATTCGCCGCGTCACACGCATGCGCCTCAACTCGTATTACATTCTCGGCTACCCCGAAGAGCGGCGGGCCGATCTGACCATGACCGTACGCTTCGCGCGCCGCAGCCCCGCGCATCATGCGCAATTCTTTTTGTTCACGCCGCTGCCGGGCGCGCCGGTGACCGAGCTGCTGCGCCGCGAGCATCGTCTGCCGGTCGGCGCGTGGGAGACGTTCCGCTTCGACCGGCCGAGCCTGCCGCTCGCCGATGTGTCGCTGCGCGCGCTCAAGCGCTGGCAGATTTGGGCGACCGTGTCGTTTTATTTCGGCCGTCCGTGGCGGCTGCTGTCGCTCGCGCGCGACATTTGGTCGCCGCCCGTGCTGCGCGATTTCGCCAACCGCGTGGGCTCGCTCTTTCGCCGCGCCGACTAATCCGCATCCGCGGTTGACAGCGACCGCACCGGTTGCCGATGATCGCGGAAGTGAAAGATTCAACCCGCAGCCGCCTGCTCGTCGCCGGACTGATCGTCGTGGCCGGTCTGCTGCTGCTTTATCTGCGCATTCCCAGTTACACCAACGATTTCTGCGACCCCGATCTCGCCGGCATCGCTTACGGCGCGAACGATCTGCTCGCCGGCGGCGCGCTGTACGAGCACTGCGTCGAAACCAAGCCGCCCGGCGCGTATCTCATCTTCGCCGCCTGCTTCAAGTTGTTCGGCCAGTTGTTGACCCCGGTGTATCTGCTGGCCGCGCTGTTGCACTTGCTGGTGTTGTTGGCGGTGGCGCGCCTGGCGTATCAGGCGGCCGGCGGCGCAGCGGCGATCGCGGCCGCGTTCTTCTATGCGCTGCTGGCGAGCAACGCCCCGGCTGACGCGAACTGTCCGAATTACGAATCGTGGATGAGTTTCTTCATCGCGTTCGGCCTATGCGCCGTGTCGACCATTCAGGAAAAGCCGCGCGCATGGCGCATCGTGCTGGGCGGCGTCATGCTCGGCGTCGCGCTGCTGATGAAGCAACAGGCGTTGCTGTTCGCCGGGGTGGCTGCGTTGTGGCTGCCGGCTTTGCGGCGGGGCGGCGCCACGGCGTTCGCGCGCGAAGCGGCGTGGCTCGCCCTCGGCTTCGTGACGCCGCTGCTGATCGTCGCCGCGATCTGGGCGGCCAAGGGCGGGCTGGAGCTGATGTTGCACGATCTCGATCCGCGCCGGCTGGCCAACTATCTCGGCGCGACGGAAACCGGCGCCGCGGCCCGGATGCTGGGTCAGCGCGTCGCCGAGCACCTGCCCCGCGCCTGGCCCGCCTGGCTCGCGGTGATCGGCGGACTCGTCTTCTTTTTCGCGCGGCCGGAAGGGCGTCGCGGCTTTCTGCGCCATCTGCTCTATCTGGCCGCCGCCGTGCTCGCGGTGGTCGCGGGCTCGCGCTTTTTCAAACACTACATGATCATCCTGGCCGCGCCGCTCGCGTTGTGCGCCGGGTACGTCTTCGGCCGGTGGGAAGAATGGCTGCGGCCGCGCCGCTGGCGTCTTGTTCTATACGTCGTCGCGCTGGCCGCGATGCTGTTCGCGATGCGTTTCGAATTGTGGCAGTCCGAGCTGATGGGCCTCTCGTATTTACGCGGTGAGAAAATGGCGCGCTACGAACTGGTCACCATCTTCACCTACGACGACATCAACCTCGGCAATCGCGAACGCGACGAGTTGCTGCAATGGCTCGGCCGCTACATCAATTCGCAAAGCCGGCCGGGCGACGGGATGTACGTGTGGCCGTATCAGCCGCAGATTTATTTTTGGGCGCAACGTCGCGCGCCGACCAAGCACTACATGTACTTCGAGGTGGTCGCCAACCTGCCCTATAAGTTCGGCGGCTGGCACGCGACTGAAGACGAGCAGGTGCTGCGCGCCCGCCGCCGATTGCTGGCCGACCTCGAAGCCGCGCCGCCGAAGTTCATCGTCTTTCCGCCGGCCGATTGCGGCCCGTTCTGCCCCTTCGTGGAACTCACGTCCTGGGTGAACGCGCATTACCGCATTGATGCGGGCGGGCCGGAACTCAAACAACGGCTGTTGCGGCGGATCGATTAGGGCTTGGTGGGAATTTGCGTTTGGACCGCGCGGTTACAATCCGCTTTTCTTCACGAACTCTTCGCCGGCGGCCTGGGAAATCGAGCGTTCCTTGTCGATGAGCTTGCGCATCTTGCCGGGGCCGACCAGATTGATCACCGCGTTTTCCAGCGCCTTGAGATCGGCGAACCAGTTGTTGGTCCACGATAGCTCCTCGATCAGTTCTTCGAGGCGCTCGCGCATATCGGCCACCGCCTGGCGTGCGGTGTCGTTCTGGTTGCTGGTGGCGAAGCTCTCCTGAATCTGATAGCCCATGTCGCGCAGGGCGGTGCCGAGTTCGTCCACCCGGTGGCGCAGGTCGCCGGCGGCCGTCGCGTCGCGCTGCTGATTGTCGAGCGCCTGTTGCAACTGCTTGCGCACGCCGCCGAGGGAGTCGTCGATCTGGCTCTTCTGCTTCGTCACCGCCTCGTCCAGCTTGTTGCGCAGGTTGGCGAAGTTGGCCGTGACGACGTTGACGATCTCACCCATCCGGCGTTGCCGAACCAAGGCGATGGCCAACAACACGCCCACCAAGAGAACGCCGCAGATCAGAATGAGCGGCTCGATCGGCTGTAGCTTCTGCAGTATCGGTTGCAGCTTGTCCCACATGAGTATCCGCCCCATTTCCCCAAGACGCCGGTGCTTATCTGCCGAGCAACCGGTCGAAGAATGATTTCTTCTTCTCCTTCTTCTGTTCTTCGAGTTTGATCAGGCGCAGTTCGCGCAACGCCTCAATGCAGTTGGGGTTGCAGATGAGCGCCTTTTCGTACTGCTTTTCGGCGAACTCCTTCAACCCCTGTTTCTTGTAGATCGCGCCCAGGAACAGGTACGCGCGTTCCGAGCGCGGATTGTATTGGATGGCGCGGTTGATCGCCTCGCGCCCGTTGAATTGCAGGTCGGCGGTGGATTCGCCGGCGAACAGCTTCTTGTCTTCTTCGCTGATGTCCTTCTCGTACGGGATATGGTAGAGCGCCCAGCCGTAATAGGCCACGTACTCCGCCTCGCTGGTGCTGATTTCCGTCGCCGAACGGAATTCGCCCGCGGCGCGGGCATAGCGCTTTTCCTTGAGATACTGCTTGCCGTTCTGGAAGTGCTGTTCGGCGACGATGATCTTCTTCACGCCCTCGATGCGGGCATCGGTCTTGGGCGCGTCGTCCCGCGTTTCCACCTTGTTGCGGTATTGCAGGATCTTCTCTTGGGTATTGAGAATGTCGTAGGCCTTCGCGGCCTGGCGGAAAATCTCTTCCACTTTGGCTTTGACGTCGGGACTGGCTTTGCCGAAGAACCGGTCGGGGTGATACTCCTTCGCCATGCGATAATAGGCGACGCGGACTTCGTGCTCGGTGGGGTTGTCGTTGACGTCGAGCACCCGAAAGTAGTTGCCCTGCGACACCCGATCGTAGACCGTGGAGATGCGCCGCCGCAGCTCGTCGTCGTCTTCGGTCAGTTTGGCTTCCGCGTCTTTTTCTTCCGCCGGCGGCGCGGCGGCTTCGGCCGCGGGCGGTTCCGCCGCGGCGGCGGCCGGCTCGGGCTTCGGTTCGGCTTTCGGCTCCGGCGGCGGGGCGGCCGTTTCCTTCGCGGGCGGCGGCGCTTTGGCGGGCGGTTCGACCGGCGGCGCGGTCGGGGCCGGCGGCGCCGCTCCGAGCTCCAGAATCGGCTCGGCCAGGTCGAGCGCCTTGTCGATCAGTTCGACCATCTCGCAGGTCACCAGCGTGTAGACAATCTGGTACGCGCGCGTCGTCTCCAGATCGACCATGCCCAGCACCTCGTCGATCGTGCGCGTGCCGTTGATGTCCTGCAGGATAGTGCTTTCCCGCGGCGTCAGTTCGATATCCTGGAAGCGATAATGCAGATTGATGCCCGGTCGCACGTATTTGTCGCGCCACTCGTCGATCAGCGGCAGCAGCCGGTCGAGGTTGTAGTGGTCGCGCACGCCTTCGTTGATCACGTTGGCCGTGCTCATGTCGAGCGTGGTGATATCGCCCTGCACCTCGTCGTTTTCGGTGAACTTGTACAGGCCGTCGGTCCAACTGAAGACGTCGAAAATCTTCCCGCGCATTTGCAGGCGCAGGAATTTGACCAGTTCGTGCGGCGTGAGC
>PMZC01000159.1 GCA_003170555.1 Deltaproteobacteria bacterium
ATAACGGCCGAATACCTGCAAATACGCTTTTCAGGCGGTCCGCTGGCCCTGGCGGTCTTCCTCCGTGGCCTGACCCCGTTCATGATGGACATTAGCGATAACCCCGCCGGGGTGCACAAACTCCTCGCCTATACCACGAGCGTCGCCATCGAGTGGCTCAAGGCCCAGGCCGGGGCAATAGGCGATAGCGTCGAAGGAATTCTTGTCCTCGATGACATCGTGGGCTTTCTCTCCCGCAAGCATTACCAGGAGTTCGCCCATCCCTACCTGCAAAAGGTCTTTTCCAGTTTTCCTCCATCGTGGGTGAAGGTGTATCACAACGACGCCCGGATCGATCCCTTCCTGGAAGACTTGCCTGACGCGGGTTTCGACGTCCTGAATTGGACTCACAAGCTGGAGATCAACGAGGTTCGCAAGAGGACGGCAGGAAAAATCTGCTTGATGGGGAACGTATCGCCGCTGGAGATTGGCGTGCGCGGCACTCCGAAGGAAGTTAAGGCGGCAACGTTGAACCTTTTGCAAAGTACGAGCAGGGAAGGGTTGATTCTTTCTCTGGGCGGCGGGGTAAGCCCCGGCATGCCCGGGGCCAATATCCACGCCATGATCGAGGCAGTGACGGAATTTAATGGCTAAGGTGCACCATTCGTTTCGGACCACCCCGGCGCTCGACGCGCCGAGCGCCGGGGTGGTTACCAGCCGCCGACATTGATTAAGGCTTCTACGATCATCTCGATTTTTCCACCCGTGCTCTGAATCTTCTTTTTCCCCACGCGCAAGGTTTTTGGGTAAACTGCTAAAGGGTTCAGGGCATCCCGTGTTTTGACATGGCTGTGGGTTTCAGCTTCCGTTAACCTTCGCGGAATCCTCCAATCTGAGGTGGCAATCCAATATGAAACGCGTAAGCGTTGCTTGGATGATGTTCGTGTGTGCCTTCGCCGTCCTGGCGGTTCAGGGACTGGTATCTGCCAGAGCGGCAGGGAAAGGTGCGGAGTCGGGAACTGATCTGAGCGCGCCGCTGCCGGGAATGCCGTAGCCGATCGCCGGAGCGCTGAGTTTCAACAACACCTTGAGTTCTTCCCAGTCGTCGGATTCCGCATGTGTGTCGCAACGAACCGGCGCCAACCCGAGGCAGGGAAAGACTTCCGCGGTGCGGTCATCTTTCGGATCGGCCCAACGCACCCAACATTGCGCCAGCATGATGCTGCCGGCGGACATACCAAAAAACGGTTTTCCGGCGTGATAGAGCTTCTCCAAGTGTGGGATGATCCCGCTTATCGCCAGGTTATTCATGCCGGCTTCAACGTCGCCGCCGCTGACGAACACCATGTCGCTCTCGTCGAGAATGGTCGTTGCTTCAGCGAGATCGGCGCGCCGCGACGCAACGCGGACGAGGAGCACTTCACCGGCGCCCGACTGGCGCAAGAACCGCGAGACCCACCGAAAGAAAATGTAGTTGTCATCGCTGGCCGCGCCGATATAGGCGACCGACGGGCGCTCTTTATTCGCCTGGGCGAGTACTTGCGCGATCATCGGATCGGACGTCTTGCGGGCGCGCCAGTTGCCGCCGGCCAGCAGATAAAGCGGGCGAGGGGAAGCGGCCATCATTCGGCTTTCCACAAGACGCTGTGATCAACCGGAAACGACGCGCGCGCAAACCGAAACTTGCCGGAGGGTTCGTGCTGCAAGGTAGCTTCGACCGTGACTTCGTATTTCATGCCGCTCCCGTAAATGGATTCCAAAACCTCGCGGACCTGTATGCGGGTGCGTTCCGCCGCTGCCGGTTCAGCCATGATATGCATGCGCGAAATTCCTGGTGAAGGCAAGTCGAGTTGCCACGCGTTCAGTCCCTCGACCTTGGCCAGCGCCGCGTCGATGTCGTCAACCGTGATCGCTCTTCCATCGGCGGTGAAAGACACATCCTTCGTGCGGCCGTCGATCGAAGCGAGCGTCAAACCATTGCTGCGACCGCACGGGCAGGGGCCGCGATCATCGAGCCGGGCGACGTCGCCGATGTCGAAGTGCAGCACCGAAAACCACGGGTTGTCAAACACGGTAACCAACATGCGGCCGCGCAGTGGTCCGCCATAGCGAGCCAGCCACGGCTGAAAATCGACGCGGCACTGCTCCGTGTTCTGGTGCAGCCGCCCGGCTTCGCACTCCATGAAGACATGGCCCGTTTCCGTCGAGCCGTACGAACTGGCGATGGGCGCGCCGAAGACCTGCCGAATTTGGCGCAGATAAATGCGCGACGGAAACGAGTACGTCAGAAAGATCAGTTGAGGTTGAAATAGTTCGAGGCCGAGTTCCGCCGCGCGTCGCGCAAAGACCGCGAGGTACGCGGGGTCGCCTTCCAGCAACACCGGCGACCACTGTTTCAACTCGTCGGCCATCCGGCGGATTTCCGCGGCGGTCCACCAGACCGGGTTGATTTTCTGATTGAGGTACAGATGCCGCCCGATGATGCGTTCCGTCATGGGGCGCGGCCGGGGAATGCAGCCGGGCCCCACGCAACGCGGCGAAGCGATGACTGCCTCGCGGTGCGATCCGGTGGCCAAACGGCGCGCGTGATCGTTGAGCGACCAGGCCGCGCATTCGGACGCTTCCCACCAGGGCACGTTGAAGACGATGGTGACCTGGTCGTCCGTGCTGCCGCTCGTCTGGGCGAATACCACGTCGCCGGCGGACAGCCCGGTTTGAACGTCTTTTCCGCGTGGGGTGAACCAGCCGGGGCCGCCGTCGCGCAATTCCTGCTTGGTGAGCACCGGCATCGCGGCGTAGCGTACGTCGATCGGGGTCTGCGGGCCGGGATCCAGGCGACGCCACGACTCGTAACCGGGGACTTCGGCCAGGCCGGTCTCCAGCGCGCGGACGCTCAGCGCTTGATAGTCGAGCGAGCCCGCGGCGCCTTTTCCGCACGGGGCCGAGGCTGATGATCGAGTCGCTTCCGGCATCGGGGAGGTCGCCTCCTTAGAGAGCAATATAACAACCCCCTAGCGGGGTTTGAACGCCTCGATCAGGCCGTCCATCCGCGAGTCGGGTTGAATGAGTCGCACGCCGACAAAACCGGCCTTTGTGAGGGCATCGCGAATCTCGGCTTCCGTGTACGTGCCGCCCCCGCTCGTGCCCGACAGCATGTTCACCGCGAACAGCGCGCCCGATTTGGGCTGCGTGTGGTCGGGGGTCATGACGTGATCGCGCACCACGATGCGGCCGCCAAGTTGCAGCGCGGCGAAGATTCTGCGGAACAGCGCCACGTTTTCGTCCGGCGAATTCTGGTGGATCACGGCTGACGCAAACGCGAGGTCATGTCCGCCGGGTAACGTGTCTTTGCTAAAATCGCCGGCCACAAGCGTAACGCGATCGAGCAAGCCCGCCGCGCCAATCACTTCGCGCGCCATTTCGATCACCGGCGGCCGATCAAAAAGCGTGGCGCGCATCTCCGGCGCCGCGCGAAGAAATGCCATCGTGTACGTGCCCAGCGCTCCGCCCACGTCGATCAGGCGTCGCGCTCCGCCCGGATTCACCAACGCCACGATGCGCGGCGCGAGCGGGGTGGCGATCGCGTGCATCGCGCGAACGAACGCCTCCATCGGTTTGTCCGGCGGTCGTTTTTCCACGACGCGGCTGGTCAAACGCCCCCAACGGTCCCACAGGTTGAGGCTATGTTGGATCATCGGCAGCACCGACTCCGGCCCGCCCGCCGCCAGCAGCCGCGCGGCCGAAGGCTCGGTGAGATAGGTTTCGCCCTGCTTGATCAGCAGGCCCATCGCCGCCAGCGCGTCGACCACGATGGTCAGCGCGCGCAGGTCCGCACCGATTTGCTCGGCGATCTGTTTCGCGGAAAGCGGCGTGTTCGCGACGAGAGTGAACAGGTCGAGTTCCGCGCCGGTCAACAGAACGCGGCTTTCCATGAAGGCCCGACTCACGCCAAGGATCGTTTCCTGAGTCCATCTAGGTTGACTATTCTCTTTTGCGGTCATCGTGGTGCTCCGGTTTGTCGCCTTGGTGACTAGACCCACGCGGGTTGCCCGTAGTTCAGTGGAAATCCACCGGATATTGCGCGGCCAAATCCGGCGGGATGCCGTGCGCCTGCGTGATCTCGCGGTATAGCGCAACAATTTCGCGCGCCGTGCGCGGCTTGTCAGGATTGTTGACATCGACGGCGTACAGGCCATAGGGCTTGGGCCCCTGGTTCCATTCGAAATTGTCGATCAGCGCCCAGTAAAAATAGCCGCGCACATCCACCCCTTGTTCGATGGCGTACCAGAGCCAACTCAGGTGCTCGACGAGCGATTTCATTTCTTCTACCGCGTTGTCCTGCGGATCGGAGCGGGCGTTGTTCTCGGTGATGTAAACCGGCAGACCGAATCGCTCTTTGATCAGCGAGGTCATTTCATAAATGCCGCGCGGATAGACATCATTGAAGTTCATGGTGAGCGGATTGAATGTGAGCAGCGGCGAAAACCACGGGTCGATCGAAAACGGCAAGCCCGACACCACGATGCGCGTGTAGTAATTGAGCCCGATGAAATCCATCCGGCCGGCGAGGTCGGCGCGGTACACCGGGTGGCCGTCGATGTTGGCGTCGAACTGGCCCAACGCCGTCGCGTTGAGGAAGACCATGTTCCACAAATAGAAAAGGTTGGCGGCGGCTTCGCGGTCCAATTTGCTGGCGGGGTCTTTCGGCGCGGCCGGCGACATCGCATACACCACGCCCACTTGCGCGGCCACGCCGTCGCCGTCGGCGTCCACCGTGTCGTTGGCGCGAATCGCGTCGACCATGCGGGCGTGCGCTTCGATCATCGCCGCCATGACGATCTTGAATTCCTTGAAGTGCAAAAACAGGGCGGGCGGATTGCTGCGCTGGGGCGAAGGCAGCACGTAGCCCGCCATCATCACGGCCATCGGCTCGTTGAGCGTGGTCCACAGATCGACCTCGCCGCCGAATTCATGCGCCACGAAGCCCGCGTACTTGGCGATCTCGCGGACCGTCGTGTCCTTGTCCACCCAGCCACGCGGCGAACAATGGCGAAAATCCTGGTGGCAGCCGACGCCGTCGTGAATCCAGACGGGCAGCGTGTAATGATTCAGCGTCACCAGCGGCTTCAACCCGCGTTCGCGCAAGGCGGCGAAGACCTGGTGGTAGTGATCGACCGCCGCCTGGTTGGCGACCGCGCGCAGGTTCTCGTAGCCCTCGATGCCCACGGTCGAAGTGGGGAAGATGCGGCTCCATTCGATGCCCAGCCGGAAGGCGTTGTGGCCCGAGTTGTCGGCCGCGAGATCGAAGTCGTGTTCGTAAAGCTCCCACTCGCCGGGCCCGACTTTCGCCGGGTCATCGCCCGATACGAAAGCCAGTGGATCGTTCACGGTGACCGGCGAAGTCACGAACTGATACCAATCCGAATTGGGATCGTTGCACAGTTCCGGCGACAACGTCGGGCAGCCCATCTCGACCTGAAATCCGGACGTGGCGGCGCCGAAAAGAAAACCGTCGGGGAATTTCATCGTGTCATCATCGGCATCGTCGTCGGAGTTCTGCGTGTCGTCGTCGGTGATCGCGGCGTCGTCATCGTTGGTCGATTGGTTTTTCGTGCCGCAAAAAGAAAACGCAAAGAGGAGAAAGACCAGTATGGCGCCGAGCAGGAGCCAACCGATGATGTTTCTTTTCACTGTGCGGCCCCGCGTGAAAGAACGGTGTTTTTGCTTTGGAACGTGACCTCCGGGTAATCCGCCGCGATCGACATCAACTCATCCAACGGCGCGCCCTTCAGATAAACGTCGAGAAACGCTCGTTCGTAGCGGTCGGTGATTTCAAGCGCGACCGCCGGGTCGATCTTGCCCATGTCCAGCATCCACAAGGGAATCGACGGCGCGAAGTCGTGCAACAACGTGGGGTAGTCGGAAAAGGACATATGGGCCGAGTCGGCCACCGCGGCTTCGAAGCCGGGCCCGGTCAAATGCGCCCACGCCGATTCGAGGTCGGGGTCCGGGTTCGGCAGGTGCTCGTCGGAGATCGCGATGAAGAACGGTTTGTCCGTACCCTGTTGGATGATCGCGCCGAAGGTCGGGCCATCAAGATTGAGCGCGGCGCGCAGCCGGTCGTCGACCACGACCGCGCCGACCGCCGTCGAGCCGCCGTAGGAATGGCCGTACATCGCGGCGCGGTCCAGGTCGAAGCGGCAAGTGAAAGGTTGGTCGCCGGTGAAGTCGGTATTCCAACCCACCAGCGTGTCGAGTACGAAGCGCGCGTCGCCGACCACCAAATCAAAAGTTCCCGCCTCGTCGGCCGGCAGGCTCACTTCGACACTATGCCCATCGGGAAAAACAGTGATGCCCGACACGTACGGATGATTGATCGTCACCACGATATATCCGTGGCTGACCATGTTCTCGATCTGCGTCGTGTACGTGGCGTACTCGCGTTTCAACCCGGGCGAAAAAAGCAGCAGCGGAAATTTTTTGAGGCCGGTCGCAAATGGCGTGTCGAGCAGCGCGTGCGATTGGAGTTGCAAGAACGCGTCGGCCGGCATCTTCGCCCACGTCGCCGGCGGAATGCCGGCTTCATACGCGGCGGTCTGCGCGTCCATGTAGGGCGCGCGTTCGCCGGTCGCAGCTTGATCGATCGGGTACCAGACCTGGATCATCAACTCGCGCCGGTCATTGGGATCGTCCGGCGTAAACGGCTCGCCGCGCGATTGGTCGATCAAGTGAATCGGCGCGGTCGTCCCTACGCAATAAGGCCCGGTCGGCGGCGGGAAGATCGAATTAGGATTGCCGGCGCACACGCCCGCCGGGTCAGGCAGCATCGCCGAGTATGCGTCGCAGTTCTGTGTCGTGTCATCATCAGCGGTGGAATCATCGTCGGCTTGAGCATCGTCATCGGCCTGGGAATCGTCGTCCGCCGGCGGGTTATCCGCGGCGCCGCCGGACGAAGAGCCGCAGGCGATAGTCCAGAACGAAATTGAAAGAACGAGAAAGAAAAAAACGAGGTTGACTGGTCTGTTCACCGCTGGCCTTCCGTTCGTCGAACAAAACGACGGCGCATTGTAGCCCAGCCGCTCGCCAGCGCCAATTCCCTTGACGGGCTTCTCGCTTGATACGACGTGGTCCGTTGACCAGCGGCAAGACAGTCCGTTTTCGCCCGTGACGACGCCCGTCGGTTTTCTTTTTTGACGACGCGCGCGGCATACTGGGACGCGCCGCCGAGCTCAGACCGCAGCCGGGTGATTCCGGAGTATTTGCAGGATCAGGTGGCGCGCGTGTTGGCCATGGTGTCAGGCAAAGGCGGTCACGTCTTGTCGCGGTTGCGCCGACCGCCGTAGTCGGCGATCAGCGAGCGGTCAGGGCCTCGAGAATCGTTTTCGGCGCCGCGCCGGTCGTGATCGCCGCCAAGACGGATTCCGCCTTCGACTTGCCGAGATGCCGTTCCGCCTCGCGCAAGAATTTCTCCTTCGCGACGCCCGGATGATTCTTCCCTCCCGGCGCTCCATCCGGAATCTCGCGCGATGATTCGTAAGTTTTTCCGTCGGTGGTTTTGAGGCTCACGCGCGCGGCGAACGGTAAACGCAATTTGTGAAAGTCGACATCGTCCATACCGTGCGATTTGTTGCTGAACGCCGCGCGAATTCGACGGAAGTCCTCGCGTTTCAAATGCCGCAGGAGGTCGACAATGGACGCCAGATCGAACGGCAGCTCGTGCGAAATGCGCAGGCGCGCCTCGCGTCGCGCGCGACGCATCCCGGCGAGAGGGATGCGCGAAATCAGCGACATGGGCTCCAGGCCCGCCGAGAACGCGCGCACGACCGCCAGCGTCAGGTCCCAGTTGTGCGTNNACGGACCTTCGCCGCGAGCCGTAAAATGGCGTCCTTGTTTTGCGCCAGAAACTCGGGCGTAAATTCCGCGCCGGAAAGTCGCCCCGCAATCATGGTGATCGCCGCGTTGTGCGGCACGCGGAAATTCAGATTGAACGTCGGCGGCATCTCGCCCGGCGTTTCATATGATTTACCCAGCGCTTCCATCTGCACGGTCAGCAGCGTCGTGTCGACGTGAATCGCGTTTACTTCGTCGGGCCGGATTTCGCGCGCGCGATCCGACCGGAACGCGGACATGATGTCGAGGACGCAATCGACAACCGGATCGACGTAGGCGCAACCCGGATAAGGCTTGAACGCGGTAGTTTGGGTGACCCACGATTTGCCCAGGCCTTCCAGAAAGTACGTCGCGGGCGTAAACGCAAAGCCGCTGTAGAAGCCTTGCGGATCATCCAGCGCGGCGAGCGGGCCGGTGAAACCTTTCCGCGCGAGCGACGCGGCGCGCACACCGGCCGCCACCGGCTCGGCGATCAAGGTCATTTTCGCATCGGGACCCATGATCGCCGCGAACGAAGGGTAGGGCGGGGCCGCGAGCGCCAGGGCCAGCGCGTGCGCCGTCTGCTCGACGCTCGATCCCCACAACCGCGACGCCGCCAGCGCCGACGCGGCGGCGTGAATGAACGTCCAGAGTTGACCGTTGTGCGGGCCGAGCACGACCGTCGCTCCCAGCCTACCCGCCACTTCGTTGGCGATAACCTGTGCGATCAGCGCCTCGTCCGCCGACGCGCCGAGGTGCGCGCCAAGCACCAGCGGTACGCCGACCGCCGAGTGCCCGGTGTGCGCCAGGAAGCAATAGTCATCGTAGTCGAGGGCGACCGAGAGACCCGCCGTAATGCCGCACGCGGTCGCCGCGTCGGCCAGGTCGCCGAATGGCGCCGACCTCACCGGCCCCGCGCAAGCCTCCGCGTACCCCGCGCGCAATAGCTTCGACGCCGGCAGGTAATCCGCCGCATAGCAGGCGGCGAGTACGCTCGCGGTTTGATGCCGGCACAGCTCGGCCACGTCGGTCGGGATATCCGCAATTCGCAGTCCCTGCGCCCAAGCCGCGATTTTCGTGATTTGAGTTTCTTTCATGCGTCGCCTCTAACTCGTTGGGCCTTGATAATTTGGAGCGCGATTGTAGCGCTGTCGCGGTCGTATTGTAATCGGGTCAGGTTCGGCGCCCCTGATTTTCGACGAACGAATTATCCCGCTGGATTCTTGAATTCTGCGCCGGTTGGGGCTACCTTGGCGCGGTTGGTCCGGTGTGCGGTGAGGTTGGCCGACAAGAATTCAAGCCGGCGGATCGTGCGACGAGCGGCGGCGCAAGGAGAATCCAAATGAAAAACAGCGGCAACCGGTTGTGGTGGGGACTACTTTTGCTCATCGTCGTTTGCGGGTTGGTGTTTGCTTCCTGCTCCAGCGGCAATGACCACGGGGGCGGAGACGACGACGTCGCCGACGATGACGCCGTGGTCGACGACGATACCCAAGCCGACGACGACGTGGTGGACGACGATGCGGTCGACGACGACACCGGTCCGTGGGACAACCTTTCCGACCAGTTGGGCGCCGGTGAAGTGCGCGCGGGCATGATCACCGCGTCGGATGAGCTGATCGGCGGATTCCGCTCGCGCGGCGAAACGGGCGATTACAAGATTTACAACTCGCGGGTGCGGTTCGTGATCCGGTCGCCGGAAAACCCCGGCGTCGGTTGGTTCCCGTATTCGGGCAATCTGATCGACGCCGACCGCGCCGGCCCGGCGAACGTCCCCGGCAACGACGGTTTGTGGGCCGACGAGCAACTGGTCGGCCTGCTGCGCGGCTATCTGGCGAAGAAGATTGAAGTCATCAGCGACGGCCACGACCAGCCGGCGATCATTCGCGTCACCGGGAAAGACGGCGGCATCGACCTGATCGACCACGTGGCGCCGACTTGGGACTACGGGCTGACGATCATCACCGATTACATTCTCTATCCCGACACCGACTATCTCGTGCTGAAGACCACGTTGAAAAACAAGTGGCCCAAGGATCGCCGCATGGTGATCGGCGACGCGCCGTTGTGGGGCGACGAAATGTCGATCTTCATGCCGAAGACCGGCTACAACGTGGACGACCCCTATCTCCTCACCGGCCTGCGCTGGATCGCCGGCGTATCGCGCAGCCACCTGCCGGTGTCGTACGCGCTGGCGACGATCGATCCGAAACATACGTTGTTCGTGCCCTACCTTCCGGCGGGGACGAGCGATCGCCAAAACGCGGAAATCCTGCCGGTGGTCGAAGGCGATTTGCATCTGCCCGCGAGCGGCGAGGTGACTTATACGCGCCTGTTCATCGTCGGCACGGGCGATACGGCCTCGATCCAGGCGATCCTCAATGCGTTCGATCACAATACCGAATACGGTACGCTGAGCGGGCAACTCCAATTGCAGGCAGGGGACAATCCCGCCGATATCGATGTCGTCGTGCAGGACGCGATCATTCCCGACGGCAAGAACTATATGGGCGTGGCGCGGCCGGACGCCAACGGCGCGTTTTCGATCCAACTGCCGCCGGGCGAATATAAGATGACCGCTTCGGGCAACGGCCGGGTCGATTCAATGACCGTCGAGGCGAGCGTGACGAGCGGTCAGACGACGAACGCGACCGTGCCGATCGACCCGCCGGGCTTTATTTCCGTCACGGCGACCGACGGCGACGGCGCGGCGATTCCGGCGAAGTTTTCGTTCCAGCAGGGCTTCAATGCGTTGCCGGATGCGCAGGTCGTTAATCGTATCTGGACCGACGGCACGAACCCGTGGACCGAGCCGGTATTGCCCGGCGACTATACCGTCACCGCGTCGCGCGGCTACGAATATGAGATCGATGTGCAGAATGTCACCGTGGTCGCCGGCGAAACCGCGTCGATTTCTTCGTCGATCGCCCACGTGGTGGACACTACCGGCTATATGAACGGCGATTTCCATATCCACTCCGAATACTCGGTGGACGCCGAGGCCGTCGCTACCGTGCGCGTTCGCACGTTCATGGGCGAAGGCCTCGAAATGCCGGTCAACACCGAACACGACTACATGGCCGATTTCATGCCGCTCGTCGACGCGATCAACGGGCGGAAATGGGTGCACCCGGTGCGCGGCGCCGAGATCAGTCCGGTGGAGGCGCATTTCAACGCCTGGCCGCTCACGCCGCCGGCCGGCGCCGCCGATTATTTCGGCATCCGTTTTTCGGAGTACGACGACGGCGATTTCGTCTCCCGCCGCATTTATCCCGACATGTGGGAGATCGCCCGGCAGGATTTCGGCGCGTCGATCATCAAAATCAACCACCCACGATCCAGCACCTCAGGTTGGTTCAATACCGTGCATTACGACCGCACGATCGGCGTATCCTCGGCGAACCCGAATTTATGGTCCGACGATTTCGATGCGTTGGAAGTGTGGAATTCGGGCTCGAACGGCGACGATTTGAATACGTTCCTCGATTGGTTCAGCCTGCTCGATCAGGGTTACACTTGCACGATGATGGGCGGCTCGGATTCCCACGCGGCGACCGTTTCGCTCGGCAACCCGCGTGATCTTTTCGTTATGCCGACCGACAGCCCGGCCGATGCCGACCCGATGGACATGGTGGATTCAATTCTCCACCACCGGAGCGAAGTCTCCAACGGCCCGTTCATTACGTTCTCGATCAACGGCCAGTCGATCGGGAGCTTGGTCACGGGCGTCGGCGGCGATACGGTGAATCTCGACATCGTGGTGCAGGCGCCTTCGTGGGTCGCCATCGATTACGTCAAAGTCTATTCCAACCACGGCGCGATCATCGACCAGGAAGTCGTCAGCGGAACCAATGTGATTCGATTCACCGGCTCCATTCCCGCGACTTCCGCCGTGGACGCGTATTTCGTCGTCGAGGCGGGCAGCACCACGTCGACGCTGTCGCCGGTCAACCCGGGCGGCCGCGTTTTCGCCATCACGAATCCCATTTGGGTGGACTTCGACGGGAACGGGCAGTTCGACGCGCCCGGGCTGAGCGCCAACTGAGGTTCGAGGTGAGCCGTGCGAACAAGAATTCTACTGTTGTTCGTCTGTCTGCTGATCGTGTTGACCATCGGTTGCGCGAAAGACACGACCCACCACGAGGCGGCTGCCGACGACGACATCGTTGACGACGACGCAATCGACGACGATGTGACCGACGATGACTCGATTGACGAC
>PMZC01000178.1 GCA_003170555.1 Deltaproteobacteria bacterium
GCATTTCGCCGGCGAGGGCAGGGCGGGTTTGGTCGCGGGCATCGGAGGTTAGTCGTTCGCCGTGTCCAGTCGCTGGCCGGGCACGGGCGGATTCGCGGAATAGACCTCATTGATGCGAATCGCGCCGAGTCGGCCGGCGGCGGTTTTTCTCGCGCCGGTGAACGTGCCTTTGATCTGGTAGGAGATCGGGTCGAAGGTGATGACCGTCGCCGCGACCTCGGTGTTGGGCGATAACGCCGCCCACTCTTTCGCGAAACTGTGCAAACCGAAAATCACTTCGGCGGACGAAAGCGGCCGCATCGACAACGCGGGAATGATGCGCGGATAGCCATCGTCGCCGACGAACGACACCAGCTTGACCGCTTGCAAACGGCCGAACTTTTCCTGCACCTGCGGCGGCATCTTGCGCGGCGCGTTGTTTTTCGGGGCGAACAGGCGGGCCGCCGCGACCGGCAGCAAATCGCGCAGGATGGAGGAGTAGCCGAGATGGAAACTGTCGGTCACCTCCAGCACGTCGATGATGCCGGCGCGCCGCGTGCCGAGATATGCGTTGTAGCGCATGAAGGTCGTCTGATTCAGTTTCTCGATCATCGGGCCGGCGGTGACGAATTCGCGGAAGTTCCCTTTGATGATCCAGCCGTCGAGCTTCTCGGTGACGACGGCGACGCACACTTTTTTATTTGCTTCGAGGTTGCGGCGCGTTTTCCAGATCATCAGCTCGGTGAAGATGAGCGTGTGGTCGTCCCAGTCGGTGATCGAAACGACGGGCACGACGTTCGGCTTGCCGTTCGCGTCGGCGGTGGCCAGGAACTTCGGCGTCATCTCTTCGCCCAGGGCTTGCTTCAGTTTGCCGGTGAACATGACGGTCCTCCAGTCATTCGCTTCGCGTCGGGCCCGACCACCGCGCGACGGCGATGCCTTCGTCGCGGGCCGCTTGCTCCAGTTGCTTCATCTTCTTCGCCGGCTGCAACGGCGCGCCTTGCAGCGCAAACGCGCGGCCCAGCAGGTTGTACTTGGAGATGCACGTGTTCTCGAAGGCGAGCAGATCCCACCGTTTGAGCGTCGGCGCGTGCTGTTTCAAGTGTCGCGCGATCGCGCGAATATTTTCTTCGCTGTCGGTCATGCCCGGAATTACCGGCGTACGCACCCACAGCGCGGCGCGCAGCTCGGTGATGATCTCCAGCGCGCGCGATACGGAATCGAGCGGCACGCCGGTCAGGCGCTGGTGCTCCGTCGCGTCCAGCAGCTTGATGTCGAGCAACACCAAGTCGACCGACTCGACGATCCGCCGCAGCGCGTCGGGCGCGCCGCAGCCCGAGGTGTCCAACGCCACGTGCAGGTCTTTTTCCTTCAGCCGCTTGACCAGCGCTTCGACGAAGCTCGCTTGCGCGAGCGGCTCGCCGCCGGAGATGGTGACGCCGCCGCCCGACTTTTCGTAGAAGGTCGCGTCACGCAGCACCACGTCGACCAGGTCGTCGACCGAATATTCGCGCCCGATGAGTTCCAGCGCGCCGCCCGGGCAAGCCTCCGCGCACGAGCCGCAGCTTTGGCAGAGGTCGCGGTTGATGTGCACGCCGGCGTCGTCGGCGATCAGCGCGCTGTTGCCGCAGGTGTTCACGCAGTCGTGGCAGCCGATGCAGCGCGTTTCGTACCACACCAGTTGCCGGCGCCCGGTCATGCCTTCGGGATTGTGGCACCAACGGCATTGCAGCGGGCAACCTTTGAAGAACAAGGTGGTGCGAATCCCCGGCCCGTCCTCGGTCGAGAAACGCTGCACGTTGAACAGCAGGCCGGTGTGGTTGTTCGTCATCGGCTATAGTTTGTGCGACTCGCGCGAGATGATTTCGTCCTGAATTTCCTTGCCGATCATCACGAAGTACGCGTTGTAGCCGGTCACGCGCACCAGCAGGTTACGGAATTCCTCGGGATGGTCCTGCGCGCGGCGCAGCGTATCGGCGTCGATCACGTTGATCTGCAGCGCGGTGCCGCCTTCCTTGCCGTAGGCCCGCAGCAGGCCCATCAACTTGCGCACGTGCTCCTCGTCGCGCAGCAGCGACGGCGACAGCGAGATCGTGTGCGAGCCGCCGTTCGGCGCCGTTTCCAACGAGAGTTTGCCCACGGAACGAATGTTCGCCGTCGGACCTTGCAGGTCCATGCCGGTGACCGGGCAGACGCCATTGGAAAGAAACTTACCGCGCGGCCGGCCGTCGGGCGTCGCCGCGGTGGACGGCGCGTACGAAACCCAATAGTTCCACGACAGATAGCCGCCGCGATAGCGCTTGCCGGTGGTCGGCGTCGTGTAATCCGCGACCTTCTCCGTCCAATGCCGCGACACTTCCTGCGCCAGCGCATCGGCTTCGTCATTGTCGTTGCCGAATTTCGGGGCCTTGTTCTGCAACAGCGCCTGGGTCTTGGCGTGACCCTGGAAATTGTCGGCGATGGCGCGGAGCAGTTCGTCCATGCTGATCTTCTTGTCTTCGAAGACCAACTTCTTCACCGCGAGCAGCGAGTCGATCGTGGTGGCCAGCGCCACGCCTTCGACCGTGATGTAGTTGTGGCGCGCGCCGCCCTCGGTCACGTCGCGGCCCTGCTGCGCGCAGCCGTCAACCATGGTCGACAGATACGGCGTGGGCTGAAAGCGGGCGCGGATTTCGTCGGCCTGATTGTTGGTCGTGACGAGCAGCTCGACCAACGCATCAAGCTGCCGTTCGAACGCGCGGCGGAAATCGTCGAACGTGCGGAACGTACGCGGATCGCCGGTCGCCGGACCCAGCCGCTCGCCGGTCGCCATTTCCTGACCGTCGTTCAGCGCCAGCTCGACCGCCTTCGCCAGATTGAGGTTGACGTCGACCGTACCCGAGCGGTCGTTGCCCTGCAGCGTGTTTTCCAGGCAGCCGACCGGCGCATAGTCCCACAGTTGTTCCTTGGGCAGGCCCTCCCATTCGAGCCCGCGCATCGCATTTTCATCGAAATTGAGCAGGAAGGGCGAACCCTGCGCCTTGGCGATCATGCGCGCCACCTCGCGCAGCAGATCGTCCGGCGTGTTCTCGTGCAGGCGGACGTTGGGCTTGGGCTCGAGCAGGTTCATGTCGTCGATGACTTCCAGCATCAGCCAGGTCAGTTCGTTGCTGGCGTCGAGGCCGGCCTGGTCGATGCCGCCCAGCGTGATGAGTTGCCCGAAGCCGGAGACGATGCCCTGATGGGGCCCGACGCGCCCCTGGTAGTCGTACGCGTAATTGTGCTTGATCCAGAAGCACTCGAGAATTTCCTTCGCCTGGTTGCGATCCAGCATGTGGCAGTCGAGGTCGGCCTGGTAAAACGGATAGAGGTATTGATCGATGCGGCCGTGCGACAGGCCCGGTCCGGGATAACTCTCCTGCGCCATCACCAGCATGTGGGCGAACCACAACGACTGGACGGCTTCATAGAACGTGCGCGCCGGCTGCCACGGCGCGCGGCGGCAAATCGCGGCGATCTTTTGCAGCTCTTGCTGACGCGCCGGATCCGTTTCGGCGGCCGCCAGCTTTTCCGCTTCGTCGGCGTATCGTTGCGCGAAATCGCGCGCCGCTTCGCAAGCGTTCATCATGGCGCGGCGTACGTCGTTGGCGTGCGAGGGCGTCGCGGTGAGTTGCGCTTTGATCTCGTCGTATACGCCCGCGAAACCCTTGGTCAGCACGTCTTTGTAATTTGGAATGATGTGCCCGGAAATCGCGCCGCAATTGCCCACGCCCAACTCGTGCAGGCGCTTCGCCGCGGTCCAGAAGCGTTCTTCGAGTTTCTTGAATTCGCGCGCTTCGCTTTTGTTCAGCGAGTACGACAGTGCGGTGTTGAAGTACGAACCGACGATCAGTTCGCCGTCGAGGATCTTGATCGGCAGATGTTTGGTCACGACCTCGCGGAAGAACAGGGCGCGGCGCACCACGAGCGGCTCGCCGAACAGTGCGTCGGCAAAGGGCACGGTCCGCGCACCGGCCAGCAGGCTGTCGGCGAAGGCGGCGAAAAACGGGAATGACTCGGGCACAATCGACCAGGCGTGCGGCGACCAAACCGCGTCCCACGCTTTGCCCGTCGTGAACCCGCGCACCTCATTGCGAAAGTAATCGCGTTCCCGAAACGAAAAATATTCATCGCGCAGTCGGCGCACGCGCGGCGATAGTTTTTCGGACGGCTGCCAGATCGCGGTTTGTTTATTCAGGGCGGCATCTTGCATGACCGGTCCTCCAGGCGGAAGAGTCGAGCTACACTAGCGCCGCGACATCCTCGTGGCAAGTTCTTCGCCATCGTGACCGCGCAAAAAAGACTATTGAAACGGTCGTTCGAATTGTGCTTTAAAGAGGGTACAACGAATTTGAATAATCCAAAACGGAGCGGGCGTTGGACAAGCAGGAATTGCGCAGGCGTGTCTTTCGGTTTACCGAGGAGCATAAAGCCGCTCGCCCGGACGTAGCCGCTTACGTCATGGGGGCGTTTCTCTGTTTCTTCGACGACATCGGACGGCAGGAAGTCGAGCGCGGCGAGTCCGAAGAATCCACCGTGGCGCTGTGGTGCGCCCTGCGCGCGGGCGCCTGTCAACTTTGTGGCGGGGGCGCCCCCGGCGGACCGCACCACGCGGGCGAAAAATCGGCGACGGCGCCGAACGAAAGCGCGGTCGGCATTTATGATCAACCGCTCTACGATGAGGTGGCCAACCTGCTGCAAGATATTCTCGAAGTGTGATATAGATATTCCGCACCAACCGACGCGCGAGGGTGCCATGCTGAAACGCTCAATCATCCTGTCAGCGATCACGTTGCTGGTCGTGTTGGCCGTTCTCGGGTGCAAGCCGAAGATCAACGTGGTGTCCATCGGCGACAGTTGGGCGGACGGCTGGTCGGCGGACCTGGCGAGTGTCATCAGCGAACACGGCGTGCCGGTCGAAGTGTGGAACAAGGGCATTCCGGGCAGCACCGCTTCGCTCTGGGCCCAGCCGGGAGCGCTGCTCGACGTACAGGCGCTGCTGGTCGGCAACCGCGATATTACGTGGGTGGTGCTAAGCCTCGGCGGCAACGATTTGCTCGACGGCTATTTGCTGGGCGGTTTGGGCGACCAGGTTTTCGATCAGATCGAAGCGGATATCCGCACGGTGATCGATGGCCTGTTGTCCGTCGCGCCGTATTTGAAGATCTCGCTGAACGGCTATGATTTCCCCAATTTCGAACATTGTGCGTATTGCGTCGTCATGGGACAGACCATGCTGGGCGGGAATACCTATACCCAGAATATGCTGTTCGCGCAGTTGACGTACCTCGCCGAGCGCATCGCCAACGACTATCCCCAGGTCTACGCGACGAATCTCCTCGGCTCGCTGCAGATGGCGGACGGCGTGCCCGGCGCGCCGAATTTCGCGCTGCCTTCGCCGGCGAAATACTTCGCCGATGACGATTGTATCCACCCGTCGAACGGCGGTTACCAGGTCCTGATGGAGAAAATTTACGACGGCTTCTTCGACCCGCTGAACGGATCAAAATAGACCGCATGGCGTGCCGACCAATTCCAAACCGGGGGCGTATTTGAAATGACGACGTACCTGATCACCGGGGCCTCGTCCGGCATGGGCGAGCAGATGTCGCGGCTGGCCGTCGCACGGGGCGACAAAGTCTTCGGCGTCGCGCGGCGGCGCGAGCTTTTGCAAGCGATCGCCGGCGAACTCGGCGACAATTTCGCGCCGTTCGTTTGCGATGTCACCGACAAGACGGCGGTGAAACAAGTTTGCGAACGCCTGCCGGCCTTGCCGGATATCGCGATCCTCAACGCGGGCGCCGGCGATCTGGATTCGCGCCGGGAGTTCAATCTCGGGCTGCACGAGTGGACCTTCGCCGTCAATTATTTCGGCGCCCTCTATTGGATCGGTGAACTGTTTCCCCATTTTGTCGAACGCGGCCGTGGCGTGTTCGTCGGCATCGCCAGCATGGCGGCGTATCGCGGCCTGCCGGAAGCAGCGGCGTACTGCGCCAGCAAAGCCGCGTTGTCCATTGCGCTCGAAGCCATGGCGGTCACGTACAAGCAGACCGGCCTGCGGTTCGTGACGGTGCATCCGGGTTTCGTGGACACGCCGATGGCGAAAGGCGCGAACCGGCCGCTGCAGTGGTCGCCGCCCAAAGCGGCCGCGTACATCATGCGCGGTATCGATCGCGGCAGCGCGAACATCGAGTTCCCGTGGCCGATGCGGTTGTTGACCGGTTTCGCGCGGCTGCTGCCGGCGGGCCTCTATCGGCGAATCGTGAACTAACAAAAAAACCCCACGCCGAGGCGCGGGGCGGTCGTGAAGACTTTTCGTCGATTACGCTATCGTGATGGGTTTCATGTTCTCCCACAAGCCGTGAATGTTGCAATACGACAACGCATACAACGTGCCGGGCTTGTCGATTTTGATCTTCGCCGTCGCCGCCGGATCGGCGTAGACCGGCCCTTTGTTCGGACCGTCGGTCGACTCGCCATGTACGGCGAAGTCGAAGCGCGCCACCTCGTAGGTGAACTTGCCGCCGTCGGCCAGGAAGTACAGCGCAATCCAACAAATGTGGTGCTCGGTGGTGTTCGGGTGTGCGATCTCCTTGCCGACGCTGAGCTTCACCTCGAACGCCGCGCCCGCCGCGACCGCGTCCGGGCATTCGATCACCGGCACGTGTTTTTCGGTCTTCCAGTCGGCTTTCTGAATGCGTTCATGCAAATCCGCCATAGGCTTTCCTCCTTTTGGTTAGGAACAACAGTCACGTCGCCTTTTCTCAGACCACAATATTTTTACCCTATTCACCAATTTTTACAGAAAAACGTAACGACGGTCTGGCGAAAAGACAAGCAACCGGTCGAATTTTTCTCGATGCGAGATCAGCCGCAGAACGAGCGATCGTGGCTGTTGTCGTCGTCCGATGAACCGGATTCATCGGGCGTAGGCGACGTGTCATCGTCACTCAGATCAACGCCCGCCGGCAGTTCGGTGACATCGTCCCAAGTCAGCAGCGCGGGCTGTTTGTCCGGTGAGAACGCGTCGTCGGAGCTATAGGCCACGCCCATCTCGCGGCGAAAGGGGATGAAGTACATCGTCTGGGCGGTCGTCGAAAGGCGGCGATTCTGAATGACCTGGCCTTCGATCCACCACATCAAATCCATCGTCAGCTTGCCGCCGTGGTTGGTGATGATCTCGTGCATTTTCGCGTAGCGATCGCATTCTATCGGCGCGCGCAGTTTGCGCAGGTGGTTGGTGGCGATCAGGATGTCGCCGAAAAATTCCGGATCATCGGCCGGCGTGCGCGCGGCGAAGCCGTCGGCGTCGGTCTCGGCGACGACTCCCGGCTCGTCGAGCGCGAGATCGCGCGGCTCGGCGATGTTGATCGCAATCGCGCCGCTGGACCGCTGGTCCGCGATGTGGTCGAGCACGTCGTGCAGATCGAACGCGCCGTCGCCGTTGAGATCGCGCGCGTGCAGCGCCTGCCGCAGCGTCACGCCGATGTGGTAGTAGCGCCGCGTGAAGCTGATGTCCCACAGCGGAATGCCGTTGTGCGCGATGTTCACCGCCGCGGCCACGCCGGCCTCGTTCATGCAAGACAGGCAGCCGAAGAAGCCGGGGAACGAAACGGTCGCCACCGTTTGCTCGTCGTTCTCGGTCGGCGTGTAAACGATGACGATGGTGCTTTCCGGCAGCAGGAAACGGTTCGGCCCGGCCAGCGCCCAGTCGAGATTGCGCACCAGGGCCGTTTCGCCATGCAGTTGGGGGTCGTCTTTGGTGGCGCTGTCCCAAACGATCTGTGAACTGCAGGCCATCGCGCCGATGTCGCCGACCGCGTTGCAGAAGATCAGGTCGTCGGCGTCGAGGTAGCGATTGAGCGGCGTGATGAATGCGTTCGCGCCGGAGGCGAACACGCCGTCGATCATGCCCCGCACCTCTTCGCGGTATTCGTCCGGCAGTTGAAAAAGCAACGGCGCGATGATGTGGGCCGCCGAGTAAATCGCGGGCGGCAACAGATTGAGCACATACTCGTTCATGCTCTGCACGATTTCCTTGCCCAGCAACACGCCGTGGGCGTAGCCCATTTCGTAGTGCGTGCCCCAGACGTGCAGCACGCGCTGGCCGTTCACTTCATGCAGGTAACCGTTGACCGGCGTAGTGTCCGCCATCGCCGGAAGGGCCAGACCCATCACCGCCAGCACGCCGAGCAGCAGCACGAGAGTTCGCATCACGGTCTCCGCTTGATAGACTGAAAATCGCCGGTGGTTCCGCAACCGGTGAAATATAGCGCAAAGCCCCGCGCTTGTCGAAATCGCCAATCTGCGCTAAGCCTGCAATAATTTTTCGCGAGTCAAGGAGTTCCGGCGATGAAAACCAAGTTGCCCGACAACGTGGCCGCGTTCATGGACTGGCCGTGGTCGCGCATCGAACCGTTTTTCCGCGAGCTGAAGCGCCGCGCGCTCACGCAAAAGAGCGTCGATAAGTGGCTGACCGACTGGTCGCACCTAAGCGACCTCGTCGACGAGACGTTTGCGCGTTTGCAGGTGGCGACGACGGTGAATACCGCCGACAAAGAAGCCGAGCGGCGCTATCACGCGTTTCTCGATCACATCTTTCCCGAGACGCAGGCCGCGGCGCAGCGCCTCAAGACCAAGCTGTTGACCAGCGGTTTGCAGCCGTCCGGATTCGAATTGCCGTTGCGCAATATGCGGGCCGAGGCCGAGCTGTTTCGCGAAGCGAACCTGCCGCTGCTCACCGAAGAGCGGAAGCTGGGCAACGAGTTCGACCGCATCATCGGCGCGCAGACGGTCGAGTGGGAAGGGCGCGAGACGACCATGCCGCAATTGCAGCCGATCTATCAGAGCACGGATCGCGCGCGGCGGGAGCAGGCGTGGCGCCTGGCGGCGGCGCGGCAATTGGCGGACCGGAAGGCGATCAACGAGCTGTGGCGTCGTTTTCTGCAAGTGCGTTTTCAATTGGCCGCGAACGCGGACGCGCCGGACTACCGCGCGTTTCGCTGGCGGCAGTTGCTGCGCTTCGACTACTCGCCGCAGGATTGCGGGCGTTTCCACGACGCCATCGAGCAGGCCGTCGTTCCTGCCGCCTCGCGGATTTACGAGCGTCGCCGCCGGCGGTTGAACGTCGACCGGTTGCGGCCGTGGGACCTTTTTGTCGATCCGGAAGGCCGCGCGCCGTTGCGTCCGTTCGCCGACGTCGCCGAACTGATGACCAAGACGCAAGGGATTTTCGAACAGGTTGATCCGCAGCTGGCGGGGTACTATCGCAACATGCGGGAAGCCAAGCTGCTTGACCTCGACAACCGCAAGAACAAAGCCCCGGGCGGTTACTGCACCGAGTTCGCGCTGGTGCGGCGGCCGTTTATTTTTATGAACGCAGTCGGCCTCAACGGCGATGTGCAGACGCTGCTGCACGAGTCGGGCCACGCGTTCCATACGTTCGAACGCGCGCATCTGGCGTACAGCCAGCAACGCGAAGTGCCGATGGAGTTCGCGGAAGTCGCTTCGATGGCGATGGAGTTGCTGGCCTCGCCGTACCTCGCGACGGGTGACGGGCCGATGTACACGCCGGCCGAAGCGGCGCGCGCGCGCGTCGAGCATCTGGAGGAGTTGATTCTCTTCTGGCCGTTCATGGCGGTCGTCGACGCTTTTCAGCAGTGGGTGTATCAGCACCCGGCCGAGGCGACGGAGCCCGGCCGGTGCGACGCGCAGTGGGCCGCGCTATGGGATCGTTTCATGTCCGGCGTCGACTGGTCCGGCCTCGAAGAAGAAAAGAAGACGGGCTGGCACCGCAAACTGCATATCCATCTGTATCCGTTCTACTACGTCGAGTACGGCGTCGCGCAACTCGGCGCGGTGCAAATCTGGGCGAACGCGCTGCGCGATCAGCAGGCCTCCGTCGCGGCCTATCGCCGCGCGCTCTCGCTGGGCGGCACGGTCGGGCTGCCTGACTTGTTCACGGCGGCCGGCGCGCGATTCTCGTTCGAGGCGGAGACGTTGCGGCAGGCCGTGGAACTGACGTTGGCGAAAATCGAAGAGCTGGAAGCGGTGGGGGAATAAGCCCCAAGTCGAATCGTAAAGTTTTCGCCGAACGGGCCGACGGCGCGATTGCCCGCCCCGCCATCGGCTGCTATAAGATAGCTGGTATTTCGGCGCCGAAAAAATAGTGTTTTCTTGAAGTAAGGGGACGGAGGTTGGTGAAAGATGCCGGCGAAATTTAATCGCGACCGTTTTCTGGTGAAGGTGGAGGATCTGCGGTGGCGTTGTGATCCGAGTTGTTTTGGTTTCAAGACCACGAAAACCGCGCAGCCGTTGGACGGCATTCTCGGCCAGCCGCGCGCGGTCAAGGCCATCGAGCTGGGGCTGAACGTTCCGTCGCCGGGCTACAACATCTACGTTTCCGGGCTGTCGGGCACCGGCAAGATGGCGACGATCAAGGCGTTGCTGGCGCGCATGGAATACGCCGACAAGCGGCCGCAGGATATTCTGTTCGTCAATAATTTCACCGACGCGCAACGGCCGCGGTGCATCAAACTGCCGGCCGGCATGGGCGTCGAATTCAAGAAAGACATGGCCGAGTTCCTGGACGACGTGCGGCGCATGACGCCGAATCTATTCGAACTGCAGCAGTATAAAGATCAGCGCGACGCGATCATCGAAAAGCACCGCGCCCAGCAGAAGGAGCACTTTCGTCTGCTCGAAAACAAGATCCGCGACGAAGGCTTTGCGATGGTCCAGGTGCAAATGGGGCCGTTCACCCGGCCGATGATCCTGCCGCTGATCGAGAATCAGCCGGTGCAGTTCGAGCAGTTGGAGAGCCTGACCGCGAACGGCAACTTCCCCGCCGAGCGGCTGCAAAAACTGAAGGAGAAGCACGCCGTTCTGCGCAACGATCTCGAAGAGACGATGAAGAAAGTGCGCCAGATCGAAAAGGGAATGAAGGAGGCGCTGAACGAGTTGGAGTACGCGCTCGGCATGGAAATGCTGCGCGAGTTGTTGGCCGAGTTGCGGGAGAAATACGGCAAATACGACAAGATGACAATCTTTCTCGATGAGGTGCAGGAGAGCATTCTTTCCGATCTCTCGCGCTTCAAGGAAGCCGAAGAGCAGCCGCAGCCGAATCCGATGATGATGGCCGAGGCGCAGGGCAAGGACGAATTCGTCGAATACGAAGTCAACGTCGCGGTGGACAATTCGAAAACCGAGAAGCGGCCGGTCATCGTGGAAAACACACCGACCTACAAGAACCTGTTCGGCTTCATCGAAAAGCAGATCGGCAAGAACGGCAACTGGTCGTCCGACTTCACGAAAATTCGCGCCGGCAGCATTCTGCAGGCCGACGGCGGCATCATCGTCATCAACCTGCTCGACGCCCTGACCGAGGCCGGCGTGTGGAAGAACCTCAAGCGCATGTTGAAAACGCGCACCCTGGAAATCGAAGGCTGGGACGCGTACTACTTCATGCTCATCACCAGCCTGAAGCCGGAGCCGGTGCCCATCGACATCAAGATCGTCGCCATCGGCGAAGCCTGGCTGTTCCACTTTCTCTACGAATACGACGAAGATTTCAAGAAGATCTTCAAAGTCAAAGCGGACTTCGACGACGTGATGAACAAGGATAAGGATTCCATCGTGCGCTACGCGTCCTTCCTTCACAAAGTCATTTCCGACGAGGGGCTGCTGCACATTTCGCAGAACGGCGTCGGGGTGCTGGTGGAAGAGGGCGTGCGGATGGCCGGCCGCAAGACGAAGCTCTCGACGCGCTTTTCGATTCTCGCCGACCTGGTGCGCGAAGCAAACTACGTCGCGAAGGGCGAGGGCAAGAAGAACATCACCGACGAGCACGTCCGCAAAGCGCTGGACGCCAAGCGGGATCGGCTGAATCTGTACGAAGACAAGCTGCAGGAAATGATCGATGAGGGCGTCCTGCTGATCAGTTCCGAGGGCGGCGCCACCGGGCAGGTGAACGGCCTGGCGGTCTACCAATTGGGCGATTATCTCTTCGGCCGGCCGACGCGCATCACCGCGCAGGTCGGTTTGGGCGGCGCGGGCCTGATCAACATCGAACGCGAAAGCAAATTGAGCGGCCGCATTCACGACAAGGGCATGCTCATCATCAGCGGCTACCTGCGCGGCAAGTACCTGCAAAACAAGCCGATGAACATCAGCGCCAGCATCTGTTTCGAGCAAAGCTACGGCGGCATCGACGGCGACAGCGCGAGCTCGACCGAAATCTACGCCATTCTGTCCGAACTTGCCGGCCTGCCGATCGACCAAGGCGTCGCGGTGACCGGCAGCGTCAATCAGAAGGGCGAGATTCAGCCGATCGGCGGCGTCAACGAAAAGATCGAAGGCTTTTACAAGGTCTGCGAGGCGCGCGGATTGAACGGCCGGCAGGGCGTGATTATCCCGCACCAGAACGTGGCGGATCTGATGCTGCACGACGAAGTCGTGGAGGCCGCGAAGAAGAAGCGCTTCAATATTTGGTCGGTCAAGAGCATCGACGAAGGCATCACGATTCTGACCGGGACGCCGGCGGGTGAACGAAAAGCCAACGGCGCTTATACGGCCGGCTCGATCAACGGCCTGGTTGACGGCCGCCTGTATGACATGGCGATCGCGATGCAGAAGTTCGGCCGCGACGACAAGGACAAGAAAGAAGAAAAGGCCGAGACCAACGACAAGCCGGCGCACGATCCGCGCGACAAGAAGCTCAAAAACCGGCCCGCCAAGAAAGGGAAGCCGGCAAAGTAGCGATGGGTCGAAGACTGCTCCTCATCCTGATGCTCGCGGCCATCGTGACCGGCTGCGGCGGCCGGCCGGCGACGACGCGCGTGTTGCTGATCGGGATCGAGGGGATCAGTTGGGACGAACTGCAGGCCATGATCACCGCGGGCGAGGCCCAGAGCTTCGCGCGGCTGCGCACCGAGGGCGCGTGGGGCGTATTGGAAAGCGACGACCCGGTGCATTCGGCCGGCATCTGGGCGACGATCGCCACCGGTCGCGCCGAAGCGAATCACACCGTTCGTAATCCGGTCGGCTACGACGCGGAAAGCGGACGCCTGACCGTTCCTTCGCGCGCCGCGGCGGCGATCTGGGAAATCACCACCCGCCACAAAATTCCCTCCGGCGTGATCGGCTGGCCGTATAGTTCACCCGTGCCGTCGGACGTGCGCACGCGCATCGACGACCTGGCTTTCTATCGCGGACTGGGGCTGGTCGTACCGTTCCCCGGTCCGATTCTGCCCGTGCCGCCATTGCCGGCGGACCAGACGCCCTTCATCAAAAACGGCCCGCAGGGCAGCGAACTCTCGGCCCGCATCGAAGCCGTTTCGTTGGAGCAGATTCCCGCGCTGGCGGCGAAGGCGTGGCCGAAGCTGCGCCTGCTGGCGGTTTACCTCGACGGCGCCAACAGCTCGCGGCATTACGCGGGCGCGGCGCGTGCGCTCGGTTACAAAGAGACCATTCCGGCGCTCGGCAAGGAATCGCGCAAGCATATCCGGCGCATCGACCAGGCGCTCGGGCAATTGTTGGATCTGGCCGACGCGCAAACGCTGGTGATGGTGGCGACCGATGATCCGAGTTACCTGCCCAGCCAATCGGCGGACGGCGAGTTCGTCCATCCGGTGCACGGCGTGGTCGGGCTGCTGGGGCCGGTGGTTGTCGCGGGGAAGGTCATGGAGAACCCGACCATCCTCGACTTCGTTCCGATGGCGCTGACGCAACTGGGCCTGCCGCTCAGCGAAGAGATGCCCGGCAATCCGTTCGTCGAAGCCTGGTCGGCGCCGCCGCCGAAGCTGCCGAAGGTGGCGACGTATGACGTGTTCGTCCGGCGGCCGTATCCGCCCGGCGGCAAGCTCGACGATCCCGAAATGATCTGGCGCGTGCGCGAAATGCGCCAACTGGCGAAGCCGGGCAACGGGCCGTTCAACGACCGCAACGTGTACGCGCTCGACCTGCTGGCCGAGGGCAATCTGCGCGGCGCGTGGAACGAAGCGATGATCGATATCAACATGCACGCCTCCGACCCGGTGACGCACTACGTGATGGGCGAGGTGTTGCTGGCCCAGGACAAACCCGTGCTGGCGATGGAAGGGTTCAAGCAGGCGGCGGAAGTGCTGACGGCCAATCCGCCCGGCGAGCCGCAGCGCACGATCCGGCTGTTGGTCGGTCTGGCGCTGGCCGGCGTGCAACTCAGCATTCGCCAACCGAACGAGGCCGCGGCGCAGCTTCAGTCGGTGATGCAGCTTTGCGAGGATTGCACTCGCGCCGTCGTCATGATGGCCAAGAGCGACCTGGAATTGAACGACCCCGATCGCGCCGTTTCCATCTTGACCAACGCCTTGCGCAAGCAACCCAACAATCCCGAATTGCTGATCGTACTGGGACAGGCCAAAGCGCGCAACAACGACTTGAAAGGCGCGCGCCAATCGTGGGAAGCGGCCATCGGCAAAACGCGTCCGGGTCCGCTGGAGGCGCATCTTGAACTCGGGCTGTTGTCGATTCGCGAACGCAATTGGGATGACGCCGAGCGCCACCTGTCGGTCGTCACTGCGCTTGATCCACAGGATGTCTACGCGTGGTTCCAGTTGGCTTCGGTGTATTCCAATCTGAAAAAAGATCGCGACGCCGAACGCGCGCTGCTGGCGTGCCTGCGGGCCGACCCGGATCAGGAAATGGCCTGGCTGGCGTGGCGCAAGATCAAGCAGTCGCGCGGCCGCGCCGCCGACGCCGACAGCATGCTCGACGCCGCCCGCGAGGCGATCGCCGAACGCGCGCTGCATTTCTAGCGTTACCCAAATCAGATATTGAGATAGCTGGCGAGCCAGTATAAGTACGCGGGCCAGCGCGCCGGCTGATAGCGCCACGCCCGGCGATAAGCTTGCCGCGCTTCGCGTGGCTGACCCCGGCGCATCAACTCGCGGCCTTGCACGAAACGCAGATCGCTTAGGCGAGCATCCAGACCGGGGATCTGCGCCGCGCGCCGACCGTCTTCACACAACGCATCGTCGATCGCGTCGGCGGTGACGCCGAACATCCGCGCCGCGTCGCGTTGCAATTGATGTTCGTGCTGACGATAAGCGGCCAGCGGTTCGCGGATCATGACGAACTTGCCGAGCTTCGCGACGCGCAGCCAGAGGCGGTAATCTTCGGCCGGGCAAAAGCGGGTTTCGAAACCGCCGGCTCGTTGAAAGATGTCGCGGCGCAGCAATACCGTGCTGGTGGGAATCCAATTGTCGAGCAACAGCGCGTCGAACACATCGCCGCCGGTCGGATGGCGATCGGCCCATTCGCTCGCGCCGTCGTTGCGCCGGGCGTCGGCGAAAACCAGCACCGTGTCGTCATTGGTCGCGGCGAGTTGCGTCGCCAGCCGGGCGGGAAACCAAGTGTCGTCATCGTCGCAGAACGCGAGCCAATCGCCCTGCGCGATTTCCGCCGCGCGATTGCGGGCGACGGCCGGCCCTTGTCCGCCGGCGTTCACGACGCGGACGACGAAACGCCCGGCCAACGCCGCGCCGGTGGAGCCTTCACCGTCGTCAGCGACGATAATTTCGTCGGGCGGCCGCGTTTGTTTGACGATGGAGGTCACCGCCTCGGCGGCCAGCTCGGGCCGCTCGCGGGTCGGCACGATGGCGCTGACGCTAGGCATGCCAGTCGGGGAAGAAACGCCGGAACCACAGCTCGAGACACACGCGCGAATAAAGGCTGCGGTCGAATTCGCCGCGTAACGTGGGCGGCGGAATGGACAAACCGCGCGCCGCCAACGAGCCGTCGAGTTCCGTGGCCCAGGCCTTGAGCGGTCCGTTCAGCCACTGGACAAACGGAACGACGAGGCCCTTTTTGTCGCGCCGCTGCAATATCTGCTCGGGGACGATATCACGCGCGGCCAGGCGCAAGATGCGTTTGGTTTTCAGTTCGCAGATTTTCATTTCCGGCGGCAGGCGAAACGCGAATTCGACGATGCGATGATCGAGGAACGGACAACGGTTCTCCAGCCCAAACGCCGCCGCGGCGCGATCGTTCATGGTGATCAGGCTCGGCAGCGACAGATGAATGTCCGCGAGTTCCATGCGGTCGATGAGCGGCCGCCGTTCGTCGGCGAAGTACTGCCGCACGCGCGCGATGTGCGGCGCGGGATCGGCCGCCTGCGCGCGGTGAATGAGTTCGTAATAGCGCGCGGCGGGGTCGCCGAACATATCCGGGTTCCAAAAAAAACGCGCGAGCGGAAAATAGTTGGCGAGCTCGGGGCGTCGCGCCAGGTCATGCTCGATGCTCATCAGCAGATAGCGCACGTACCCGCCGAAGGTTTCGTCCGCGCCCTGACCGCCCAGCACGACCGTCACGTGCCGCTTCGCGGTTTCCGCCAGCATGAATTCGCTGATCGTCGACGCGGTGGCGATCGGCTGGTCGAGATGCCAGATGATGTCGCCGAGGCGCTGGCGCAGGTCGTCGAAAGTCGGCGTCACCACGTGGTGACGGGCGCCGATGCGCTGCGCCACGATCTGCGCGTAATGAAATTCGTCGAAGGCCTCGCCCAGCGGAAAGCGGCACGAGAACACGTCGGAGGGCAGGGCGGCGCCGGCCATGACCGCCGAATCCAAACCGCCGGAGAGAAACAGGCCCACCGGCACATCGGCCACCATGCGGCGGCGCACCGCATCTTCAATCAGGGCGCGCAGTTCATCGACCAGCTCTTTTTCCGAGGGAAAGCAATCGACCGGCTCAGGCACGCGCCAATAGCAGTGGGTGGTGAGTTGTTGTCCGTCGAAGATCAGCCAGTGCGCGGGCGGCAGTTCGAAGATGTTTTCAAACAAGGTGTCCGGCGCGAGGGCGCAGTCGAAAACCCAGAACGATTCCTCGATGCGCGGCGCGCTGCGCACTTGCGTCAGCAGAGCCTTGATTTCGCTGGCCAGGTAAAAGCCGTCGCCGGTGCGCGCGTAGTAAAACGGCTTTTCACCCATCCGGTCGCGGGCGCAAAACAGCCGCGCACCGTCGTAGATCGCAAACGAGAATTGTCCGTTGAAGTGGTCCACGCAATGCTCGCCCCATTTGCGGTACGCGTGCAGCACCACTTCGGTGTCGGACTGCGTGACGAATTCGAATTCCTTGGCCAGGCCGACGCGCAACTCTTTGTAGTTGAAAATCTCGCCGTTATAGACGATCGCGCATTTGCCGTCGGTGCTGACGATCGGCTGGCGGCCGGAGACGAGGTCGATCACCTTCAGGCGACGACTGCCGAGCTGCACCTCGCCCGCGCGGAAAAAGCCTTCTTCGTCGGGGCCGCGATGTTCGAGGATGCGCGTCATCGGCACGATGTCGCCGCGCCCCCAGATGCCCGCGATGCCGCACATCAGGCGATCCTTCCGCGTTTGGCGAGCCGAAATTCCCACAGCGCAAAGGGCAGGTCGCGCAACGAGCGCAACGCGAAGCGCACCGGCCGCCGGATGTAGCTTTCGCCGGAATGGCGCGGGTCGAAGATCACCAGGGTTTGCGCGATGCGATAGCCCTTGGCGTGCGCCGCCACCGTGACGAAGTGCTGAAAGAAGCGGTAGCGAAAACGCGTGGCGAGCACATCGGCCATCACGTCGCGGCGATAGAGGATGAAACCGCTTTTGTTGTCTTTGAGCTTCATGCCGAACAGCGAGTTGAGCACACGCGAAAACCCGGCGGTCAACGTGCGGCGCAGCGCCGACCGCTGCACTTCAACTTCGCGTGCGCCCTGCACCAGATCGACATCGGCGTCGCGCATCTTCTCCAGCAGCAGCGCGATGTCCTCCGGGCGATATTGCAGGTCGGCGTCGATGGTCACCACCAGACGCCCGCGCGAAGCCGCCAGTCCCGAGCGCCAACCGGCGACCAATCCGAGGTTGCCCACGTGGCGAACGGGAACCACGAACGGATACTGTTCGCGCGCTTTTTGAATTTCCCGCCAGGTGCCGTCGCGGCTGCCGTCGTCGACCAGCACCAGTTCGAATGCGGGCAGGCGGTCGCGACAGCCGGCGATGCGCCGCACCAATTCGGCGATGTTGCCCTCTTCGTTGAAACACGGCGCGAGGATGGTGAGTTGGATGTCTGCGTCGTTCATGCCTGCGCCATGAGTTCTTCGTAGACCCGCAACGTTTGTTCGGCCATCATCTTTTCGCTGAAGCGCGCCAGGCACCGCCGTCGTCCCTCGCGGGCCATCGCGTCGGCTTCGTCGCGGTGATCCAGCAGCCAACAGACGCGCTCGGCCATCCGCGCGGGGTCTTTCGGCTCGACCAGAAAGCCCGTCTCGCCGTCGTCGACGATTTCGGGCGAGCCGCTGGTCAGCGTGGCCACCGTGGGCCGTTCCATCGCCAGCGATTCGATCAGGCTGAGCGGATGTCCTTCCCACAGGCTGCTGAGCACGAAGACGTCCAAGCCGGCGTAGCATTCGGGCATCCGCGTTTGCGGGCCGAGAAACAACACGCGTTCGCCGAGGCCGAGACGCTGCGCGTGTTGCCGGAGCGGCCGCTCGAGCGCGCCCTCGCCGATGACGGCGAAACGCACGCGCGGATTTCGTTCGGCGATCAAGCGCGCCATCTCCAGAAAATATTCCACACCTTTCTGCGGCACCAGTCGCGCCACGGTGCCGACCACGGGGTCATTCGCCGGCAGGTCGAACGTGCGCCGCAGAAAACCGTTGACGCGTTGCGGATCGAAAACGGCGAAGTCGATGCCGTTGTAAATGGTGCGGATGCGATCGGGGTGGCATACGCCGAGGCGGATCGCCTCGTCGCGGTCGGTGCCCGACACGGAAATCAGCCGCGAATGGTTGCGCGAGCAGAAGCGTTCGACCGCGAGGTAGAACGTGCGGCCGGTGGCGCTGATGTCTTTGTGAAACGAGAAGCCGTGAATGGTGTAGACCGTGCGCCGGACGCCGGTGAAGCGCTTGGCCAGCGCGCCGAAAAAACCGGCCCGGGTGCCGTGCAAATGAAGAATGTCCGCCTCTTCGCGCCGGGCGGCGAGGGCCATACGCACCACGGCGGACGGATCGAAGCGGCTGCGCATCAGCGGCACAAAATGCACCGGAATGCCGCGGGCCTCGATTTGATCGACCAGGTACCCGCCGTTCTCCGCCACCAGCGAAAGATGAAAGCGTTCGCGCGGCAAATGCTCCAGCAAGGCGAAGAGGTGGCGCATCCCGCCGCCGATGCTGGCGGTGTTGATTACCTGGACAATGGATATTTTGCCGTTCTTCATCGGGACCTGCGCGTGGAAAACGGAGTTGCAACTTAGCACAGGGCCGGTGCTGCCTCAAGACCTCGGTCGGCTGCGAGCCGGCCGCCTCGTGCGACATTTCACTTGCATCGACCGGCGCCGCTCGCTACTCTTGCTGGCCGTACGGCAAAGGAGACGGAGACACGATGTTGACGTTGCGCCGAGTCGCGGTCTTATTAGCGGTCGTTTTGTCGGCCGGGTTGGCCACGGTCTGGGCGGAAGGACGCGGCGCCGGAGTGACGGGCCTGACGTTCGCCGCCTCGCTTTCTTCCCAGCAAACAGCGGAGCTTCGCCAGATCATCGCCGACCCGCTGTTGAAAAAGGCGAAGGTGACGGCGCAGGTGCTCAACGTGCGCACGGGGCAGGTCCTGTTCGCGGAGAACCCCGATCTGTTCGTCATGCCCGCCAGCACGAACAAGCTGGTGACCGCCGGGGCCGCGATGGCGGTGCTCGGCCCCAATTATCAATTCGCCACGCGCGTGCTGGCCGATCACCGGCCCGACGAAAACGGCGTCATCAACGGCAATCTCTATATCGTCGGCGGCGGCGATCCCACTTTGACCATCGAGAAGGTTTGGCTGCTCGCACACGGGGTGCGCATCGCCGGCGTGAAAAAAGTAACCGGCGATTTGGTGGGTGACGATTCCTTTCACGACAACGTGCGCTTTTATCCGGAGTGGGGGCGCCAGTCGTTTCGCGCGTATCACGCGTCGCTCGGCGCGCTGTCGGTGAACTGGAACACGATCACGTTCTGGGTCCGGCCCGGGCCGCGACCGGGCACACCCGCCGTCGTGACGCTCGATCCGCATCCGGCCGGCATGCACCTGACGGGGACCATTCAGACCGTGGAAGGCGCGCGCAGCAAATGCACGATGTCGATGAACCACGATCACGTTGAGGTGTCGGGGACGATCGGCGTCGAGTCGAATCCCGGCCCCACGCACCAGGCGATTCACGAGCCGTTGGAATTCGCGCTGGGGGCGATTCGCGAGCAACTAACTAGAGAGGGCGTGGAGATCGTGGGCGCATCGCGCGCCGGGGCGACGCCGTCGCAGGCGACGCTGATTCACGAGCACCAGAGCGACTTTTTGTCACAGATAATTCGGAATCTGTACCGTTGGTCCAACAACTTCACCGCCGAACAAATCTTTCGCACGCTCGGCGCGGTGCGCGGCGGAGCGCCGGGCACGCGCGCCAAGGGCGCGGCCGCCGTGGAAGCCTGGCTGCGCGAAAACAATCTCTGGCGCGACGGCATCGTGATTTTCGACGGCTCGGGTTTGTCGCGCGACAATCGCGAAAGCGCGTCGACGATGGTCGGCGTGCTGAATTGGATGGCGCACAATCCGCCGTTGTTCGCGCAGTATCTCGAAGCGCAGCCGATCGCCGGGGTCGACGGCACGATGCGTTTTCGCTTCAAACATTCGCCGCTGAACGGCCGGGTGCGCGCGAAGACCGGCCTGCTCGACGGCGCCATCGGTCTGGGCGGGTACTGCTACGATGCGCGCAACGAGCTGTATGCCTTCACCGTGCTGATCAATGACTTCGATCCGCGTGAAGGCGTGCACGGCCCGCAGCGGGTGACGGAGCACTTGCTGGAAGTGCTGATGCAATGACCAACTCGGCCAATCGCAGGTGATGCAGAAATGAAAAAAATCTTTGTCGGCGTTCTATCGTGTGTCTTGCTGTTCATCTCGACTCCCGCCTTCGCCGTGCACTTCGACCGTTTTGAGTGTCACGTGTCGGACAAGGTCGTGGACGTGCTGCCGTTCGACGTCAATCACGATGGCCGGACGGACCTGGTCGTTTCGTATCGCCGCGGTCTGCTGCCGAACGCGCAATCACGCGTCGCGGTTTTCATCCAGGGCGAAAACGGGTTCGCGGCGGCGCCGTCGCTGGACCTGGCCATTCCGCCCGATGCTTGTTTGTTCGACGTGGCCGACTTGGACGGCGACGGTATTGCGGAGCTGGTGCTTTTTCGTAAGTGGCAAATCCAGGCGCTGAAATTGGCGGTCGGAAACGCGGCGACCTGGACGACGATTCTGAAAAAAGGATCGGGCGCGATCTTCCCGCCCTACGACGGCGAGCTGCCGTATGAACATCTGATTGACGATTGGCACGGCGACGGTTCGGTCGTGCTGGCTTTCCCGGATTACGGCCGCCTGCATTTTTTTCAGGTCGGCGCCGACTGGCTGCTGACGCCGCTCGAGACCATCGAC
>PMZC01000334.1 GCA_003170555.1 Deltaproteobacteria bacterium
CGGCGCCATCTCCGGCAACACCGTCCACGATTTCGGCATGGGCGGCATCCAGTTTCTCGGCTCGCACGACTGCACGCTCGAGAACAACCTGGTGTACGGCATTCACGACACCGGCTTCGGCTTTTTCTGGGATAGCGGAACCGGCGAGGTGACGCACGACATCCAGGTGAGCAACAACGAAGTCCACGATTGCCTCGCCGTCGGGGCCAACGAAATCATGCACGCCAGCCATCACCTCACCTTCGCAAACAATAATTTCCACGACGTGGCGGCGGTGTTCGTCGTTTATGAAGGCAACGGCGGGAAGATGCACGACATCGTCATCGACGGCAATCAACTTACCGACTCGCCGATGGGAATCAACATCGCGAACGACGCCGAGGCTTTCACGATCAGCAACAACTATTTCACCGGCTGCGCGGCGGCCTTGCGCGTCACGTCAATGCAGAACCTGCTGTTCGAACGCAACCAGGTCAGCCAGGGCGCCGCTCGCCAACGGGGCGGCGACGCGGTGTTCGCCGTCTCCGAATCGTCGGGCGTGGTGATCACGCACAACGTCGTGCTC
Source organism: Deltaproteobacteria bacterium (assembly GCA_003170555.1). Classification (GTDB taxonomy): domain Bacteria; phylum Lernaellota; class Lernaellaia; order Lernaellales; family Lernaellaceae; genus FEN-1099. The sequence goes on from PMZC01000334.1 coordinate 566, forward strand.
GGCGGCGCGGATTTGACGCTGGCGGTCGCCGACACGTCTCCCGACCTGGATCTGTCGGAAAACTACTGGAACGGTTGTCCGTTTCTGCTGGACTTTTTCATCGCCGATGCGGATGTGCTGGACGTCATCAATCCGATCAATTCGAAACAGTGCTTTCAGGTGGACCACCCGTACTACATCGTCGACGCCGACGGTGACGGCTGGGACGACGCGATGTGCGTTTCCGCGGTCGATGTGCAATGCCTTTGATCGCCGCCGATCGTCGAAATTTGTTCCGGCTCGTCTTGATTTCATTCGCCTTCGCGCTGAGCGCGCTCGCGTTCGGGTGTGCGGGCGATGACTCCGGCGCCGACGACGACCAAGGAGACGATTCCTCGCCGGCTGACGACGACGGCGATCATGCGTGGCCGGTAGTTGACTATCTGCCCCCGTGCGCGGCGCCGCTCGATCCGCCCGATCCGTATCACCCGCGCGAGGCGGCGTGGTTCGTGGCGCGATTCGACGACGAGAGTTCGCCGGTGCTCGGCGTCTACGCGTACTTCTGGTTGGACTGGTACACTTACGAAGGCTGCTCGTGGTCGTCGAACTGGGCCGTGCTCTACAAAAACGGCGGCGCGATCGGCGACAATTTCGTCGCGGGAGAATTTCAATCGGGCTTCGACGTCGATTTCGGACCGGGCGTTTTCTATGACGTGTTCGTCCATCCGCTGATGCACGCCCATGCCGACCCGGACCATCTGCTGGTGCGACATCTCGATCTGTTCGCCGACGATTTTGAGGCGCACTTCGCGCTTCGTCTCCGGCACGTCAAGCTCTGGACCGCGAAATATTTCGCGGCCTACGACGCCGACATCGAAGACGCCGCGATCACCGTCGGCGGCCAGACGGTTCATCCGACCGGCGTCATCGACTTCGAGCGCTGGTTCGAATCGGGCGGCTATGAGCCCGGCAGCGAGGACGACAATTTCATTCACGGCGCGTGGCTGTACGAGCCGTTCTCGTGGCGCGACGAAAGCGGCGCGCGCGTGAGCACGCTGGTCGTCTATTGGCTGGAGACTGACGGCCAAAAGGTTTGGGTGCAGCTGGCCGGCGGCGTGCTGAGCACGAGCGGCGAGGAATATCAAATCGCGTCGCTCGACTGGGACGTGGATTATCCGGAAAACGCGCACTCCGACGGTTACCTGATCCGCCACGCCATGCACGGCAGCCTCGCCGACGGGCGCGAGTTTTCGTACGAGGTGCAGGTCGTCAAACAGTTCCACGATTACGACACTCGCCCGCCGGCGTGGGTCGCTCTGCTGCCGCCGCAAGAGCGCGTGGCGCATTCGCTGACCGCCGGCGCGCTGCAGTTCGACGGCGCGACGTACGACGGCGGCGGAGTGGACGAATGGCGGGTGACCGACTACAACCCGCTGCCGGTCGCGGAATAATGGGTTGCATTTCGATTTGCGTTCAGTAAAATCCACGCGCGGTATGCCCTCGTAGCTCAGGGGTAGAGCACCTCCTTGGTAAGGAGGGGGTCATCAGTTCAAGCCTGATCGAGGGCTCGCGACAAGGCTCGCCGAACGGCGGGCCTTTTTTTTCGGCCGGACCCCCCTCCGTCTCCCCCCGACGCGGGGGGAGAGCCNNTCGCCGACGGATGCGACTACTCCCCCTCCGTGTCGGAGGGGGTTAGGGGGAGGTCAAAAAAAATCCCGGCCTCGCGGGCCGGGAAAAAATACAGGCAAGGATCTTACGCCATACGGCGTGCGACTACTGAATCTTGGCGCTCAGGCGCTCGATGCGTTTGGCCACGCGCTCGACCCGCTTGTGCAGATCGTCCACTTCGGACCGCGTGGGGAGCCGGAGCAGCCGCGACATCGTTTCGAGGCGTTTGTCCAAGAAGCGCGACATTTCGTCGCCGCTCTTGTGCAGGCGCTGGAGCGCGTCTTCCCCGACGCGCCGGGCTTCTTCGCGGCTGGCGCCGCCGCGTTCGACCAGCCGGTCGACGAAAGCGGCGACCTGCTTTTCGGTGCTCGACACCGCGCCTTGCGCCTCGGACCACATCGACTTGAACAGGTCCCGCGCCATCTCTTGCAGTTTGCGTTCCTGGGCGGTCATGGATTACTTCTTCGCCTTTTTCGCGGGCATCTTCTTCGGGGCCTTTTTCGGCGACGCCGTCTTCTTCATCGCGGACACCGTCTTGGACAGCGAGGCGACCTGCTTCTTCAGCGACTCGACCTCGTCGCGGCTCGGCAGGCGGAGCGTGGACAGCGTTTTCTCGAGCCGGGTGCTGAAGAAGTGCTCGATCTCGGTGCGCGTGGTGCGAATCCAATCGAGCAGTTCGTCGTAGTACTTCCGCACTTCGGTCGTGTCGATCTTGTCGACGTTCGCGTTCAGCCGTTCGCGGGCATTCTCGAGCGCCTTCTCGATGCGGCCGAGCGGCTCCTTCATGTTTTTCGCCTGGTCCTTGATGAAATCGGGAATCAGTTTCTTCGCCCTGTCGACCATTTCCGTCCTCCTTAGTTACGCCGAAAAAGTCTTTTTTCGACTGTAGTTGGCTCGCTCAACGCAAGCGATTCATAACACAGTGCGTCAAACATAGCGCGGGACTTCCCGCTTGTCAACAATTTTTTTACACACCGCGTCATAATTTTTGCAAATAACCGAAATCAGTCCGCAATTCGGACGTTGACGATGCCGGCGCCGCCGTCTACGATGCGCGAACATGCCCGCGGAAATTCAGCCATCACAACCAACTTCGCGCGCCGAATGGTGGGCGGCCGGGCTGATCCTGCTCGCCGCCGCGCTCTGGCGGCTCTACGGCCTGGGCGCGGAAAGTTTGTGGACCGACGAAATCGCCGCGGTGCTCGTCGGCCGGCGCAGCCTGCTCGAGGTGTTGGTTTCCATCGGCGTGCAGGACGTCAACCCGCCGCTGTTCTATCTGCTGATGCATTTCTGGACGGCGCTGGGCGAACCCGAATGGTGGCTGCGGCTCTTGCCGGCGCTGTGCGGTTTGGCCGCGGTCGCGCTCACCTGGCGTTTGGGTCGCAGGCTGGCCGGGCCGACGGTCGGGCTGCTGGCCGCGCTGTTTACCGCGCTCTCGCCGTTGTCGGTCTATCTGTCCCGCGAACTTCGCTATCACACGTTGGCGACCATGCTGGCGCTGGCGGCATGGCTGATCTTCGTGCGCCGGTTGGACGATCCGCGCGCCGGACGCCGCCGATGGTTGATCGCCCTGCTGGCCCTCGGGCTGTATACGCACTATTACTTCCTGTTCGTGTTGGCTGTCGCGGCCGTATGGTGGTGGAGCGAAAACGAAGACCGGCCCGTGCCAGCGCGCCGCTCGCTCGCGCCGCTCGGTGCAGCGCTGCTGATCTTCCTGCCGTGGCTGATCGTGATGGGCGTTCAGGCCGCACGCGCCAGCTACCGCTTCCGCCCGTTGACCGGCCTGTTCGCCACGCTGTTCGATCTGGCCGGCTACTCCACCGTCGGACAGGCGGACACGGCGCTGCCGCTCGATCCGTACGGCCTGGCGAAGTTGTGGTTCCTGCTCGCGCTGGCGCCGTTCTGGCTGCTCGCCGGATTGGGTCTGTCGCAGTGGCGCAACGAACGGGCGACGCGCCTGGCGACGCTGGGCCTTGGTGTGCCGATACTGTGCGTGCTGGTGGTGAGCCGTGTCGCGCCGGTTTACGGACATCGCTACTTTTTGCCGTTCCTCCCGCTGTTTCTCATCTTGTTGGCGATCGGCGCACGACGGCTGCTGAACGCGTGGAAGCCGCTCGGCGTCATCGCGATCGTGGCGGTCTGCGGGCTGATGGCCGCGTCGGATCTCGAGCAGCGAACCGACACGCGATATCAGCGCGAGGATTGGCGCACGCTCGCGCAACGCCTGCGCGCCGCGCTGGGGCCGCATGACGTCATTCTCGGTTACAACGCGATGCAGATCGGCCCGCTGAACTATTACTGGCTGCGGCAGACCGGCCGGCCGTTGGTTTATGCGCCGCTGCTGACCGGCGACCCGCTGATCTTTGCGCCGCAGCCGCCCGGCGCGGTCGAGGCGCGCGTCGAGCTGTATCGCCAACGCTTCGAGCGACTGTGGGTGATCGATCACTTCGCGCACATGTACGATCCACCCGGCGTGGCCCGCGCCGAATTGGATCGCACGGCGGTTTACGATCCGAGCGTCGATTTCTCCGCGTGCTGCCGCATTCCGGTGCGCGTCTATTGGCGCGACCGCGTCACGCCGCTGTTGCGCGCCGGCCGGACTTTCGGCGACGCGATCGACTTCACCACGCGCGCGTTCGACGCGCTGCAATTGTCCGGCGACTGGTCGCGGCCGGACCACCAATGGGCGTGGATCGGCGCCGCGGCGTCCGTCGTGCTGCACGCCAAGAAGCCGGTGGACGGCATCCTGCTGCGCGTCTGGTATTCGCCGCGCTTTCATCACCGCCAACCGGTCACGCTGACGCTGGAGAAAGACGACGCCCCATTGAACGAGTGGGATTTGAACGAAGACGGGCCGCGCGAGTTACGCGTCCATTTCACGCACGAGTTGCCGGCCGGTTCGATCGTGTCGCTGACCCTGCGAACCTCGCGCACGTTTGATCCGGCCCGCGAAATCGGCGGCGCCGATCACACGCCCAAGTCGATCATGGTGCAGCGGGTCGGGTTGGAATAGAACTTCCCACTGTTAATGGTCCGGCAAAAAACAATATACTTTATCTAATTCGTCCCGATCATCTGCCGCTCGCCCCGCCAGGGGCGATAGAAAATAGCCCAGGGTTTTCAACCCTGGGATCAGAACGCCCAGCATTGAAAATACTGGGCTAACTTCTATCGCCCGTTTCACGGGCGCGAACGTGCGCTATCGAAGGGGCGACTAATTTTTGCAAGACCATAAACGGTGGGCTAAATTCAATCGTCCCCGCAGGGGCGTACGATTATAGCCCAGCGATTTATCGCTGGGGAGTTCCGCGCCTCACGGCACTCCGCCCTCGGCGCCGGTGGTCGGCGTCGGGGTGGGGGTCGCCGCGCCCTGGGCTTCTTGCTGCATGAGCTTCTTGCGCACCTGTTCGATGTGCTCCAGGTCGCGCAGCTCATCTTCGCTGCGGCCGAGTATCTCATAGATTTGCATGCGGATTTGCAGGGCGACGAGGTTGTCCGGGTCGGCCGTCAGAATATCGTTGACCATCTTCAGCGCTTCGTCGGTCTTTTTTTGTTCGAGCAGAATCTGGATTTTGTTGATCTTCGGTTCGAGGCGTTTGGGCGCGCGTTTGAGCGCCTGGTCGAACTCGGCCATCGCTTCGGCGTACTTCTTCTGCACGTAATAAAGCTGGCCGCGCATGTTGTAGCCTTCCCACGAATTGGGCGACAACTGGATGAAATGGTTGAGCGCATCGAGCGCCTGGGCGTATTTCTCCTGCGCCGCCAGCGCGTAGTGCAGCAGGATCCACAATTGCGGCTCATCGGGTTTGACCTTGAGCCCTTCGCGCGCGACCCGCTCCGCTTCCGCCGCCCGGCCCATCTTCCACAATAGCTCGGCCTTGGCCGCGTAGCCCTCGACGATCTCGGGCGCCAGTTTGATTGCGTACGAGAAATCGACCAGCGCCTCGGGCGCGTCGCCGCGATGTTCGTAGATATAACCGCGGCGCAGGTAGCCGCCGAAGTACGTCGGCGCGAGTTGAATCGCGTGATTGATGTCCGCGCGGGCGCCGACCAGGTCGCCGACCATGATGAAGGTCGCCGAACGTTCGAGGTAGGCGCGGAAGTTATCTTTGTCCACTTTGACCGCCTGATCGAACTCGGCCCGCGCTTCCTTGATCTTGCCTTGCAGGCGGTAGACCACCCCGCGGCCGACGTAGAACTCCGAGTTGGCCGGGTCCATCGCGATGGCTTTGTTGATGTCGGCCAGCGCCTGGTCGAGCTCCGCCGCGGCGGTGTGAATGCGGCCGCGCGTGTAATAGTGCTCGGCGATCGCGCTGAGTTTCACCGCCTCCTCGGCGTGGTCCATCGCGGTTTTGAAGTCGCCCATCCAACCGTAGACCAGCGCCATTTCGGAATGCGCCTCGGCGAAGTTCGGTTTCTTCTTCAGCGCCTTGTCCAGGTCGACCTTGGCCTCGCTCAGCTTGCCGATGGTGCGGTAGAGTCGGCCGCGCAGAAAAAGAAATTCGATATCTTCCGCCGCTTCGGGATGCGCCTGCAGCGCCTTCTCCGCCTCGGGAAACTTGTTGTGATTGATCAGGTTGAAGACCTCGAGCTTCCAGCCCGCGAGCTGCAGCGCGAACACCGTGGCCGACAGCGCCAGCAGCAAGGCAAGGGCCAAGAGGCCGGTCCATAAACGAAGTCGCATGATTGCCTCCAGAAAACACGGGCCGCAACGTTCGGCGCATTATGCCCCGTCGCCGCGAAAATGCAAACAGAAAGCGCGCGCGGGCGAAAGGAAGCGCGCCGACGATGAACTTACTCAAACAATATTTTGTTGACGACGAAGAAAATATGATATTCTTGGCGCCGAAAGGGCTTGCAGGTNNCGGGAGGGCGCCATGGCCGGAACATTGTTCACCGACATTTCGCGCCGTTCTTCAAAACGACAGGCGACAATCAAATTTGGTATCCCCGGAATCCCCGGGTTGTTACTCGTTGGGCTGCAATGTGCCCCAGACGCTTCCCAGTGATTCGGACGTTCCACTGTCCATGGGCGACCAAACTGATCCATCATAGTGCAGAATCGTACCGTTTACGCCTACGACAAAAACGTCGGAGTGTGAAGTTCCCCAGACACTTGCTAGTTGGTCATCGGCGGGCTGCCAGCGTTCCATAACCGACCAGAAACGGCCGCCGTCGTAATGACAAATTTCATCGTCGCCGACCGCGAAAACGTCGGAATGCGACGAGCCCCAGACGCCGGCAAGAGGGGGAAAGAGATAGAGATAAAGTTCCATTCCTGTCCAAGAATACCCATCGTAATGAAGGACACTGCCGAAGCTCCAACCAGGCTCTACCCAACTGCCACCTACCACGAAAACATCGGAGTGCGAAGTGCCCCAAACGCTATTAAACCAGTATTGGTCCGTTTCGTCTTTCATCGTCGACCAAGACGATCCGTCGTAGTGCATCAAAACGGCTTGACTGCGGGAATCATTAGCCCCGACCGCGAACACGTCGGTCGACGACGCGCCCCAAACACCGTATAGCTTATTAGACGTTCCAGTATCCATGATCGACCAGGAGGAGCCGTCATAGTGTAAAATGACTGTTCCCACCGCAAACACGTCGGAGTGCGACGTTCCCCAGATTTTCTGGACGAACGGAGAAGGTCCGCCATCCATCGTCGACCACGACACGCCATCGTAGTGTAGGATGACACCTGCGACCGGCTTTCCCGAGACGAACTTCGTACCCACGGCAAACACGTCAGTTGGCGACGTGCCCCAAACTCCGTCCAACCATGTTGAAGTACCACTTTCCATGGTCGACCAGGATGATCCGTCAAAATGGAGAATCGTACCTTTGTCTCCCACGGCGAATACGTCGGGATGCATCGAGTCATCATCAACCGCATCATCGTCGATGTCGTCGTCTACGTCGTCATCCACGTCATCGTCGATATCGTCGTCGATGTCGTCGTCCACGTCATCATCAACATCGTCATCTAGATCGTCGTCATCGACGTCATCGTCAATATCGTCGTCGATATCGTCGTCCGCGTCATCGTCAAGATCGTCATCTACATCGTCGTCGACGTCATCGTCAATATCATCGTCGCCTGAATCATCGTCCGTGGAATCGCCGTCGTTCGAATTAGGTTGGCAGCCCGCGCACAACACCCCGATCAGCAACGCCCCGATCATCACCGCCCAAAGCTTCATGCTCGATCCTCCCGCAGATTGCGCAAAAATTATTCCTATATTGAGAAGTATGTCACTTCGTTCGAGAACAAGTCAAGCAATACGCGGGAGCGTGGGGCCCATCGCCCCGGCTCCCTTCCCTCGCTTGCGCGGCCGGCATGATGTGTTTATGATGAAGTGTTTGATTGATTTTGAACCTAGGTAAATGTATGTCGACTGCCACCGGCACGGCCTTGATCGCCAGCCTGATCGTCGTCGTTTTCTTGTTGACGGTCGTGTTGTTGCGCGTCGGGGCGATGCGTAAAGAAACCGTGCTGAAGGCATTGCGTTATGCGCAGAAGAAGGCGGAGAAGGGCAAGTACGACGACGCGACCAAACGATTGTATCGCGGATTGCGCCGCGTCGGTTGGGACTATGAGAAGTTCCTCGAGTTGAAGAAAAACAACAAGATGGCCGGCATCAAGAACACCGAAAGCGTGCTGGTCAAGATGGCGCGGCTGGTGAAAATGTTGCCGCGCAACAACTTCGACTGGGCGGCCGAGGCGCTGTTCATGCTCGGCGCGCTCTACAAGGCGCAGGACAAGACGAAAAAGCAGGTGCGCCTGTACTCCGATCTGCACAACTTCATTACCGATTACGGGAACGCTTTAAACCGCGTGGCCCGCGCCGATCTGCTGGCCCGCATCAGCGCCGAGGACGCGCTGATCGACCTGGCCCGCGAAAATTACCGCAGCGCGCTGGGCATGGAGGCCGCGCGTTTTCTGCACACGGTGGAAAAAGGGTTCGCCTACGGCGGCGAATTGGCGGCGCAGGAATTATTGCCCTACACGGGCACCGACGTGCTGCACGCCGCGCTGCGCGGTCTGGGCCGCTACGATGACCGGAACGAGATTTACCGCATCGTGCAAAACGCCATTGTCGACAGCGGCGCCCGCATCGACCTGGCGCGCATGAACCGCGACATCGATGATTACCTCAAAGGCCGCAAGTCAACTTCGGACATGGAACGCGACACGGCCCGCCTGATGATCCAGAAAGTGCTGGAAAAGGCCGGGCAGAAGAAAATCGAGAAGGACGACGACGACGACGGCGGCGTCATCCATTTATAAACGCGACAAAATTTTTAATGGGGAGGTCCAACAGCGATGAAGAAACCGGGACAGGTCCAAGCGATATCCATTTATACGCTCATCGTCGGGATCATCAATATTCTGGTCGGATGCGGCTGGATGATCACCATCTTCGGCATTCCCATCGGCGCCTACTCGATCGTCGTGGGCATTTTGGAAATCATCTACGCCACGAAGATTCTGCCTGATCCAATCAAGCCGATCGCGCCGGCGAGATACGTCGCCATCATGGAAATCGTCAACGTCGTTTCTTTCAGCTTCTTTTCCTTGGCCGCCGGCATTATCTCGCTGGTTTTCTACAGCGACCCGAAGGTCATCGCGTACTTCAACCATTCCACGGGGCAGGCGGCTCCCGGGACCGGACCGACTCTTTAGATCACGCGAGGTTCAAGTTCATCAACTGATGGTGAACTGATCGTTTCGGCTGGAAGACAAAACCGTGCCGGCTGACCACACGCCGCAAAAGATCGGCTCGTACACGCTGCTGCGCCTGCTTGGCGAAGGCGGCATGGCTGAGGTGTGGCTGGCGCGCAAGGCCGGCTCGCTCGGCGCGAGCAAGCTGGTGGTGGTCAAACGGATTCTGCCGCACCAGGCGCGCAACCGGGCGTTCGTCGAGGCGTTCATCGACGAAGCGCGGCTGACCATTCGCCTGCAGCATCCGAACATTGTGCAGGTGCTCGAAGTGGGGCAGGAGCGCGAGCGGCCGTTTTTGGCGCTCGAGTTGGTCGACGGTCTCGACCTCGAACGATTGACGCACGAACTCTCGACGCGCGGCCGGGCGATGCCGCTCGGCGTGGCGGCGCACGTCGCCGCGGGTCTGCTGCGCGCGCTCGATTACGCCCACGCGCTGACCGACGAGGCCGGCCAACCGCTGCACCTGGTCCATCGCGATCTCAGTCCGCCCAACGTTTTGCTCGGCCGCCACGGCGAGGTGAAGCTGGCCGACTTCGGCATCGCCAAGGCGCGCGGACGGCTGTCGAAAACCGCGTTCGGCCTGGTGAAGGGCAAGGCCGCGTACATGAGCCCGGAGCAGGCGGCGGGCCAGCCGCTCGACGGCCGCTCCGACCTCTTCGCCGTGGGTGCGATTCTGTGGGAGTGCCTGACCGGCGCGCGGCTGTTCGACGCCGGCGACGATTTCGCGACCATGCGCCGCGTGCGCGAAGGCCGGATCCCCGCGCCGTCCACGCGTCGCGCCGAGGTGGACCCCGCGCTCGATGCGATCGTGCTGAAGCTGCTGGCGCGATCGCCGGACGAACGCTATCCGCAGGCCAAGGCCGCGCTGCTGGCGCTCGAAGCGACCGACGCGTTTCGCGCCACGAAAGCGGACGACGTGGCCGCGCTGGTCGTCGAACTGGCGGGCGATCCGCTGGCCAAGACGCCGCTGCCGACCAAGAGCCTCGACACCGGAGAGGAAGAGGCGGTCGCGGCGGCCGTTGTCTCGCCGTGGCGCAAAAGACTCGCGATCGGGCTCGCGCTGCTGGTGATCGCGGCGCTGGCGGCGATCGGCGTCTGGCGATGGCCGAGCGGTCCGCGTGAAGTTGCGCCGCTGGTGCGCACGGCGGAAGTCGAAGGCGCGTCGCTCATCGTCGACCCGGGTACGCCGGGCGCGCTGGCCTTCTGGGACGGTGCGCCGCTCGACCTCGCGCCGCTCGCGCGCCGGCTGCCGTTCGACAAGCAGCATCACGAGCTCAAGCTGCTTCGTCCGGGTTACGAGCCTTGGATCAAGAGCATGACGTTTTCCAAAACGCGGGTGATCGACCGCAAGCAGCGGCTGGTTTGCGCAGCGGGCGTCGTGCGCGCCGCGGCCGGGGATTGGACCATCGCCGGCCAACGCCTCGCGGTCGGCGACGAGCTCATGCTGCCCGCGGGTCATTATCTGGCGGATCAGCCGTCCGGCGCGCCGCGGCTCGTGCTGGTGCAGGCGAATCAGACGGTCGAGCTGCGGTAGGGCGGTTCACGAATTCGCGCGATCGCCAGGCGAACAATGCATGAGTAGTTTTCGACGCGTCGCCCGTGGTTGAAATCTTGTGTGCCATAGTTTTGGCCGTCCGACGGCCAAAGCTGTGGACGACGAAAAGCGAGATAGCACCGGCAAACGACGTTTCACTCCGTGTGCCAGCGCTAGGTCGCTAGCAGTCCCGGCAAATTACGTTTCACTTCGTGCGCCAGTGGCGCCCAGACTCCGCCCCACCGTTTTTCGCGCGACCTGTCGCGTAACCCGCGCCTTCGCTATACTTCGCCTCATGCGTCGCTGGTTCATCTGGTATGGCCGTCGTCTCGGTTACAGCGCTCTCGCCGCGTTGCTGATTCTGGCCGCCGCCGAGGGTGTGGTGCGGCTCGGCGGGTGGGGTCTGCTGCCGGCCGAAAAATATTTCACCGATGTTTACGATCCCAATTACCGGATGATCCCCGGCGCGCCCAATCCCTATTCGCCGGTGCGGGAGTTGCTCAACGGCGGGGGCTTTGTCGGGCGGCTGTTCGACGGCCCGAAACCGCCGGGCGTGGTGCGCATCATCGACGCCGGCGACTCAACGACCTTCGGTGTGCCGTTCAGTCACGACAAGGCTTATACCCACGCGCTGGAGCAGATTTTGATCGCGCGCGGTGAGCCGGCCGAGTGCATGAACGCCGGCGTACCGGGCACGTGGCTTTTGCCCCAGGTGATGTTGATCAAGCAAAAGCTGTTGCCGCAGTACCGGCCGGATATCCTGATTCTGTACACGGGCGTGGCTTATCGCACCGATTTTTTTCTGGAGCAGGAAATGCGGCGAGGCCGCCAGCCGATGTGGCGGATGCAGCGAACGCTGGCGCATTTCCACCTTTACCGCCTCCTGCGCCGCTGGCTGCGGCCGCCGCGTTTCGCGGACATCATGAGCCAATACCATCCGGACCCGGCGGTCAACACGAGCCAATTCGTGTCCGACCGTTTGCTTCGCACCCAGACGCTGGAGGACCTGGCCGAGCTTCGCGCGCTGTGCGCCAGGTATCAGGTGAAGTGCCTGGTGATTCCCCTCGTGTCGCGCGATCTGTTCGCCAAGGCGCGGGCGCGACGGCTGCACGCCGGCGATCTGAATTGGAAGGCCACCGAGCAAACGGACCGGGCGCTCACGCTCCTGCGCGACACGCTAGCTGAATCGGGCCTGCACTGGATGAGCATCGGCGACGAATTCCTGGAAGAGTCGTATCGGACCGATTTATTTTACGACGCCATACACTTCAGCGTCGCCGGGCACCGGTTCATGGCGGGATTGCTGGCGGACGAACTCTGCCGCCTCGGCTGGCTGCCGCGACCCTGCGGGGCGTCAAACGCCGCGCCGTAAGAACGCGGAAGAAAGAGCGCCGGCAGACGCCGCGAGGGTTTTTGCGGCAACGATTGGGCGCCACTGGCACGCTAAGCTTACCAGTTGCCCATGATCCTTCGGCTCACCCCGACGGATGAAAATCCGTCGCGGCGCCGCATCGAACTATGAGTCAGAGTAATTTCTCAACCGCGAATTTGCCCGAATAGACGCTAATAGGATTAGATTCGCGTTCATTCGCGTCGCTTCGCGGTTTCCATAGCCAGATCCAGGCGCTGACGCGCCTGGCTACCGAACTGCCGCCCGCATCGCGGGCTCGCGGCACGGGCATCCCGGTTTGCAGATTTCCATTTTCTGAGCAGTGCTTTCTCCCAAATGAGCACTGGCAAACTCCACTTCGTTTTGTGTGCCAGCGCCACCCAACGCATACCCTGTACCCGGAACCCGGAACCCGGAACCCGAACGTGGTGTCATCGTCGCCCGGCGTCGTCGTCGCCAAGAGACTTCGCGCAGCGAAAGCCGTCGTCGTTG
>PMZC01000112.1 GCA_003170555.1 Deltaproteobacteria bacterium
GAACGGCAGCGCGTGGCGATTGCGCGCGCGCTGATCAACCACCCCAGCCTGATTCTGGCCGATGAGCCGACCGGCAACCTCGACAGTCGGACCAGCGTGGAGATCATGGAGATTCTGAAAACGCTGCACGGCGGCGGCAACTCGATCATCCTGGTGACGCACGAAGACGACATCAGCCGTTACGCGCACCGCATCATTCGGTTGCGCGACGGCCGCATCGAATCCGATCAACCGAATCCGAATCCGCGATGACGATTCTGTGGGAAAATCTGAAGATCGCCGTGCAGTCGCTGCGGCAGAATCTGATGCGCAGCCTGCTGACCACGCTGGGCATCGTCATCGGCATCACGACCGTGATCGCGATCGTCTCGATCGTCGAAGGGCTCAATGACGCGTTTTCCGCGGAGCTGGCTTCGATCGGGCAGGGCGTGCTTTACGTGCAGAAGTTTCCCTGGGCGAGCCACGACTGGCAAAAAGCGCGGCACTGGCCGGACATCACGATGAAGGAATATCGCGCCATCGAACGCGACGCCAAATTTATCAGCGGCCTCAGCCCGATGGCCGGCACGCTCGCGACGGTCAAATGGCAAAGCCACAAGCTGGAGATGATTCAGGTGCTCGGGGTCAATGAGCAATACGCCGCCATTCGTAATTCGTTTCCGGCGGTGGGGCGCAACTTCATGAAGCTCGACAGCGACCGCGCGCGGCACGTCTGTCTCTTGGGTCACGATGTCGCCGAGAAGTTGTTCGGCCCGCGCAACGCGCTCGGCGAGTACATTCGCGTCGGCACGGAAAGTTTCATGGTGATCGGAATCATCGCCAAGAAAGGCGATTTCTTCGACCAGAATCTGGACACTTTCGTGATGGTGCCGTATTTCACCTTTCTGCGTTCGATGCAAAATCGCCGCGGGCTGTCCATCGTGGCGCGCGTGGTCAGCGCGGACAAGATCGAAGCGGCGAAAGACGACATCCGCGGCATTCTCCGCCGGGTGCGCAAGGTGCCGCTGCCCAAAGACGACAACTTCTCCATCAACCAGATCGACGTGCTCAAGGATCTTTACGACAAGCTGACCGGCGGGCTTTATGCGGCGATGTTCGCCGTGGCGTTCATCTCGCTGATGGTCGGCGGCATCGGCATCATGCTGGTCTCCGTGACCGAGCGGACGCGCGAAATCGGCGTGCGTAAGGCGCTGGGCGCGAAGCCGCGTTGGATCATGCTGCAATTCCTGCTTGAGTCGATCATCCTGGCGTCGATCGGCGGAATCATCGGCATTCAACTCGGCGCCGCGGTGGCCAAACTGGTCGCCGCGGTGACGCCGCTTTCGGCCAGCGTGAAGACGTGGGCCGTGCTGCTCGGCCTCGGTTTTTCCAGCACGGTGGGTATTGTCTTCGGCTTCTTCCCGGCCCGGGCCGCCGCGCGGAAAAACCCGATCGAGGCGCTGCACTATGAGTAAAGGCCCGCGCCGCAAAATCGCCCTGATCGAAAACGTGCGCGTCGCGCTGCGGGCGATCCGCAACAACAAACTGCGCGCGACACTGACCAGCCTGGGCATCATCATCGGCGTGGCGACGGTCATCGCGATGATGACGGTCGTCGGCGGCATCAACAATATCGTCGTCACCGAATTTTCGCGCATGGGCGCCAACGTGTTCACGCTGCAAAAGTTTCCGTCGATCCAGATCAGCTTCGATTGGCGGAAATACCACCTGCGCAAAAACCTGACGATGGAAGACGCCGCGGCGATCGGGCGGTCATGCCCGTCGATCGATCTGGTCAGCCCGATGGTCTATCGCTGGCGCGGCGAAACCGTGCGCGCCAATCGCCGCAAGACCGATCCAAGCGTCGGCATCGCCGCCACGACCGACAACTACCTGACCGTCGCCGGCATGACCCTCGATCTCGGCCGCAACTTCACCCGCCGCGAGGTGGACGAAGGCGCGCGGGTCGCCATCCTTGGCTACGAGGTGCTGGATCGCCTGTTTCCGTATGGCTCGCCGATCGGCCGCGAGCTGCAAATCCGCGGCGACCATTATCGCGTGATCGGCGTGACCGAGCGCCTGGGTTCGATGTTCGGCGAAAGCCGCGACAACTACGTGGCGATTCCGATGGGCGCGTATATCCGCAAGTGGGACATCGACGACTTTCTCCAGATCAGCCTCAAGGCGAAAAGCGGCGTCGCGGTCGAAACGGCTATCGACGAAGTGCGGGCGCAAATGCGCATCCGGCACAAACTCAAGCTGACCCAGCCCGATGATTTCGAAATCGAAACGCGCGACAGCCTGATGAACTCTTACGCCAGCCTGACCGGTTCGATTTTTATCGCGGCCATCGGCATCGCGATGGTTTCGCTGCTGGTCGGCGGCATNNACGCGCGAAATCGGCGTGCGCAAGGCGATGGGCGCACGGAAGCGCGACATCGCCCGCCAGTTTCTCATCGAGGCGGTCACGCTTTCGAGCCTGGGCGGACTGGTCGGCGTCGGCCTCGGCGTCGGCGGGTTGCTGCTGGCCAGCCACTTCACCGACAAACTGCCGATCGCCTTCTCGGCGCAATCGATCATCCTCGCCGTCGCCTTCTCGCTGTTCGTCGGCGTCTTCTTCGGCGTATATCCCGCCCGGCGAGCCGCGGCGCTCGACCCGATTGAATCGCTGCGCTACGAGTGATTCCCGATTAGATGAACTGCCGCAACAGCACGAAAGCTTCGGCCGCTTCGAGGCCGACGAGGCTGCCGCGGTATCGGGCCTGCGCGCGAATCGCCTCGCTGCTGCGCGGGTGGGGCCAGGCGGCGCGCTCGGTGCGGTAGTTTTCCATCGCTTCGATTTTGCGGTCGAGCGTTGACGTGATATCGGAAAAGACGTTCGGGATAAACGCGCGCTCGGGCAGCGGCGCCGACCAACCCGTGCTCGATGGAATTTCCGCCGCGAGGATCGTCACCGGAAATCGGCCGGGCAGGGGGCGGAAACACGTCATCACCGCTTCGTGCACGTAACGATGATCGACATTCAGATCGCCCGGATGATGAGTGATCACCAGGCTCGGCTCGAGCGGCAGCACCATCGGCTCCATCGCCTTGATCAGCTCCAGCAGGCTGAGCGAATCGAAACGGTTGTCCGGCCAATCGAGATGCTGGATCGCGGCGACGCCTAGAATGGAATCGGCCCGGCGCAGGTCGTCGTCCAGTTTGGCCAGCTCCGCTTCGGCCGTGCCGCCGCGACTGGTCAGCCCTTCGCCGCAAATGAGCACCTGGACCTCGCCGCCTTCGTCGACCATCCGCGCGATGGTTCCGCCGCAGCCGAGCACTTCATCGTCCGGATGCGCCATGACGACCAACACCTTTTCCATGCTTACCTCCTGAACGCCGCGAGGACTTTGTTCACCGCCTCGACCACGTCTTCGCGATCGCGCTCCGTCATGCCGGCGAAAAGCGGCAGGGAAATTTCGCGCGCAAAAAAGCGCCGCGCGCCGGGAACGCTCGCCGCATCGTAACCGAGGCTTCGGTAGTACGGATGATCGGGCACGGGAATGTAATGGACCTGCACGCCAATGCCCTCCGCCCGCAGCGCGGCGAACAAGGTTTTCTTGTCGCAGCGCAGGGTCTCCATCTCGAACAGCAACGGATAAAGATGATACGCGCAGCGCCGGTCGCGCCCCTCGCGCAAATAGGCCACGTCTTTCACGCCGGAGAAAGCGCGGTCGTAGTACGCGGCGTGTTCGCGGCGTAAGCGCAGCAAGTCGTCGGCCCGCCGTAATTGAGAAAGTCCGAGCGCGGCCTGAAAATCGGTGAGGCGATAGTTGAAACCGAGGTCGACCATCTCGTAGTGCCAGCCGCCGACTTCCGCGACGCGCTCCGGCGGTTTGACGATGCCGTGCGTGCGGAACGCGAAGAGCTTCGCGGCGAATTCGTCGGAAGCGGTGGTCACCATACCGCCCTCGCCGGTGGTGAACGGCTTGACCGCGTGGAAGCTGAAGCAGGCCAGGTCGCCGATCGCGCCGGCGTTGCGGCCGCGATACACGGCCCCCGGCGCGTGACACGCATCTTCGATGACGATCAATTCGCGCGCGCGAGCGATGGCGAGAATCGGCTCCATGTCGACGGGCAGGCCGGCGTAGTGCACCGGCAGAATGACTTTTGTTTTCCAGTTCATCAAATCGGGAAGACTCGCCGGATCGAGCAAGCCGGTGTCAGGGTCGACGTCGGCGAAGACCGGCAGCGCGCCAACGTAGAGCGCGGCGTTCGCGGTGGCGGCGAAGGTGATTGCGGGAACCACGGCTTCGTCGCCGGCTTTCAGTCCGGCCACGTGACACGCCGCGTGCAACGCCGCGGTGCCGTTGCTGAACGCGACCGCGTGACGCACGCCGATGTATTCGGCAAATGCTTGCTCGAAGGCCAAGACCGTTGGGCCCTGCGTCAGCCAGTCGCCGCGCAGCACTTCGGAGACGCAGCGGATGTCGTCCTCATCGAGATGCTGATGGCTGTACGGCAACAAGTCGGTGCGCACCGGGGTCCCGCCGTGCAAGGCGAGTTTCACTTTGGCCAACACTGCCTCCCGAAAAACTGATGCGCCTATTCTGACATGAGCGGCGAGGGAAAATCCAACGCGGGTCAGGAGCCCAGCGGCCGAACGCGGCCGAAGAGCTTTTTCAATTCGCTGGGCCGGTTCGCGGCGTGCGTCGGGTCGTCGCGGTAGAGGCGCTGGTACATTTCGTAATTGGCGAAAATGATTTTCACGTAGTCGCGCGTCTCGGTGATCGGAATCAGTTCGATCATCTCGTCGTAGCTGCGTTCGGTGTGCAGCGGCCACCATTGCCGAGGCCGTCCGTAGCCGGCGTTGTAACCGGCCAGCACCGCGGCGAGGTCGCCGTTCGTTTTTTTCATCAGGTCGGCAAGCTCGTAACAACCGTAGTCGAGCGACACCTCGGGGCGGTACAGCGTGGCCGGCTGAAAGCGGCGGAGGCCGCGTTTGCGCGCGATATAGCGAGCGGTGCCGGGCATCACCTGGATCAACCCGATCGCGCCGGCCCAGCTTCGGTCGTTGACGTTGAACGCGCTCTCCTGCTTGATGATGGCCAGCAGAAAAAGATAGTCGAGGTCGTAGCGCCGGCCGGCCTGGCGGACCATGTCGCTGTACAATGTCGGATAAACGCGGCGGACCAGCAGGCCTTGCGGATCGCGCAGTCGCCCTTGCTGCACGTGCGGCAAACCGCGGACGGCGGCGATGATGGACGACCAATTGTCGCCGGCGAGGGCGTAACCGACGCTCAGAAAGTACGAGCCGTCGGCCGTCGCTTGCACCTGGTCTTTGACGAAATCGAGCCGGTCGGAAATCTCATCAGTGAGATTGAGATCGCGCAACTCGCGCAGCGATTGAAAAACCGGACGCACCGCCGCCGGTCCTTGCGTGGCGTAGTAGTCGATGGATTTTTTCGCGCCCACGTCGAGTTGCGGGCCGCCGGCGTCGGTTTGCGCCCACTCCGCATTGAGCACCGGCGGGGTCGGGGTGGGCGTCTCGCGCGGCCGGAGCAGCGTGCCGTCGACCGCCACGCCCTGCTCACGCAACCGCGCTTCGGAAATCAGCCCATAGTAATTCCAGCTTTTTTGCGCGACGCATTGCGAATAGGTTTGCTGCGCCTCGGCGGTCTTACCCGTCATTTCGAGCGAACGCGCCAGCCAATACAGCGCTCCCTGGGTCCGGTCGTGATCGGGAAACGAGGCGAGAAACTGCCGGAATTCTCGCTGCGCGCCCGCGAAGTCATGCGCCAGAAAGTGGGCCAGGCCGTTACGCCAACGCAGATCGGCCGGGTCGAGCAGGAAGTGGACGTTCTCCGCCAACGCCTGGTCGCCCCACTTCGCCGCGTCGGCAAATCGGTTCTCGCTCCACTCGAGATGAAACAACGCGACCAACCCGTCGGCATGCGCGCCGGAACCCGCGGCGGTCTGCGCGGCCATCAGGTAGAGCGAGCGTTTTTTCTCGGTGGAAAACGTTTTGGTCAGTTTCGCCGAGCGAACGAGCGTGGCGATCCGTTCATCGTCGTTGCGTGCGGACCGCGAAAGGGCATCAAGCCGCGCTTTGGCTTCTTTCTTTTTCTTGCGCGCGATGAGCGCATCGACGGCGATCAGCTTGGCGCGAAAAGCGTCGGGCGAATCCGGGTAGTAGCTGGCGAAGCGTTCGGCCAGCGCCTGGGCGACCGCGTACGAGCCGGCGCGGTAGAAGGCGACGACCTTGCCCCACATTTCTTCGGGCGGCGGATAAGCGATCGTGCGGCCGGCGGCGCGCAACTGACCAAGGCGCGTCGCCGCAGCGTCGGCGTACTGGCCGACGAAATAAAACGCGGCCTGGCCGTACGCGGTGACCGCCTCATCCGGCTTATTGGTCGCCTCCAGCGCTCGCCCGCGTAAAAGCCACACGCGCGCCAGCGGCCGCGTTTGATACTGACTGAGGTACTGGTCGCACAGCGTCAAAGCCCGCGCGGCTTGCGTGTGAGCGATATCGCAGTCCGCGGCGTCGAGCATGGCGGCGGGCCGAAAATGGCTGAGCGGAAATTTGTCGATGATGAACTGGTTCCAATTTCGTACGCCGTCCACATCGTGGTTCTGCTGC
>PMZC01000330.1 GCA_003170555.1 Deltaproteobacteria bacterium
CGGCCGGCTGTTCGACGCCGGGCTTGGCCGGTTTCGCGCCGGGAAGCGTCTGCAAATCCGCCGGGTTGGGCGTCATGCCGGGCAACCCTGGTTGCTCGGCCGGCAGCGTTGAGGGCAGTGCGCCGTCGTTGGTGATCGACTTCTGCCGGGCGCTCATCCAGGCCAGCACCAGGCAGGTAATCATGAAGATGATGGCCGCGGCCGAAGTCAGCTTCGACAAAAATGTCGCGCCGCTCGTGCCGCCGAACAGGGTGTTCGCCCCGCCGCCGCCGAACATCGCGCTGACGTCGGAGCCTTTGCCGGTTTGCAGCAGAATGATCAGCACGAGCACGACGCTGACCACCACGTGAATGACTGAAATCGCAATAAACATCGATACAAACCTACCTTCGGTCCCTCAAACCAGGAGCGGGAGTATAGCCAGCACGTTTCGCGATTGCAAGACCGAAGAAAACGGCGCGATCAACGGTCGCGCGCGCAGCGAAATCCGAGGCTGTTCGCCGCATGATCCGGCGGGAAAAAAGGCCGATGCGACGCGCGGGTTCGCTCGAGCGCGCTGTCCCAACCGCCGCCGCGACGGACACGGCCCGAGCCAGAGGCGGGTCCAGTTGGGTCCGTCCTTCCCGCATTCGCGTACGATTTGGCGTACCAGTCCGAGCACCACTGCNNTCGCCGGACCGCGCGGATTCGTCGCCGGCGAGGTTGAATAATAGGCCTCGCCGTACCAATCCGCTGTCCATTCGGTGACGTTGCCGGCGAGGTCGCACAAGCCGAGTGGATTCCGCGGGAAGCTGCATACCGGCGCGGCGTAGGCAAAGCCGTCGTCGTAATTCTCGAGCGTGTCGAAAAATGTCGTCGTCGAAGAGCGGGCCAACGCCCGATCCGCGTAATTGGCGAACTTCGCCGGCGGCGTCGGCTCGGCGCCCCACGGATAGATCAAACCTTCGCGCCCGCCGCGCAAGGCGAACTCGAACTCCGCTTCGGTCGGGAGGCGCCCGCCCTTCCACTGGCAAAACTTTTGCGCATCGAACCACGTCACGCCGGTCACCGGACGATTCTGCTGCTCCGGCTTCCGCCAATCGAAGAACCCCTCGCCGCTTTCCGGCGCGCGGCAGACGTGGGCCTTCACGCACGCGACGTATTCCGCCGCGGTCACCTCGTGCTCATTCAAATAGAACGCGCTGAGCGTCACGCGGTGAGCGGGCTGCTCGTCGTACTGGCAATGCTCGTCGCCGGTTACGCAACCCATCGTGAATGTTCCGCCGGGGAGCAACACCAGGTCGGCCGGCGGCGCGGTGCGCTCCGGCGTCGACCGAGCATGGACGCACGAAGCAACGACCATCGCGATCGTGCAGCAGAACAAAATCGATTTGAGGCGAACGTTCATGCCTGCCCCTTAAGGCAGCGACCGCGCGACGCGCAGGCCGAGGCTGGAGTTGGCGAAGTCCGGCGCGACGTAATTGCGGTTCGCCGAACGCGCGCTGCGGGCCAGGCGGCTCCAACTGCCGGCGCGGATCACGCGGCCGGGGCCGGAGCTCGGGCCGACCGGATCCGCCGCCTCGCGCGAGGTGTAGTCATATTCGTACCAGTCCCACACCGGCTCCCAAACCAAGCCGTGCATGTCATACAAGCCCCACGCGTTCGGTTTTTTTTGCGCGACCGGATGCGTGCGGCGGCCCGCGTTGGCGCAGTACCAGCCCATCTCGTCGAGAGTCGGATCATCCTCGCATTGATTGCGCGATGCGGTGATGGGCCCGTTCGCAAACTCGGTCGTCGCGCCGGCGCGCGCCGCGTATTCCCACTCGGCCTCGGTCGGCAAACGGTAGCCAGCGCAATCGCGCTTCCACGTGACGTTGTCGCCGTCGCTGGAGTAGCATCTGCTAAGGCCCTCCGCGTCGGAAAGCCGATTGCAAAAGCTCACCGCGTCGCGCCAGGTCACGTTTTCGACCGGGCAATCCGCGCCGCATTCGTTTAATTCGCTGGGGTTCGCGTTCATCACGCGCTTCCACTGGCCCTGGGTGACGAGCGTGGCGCCGAGCAGAAAATCGCGGCTGATCGTGACCGCGTGCTGTCTTTCATCGTCGTCGCGACCCGGCTCGTTCGGCGGCGAGCCCATCAGAAAACGTCCGGCCGGAATCCGAACGAGGCTTATTTCGACTGCGGCCGGCGTGACCCCGGTCGCCGACGCGTCAAGCGATGTCCCCGTCCAACAACAAGCTGACAATGCCAACAACAAGCCCAGCGCCAAAAGGCTCCTGATCATCTTCGCTTCCCCGTCTTCGCCGCCGTCATGATACCACGCCTTGGGCTAGGCGGGCTTCCGGCGATTTGGTAGCATGGTTTGTTGAAACACCGGGATTCACCGAAAGCAAGCACACGAGATGCCTGATCGCAGATTGATCATCGGCGTGGCGGGCGGCGCCGGCTCCGGCAAGACGACGGTGGCCAAGGGCATCGTGCGCCTGCTGGGCGCCGAGCACGTGACTTCGATCACGGAAGATAGTTACTACAAGAACTTCTCCCAGCTCACGCCCGAGGAACGGACGCACATCAACTTCGACCACCCGGACGCGATCGACGCGCCGCTGCTGGTCGATCACCTCCGCCGGTTGGGCGACGGACAAGCGATCGACGAGCCGGTCTACGATTTCGTCACGCATCTGCGCCAGGCCGAAACCCGCCGGGTCGAGCCGCGCGACGTGGTGATCTGCGAGGGCATTCTCATCCTGGCGCTGGCGGAAGTGCGCGAGTTGTGCGCAATCAAAGTGTTCGTCCATACCGACGACGATCTGCGCTTTATCCGCCGCCTGCGCCGCGACATTCGCGACCGCGGTCGTTCGGTCGAATCGGTGATCGAGCAATACATCCAACAGGTGCGGCCGATGCACGAAGCTTTCGTCGAGCCGAGCCGGCGCTACGCCGACATCATCGTGCCTGAGGGCGGGCACAACACCGTCGCGCTCGATCTGATCGCCGCGCGGGTCCGCGACGAACTGCGGCGCCGCGGAGGGCCGGCATGAGCGTCACCGTCGCCGAAAATGGACTGCTCGTCGACGGCCGCCTCGTGCCGCTGCTGTCCGGCGACGTGCACTATTGGCGGCTCAACGCGAAAGACTGGCCGGCGATTTTGCAACGCGTTATGGAGCTCGGCTTCCGCATGATCTGCACGTACATTCCCTGGTCGGTGCACGAGATCACGCCGGGCAATTTCGACTTCGGCGAATTAGACCCGGCGAAGAACCTGGGCGCGTTTCTCGACCTCGCCCGCGAACTCGGCCTGGCCGTGCTGGTGCGCCCCGGCCCGCACATCAACGCGGAGCTGACCTACTTCGGCTATCCGCGCCGCCTGTTCGAAGACCCCACGTTCCTCGCACGCGACTCGCGCGGCGGACCGGTCATCCTGCCCATCCCGCCGCGGATGTTCCCCGCCATCTCGTATGCTTCCAACGCTTTTTGGCGCGAACTCGAAGTGTGGTTCGACGCGCTGGCCCCGGTGCTGCGACCGCGGCTGTATCCGCACGGCTCGATCTTCGCGATCCAAACCGACAACGAGATGAGCCTGTTCTTCCGCACCAGCCCGTACGACCAGGATTACCACCCGGACGCGCGCGCCAAATGGACGGAGTTTCTCAAGGCGAAATACGGCGGCGCGGTGGAAGCGGCGGAGTTCTATCGCTTCGACGGTTCGCTGACCGAACTGCCGATGCCCGAAGATTTTCGCGCCGAGCTGCCGCGCGATCTGCCGTACTATCTCGACTGGATCGAATTCAAGGAAGACCTGATCGCCGGATCGCTCGCGCGGCTGCGCACGATGTGGGAAGACCGCGGCGTGAAAGACGTCGCTTTCTTCCATAACTTCCCCGGCGCGGCCGTGACAAGCCCGCTGTCGATCACGCGCGTCGAGAAAAACGTCGCGTTTTGCGGCCTCGATTTCTACTCGCATAAAACCGAATACCCGGTGCTCAAGCGGCGGCTGCTGACGCTGACCGGGCAATCGCGTTTTCCCACCTGCCCCGAATTCGCGAGCGGCTGCTGGCACGTGTGGCCGCCGGTCGATCTCGACGATCAGCGCTTCACCACGATGGTCGCCTGGATGCACGGCGTGAAGGGCATCAACTTCTACATGATCGTCGAGCGCGAGCGCTGGTTCGGCAGCCCGATCACGCGGCAGGGCGGCCGGCGCCCGGAGCCGTGGGATTTTTTCCGCGAACATCTCGCCCTGCTCGACAAGGTGAAGCCGTGGCGCCTGCGCCGCAAAGCGGACGTGTGCCTGCTCTCGGTGCGCGATTACGAGCGCCTGGAGAACGCAACGTCGGCCGTGTCGCCGATCATGCCGATGGCGCTCGAAGGTTCATTCAACCTCGAGGATTTCTGTTACGAGCAATCGTGCGGTTTCGCGCGGCCGATTCAATACCTCCACGCGAAGATGCTGCGCGGTTGGGAATATTCGCTGAGCCGCATCGGCATTCCGTACGTCATCGGCTCCAGCGACCTCGACGTGGAAACGCTGAACCGCTATCAGGCCGTGGTTTGCCCGACCTTCGAGTTTCTCGACGCGGACGTGCAGCGCCGGCTGGCCGCGTACGTCGAAACGGGCGGCAACCTGATTTGCGGTCCCGAAGTGCCGGCCTACGACGCGCGCTTCGCCGAGTTCTCGACGCTCGACCACTACACCGCCCGGCCGACGCATCGCCTCGATTGCGACATCGACACGATGATCTGCAACGCGGGTTCGGGTCGCATCGTGCTGGTCACCCAGGCGCCGCTGCCCATCGAAGAAACCGAGCCGATCGCGCGCGCTATCGTGCGGCATCTGCACATCGAGGCCGCGTACCCCTGTCTGCCGCCGTGCGAAACGAGCCTGCACCTCGGGCCGAACGGCGAACGCTTTCTCTTTGTAGTCAATCCGACCGACAAACCGCTGCGGCCGACGATTCGCGTCACGCCGGGTGAAAAGCTCGTTGATCTGTCCACCAGCNNACCTGCCGCCGTATTTCGTGCGCGTGCTGGAGGTGCTGCCGTGCTAGCCGAGCAGGTGCTGGTCGTCGACACCGATGCGCGGCACTGGATCAACCTGCTGTCGCTGTTCGGCAAGGCGGATCAGCCGCCCGCCTGGTTGATCTGTATTCTCGACGGCGATCAATGCGTGAAGGCGATCCATACGCGCAAAGGTCCGCTGTGGGGTTTTGCGTTTCCCGGCCGCGAGCATCTCGACGCCGCCGCGGAGAAGGCCGAAGCCGATTGCGTGCTGTGCTTGCCGCGCGGCGGGTTGCAGGAAATTTTCTATCACGCCCAGGCGCGGGTCAAAGCGTTCGACGACTACGTGAAGCAGATGCTCGACCTGATCGCCGGCGCGCGCGAGGCGCTCGATCGGCTGGCGGTGTGGTATCCTCAAAAGCCGTTCGAGCTGACGCTGCCGTCGTACGACCAAATGCAACTGCGCCTGAACAAGCTGTGGCCCGACGGCACGACGATCGGCCTCTTCGTGTTCGAACACACCCGGCCGTTCACCTCGCTGATTCTCGGCAAAGACGGCGGACACCTCAGCCTCATCACCTCGCTCGACGCGTTGGGCATGGCGAATGAAAGCCTCGACTTTCGCGCCAACTTCCAAACCTACGGCGAGTTGATCGCCTCGCGCTTCGCGCCGCTGCACGCGGCTCTCTTCATCGAGCTCGCCAGCTTCCGCGAGTTGCGCGCCGGACCGCGGCCGCTGACTTATCTGCGCCTGGCCGAGCGGCGCGGCCGCGCGCTGATCTACCCCAAACCGCGCAAGCTGCGCCTGCTGCTCTGGCTGGCGCGCGTCTTCAAAGGTCTCTAGCGCGTGGGACGCGACGTCAGCCGCCGCACGGCTTGGGCGATCCTCGCGGCGATCGTCGTCTACGCGCTGGCGATGCACGTCTGGTTCATCGACGCCGACCGTCGGCCGTGCAATCTGAACGAACTGTCGCACATCATGGGGCCGATCGAGTTTCTCAACCTCGCGTCGCAGAGCGAAGGCCTCTACACCGCGTACCTCGAAGCGTTCAACGGCTATCCGCCGATCGGCATGGTGACCTCCGGCTTTTACGCCGTGCTCGGCCGCCGGCACGATTCGGCAGTGTACAGCCAACTGCTGTTCACGACGCTGCTGCTCATCGGCATTTACGGACTTGGCGCGCAACTGCTCGATCGCCGCACCGGTCTGCTCGCGGCGTGGCTGCTGGCCGTGTGCCCGGCGACCGTGGAGGTCAGCCGCCAGTACCTGCTCGAATTGCCGTTGACCGCGACTTCGGTGGCGGCCGTGTGGTTGTTGTTGGCGACCGACCGTTTCACCAACCGCCCCTATTCCATCGCCGCCGGCCTGGCGATGGGCCTGGCCGCGCTGGCCAAGCAGACGTTTCTCCTTTTTTTGATCGGCCCGCTGCTCTACCTCATTCCGGGTTGGCTGAGCGCGATCAAACAAGGCACGCCCACGCCGAAAAAGTCGTCGCGGATGAAGCTGGCGCTGCGGATCGCGCTGTCGGTTCTGGTTGCGTTGGCGATCACCTGGCTACTGTATCGCGCGCCGCATCGCGCGGCCATCGAGAACTGGTTCGCCGCGGCGCCGCAATACCGCCTGCCGTACGGTTCGATCTTTTTCGCCGTTACGTCGGTCATGTTGTTCTTCACCTTCTTTTTGTTCTCGGGCCGCTCGACGCCGCGCGCGAACGCCGTCGCCGCGTGCCTGCTGGCCGTGTTCGTCGCCTCGCTGTGGTATTTCCCCAAGGGCGTGCTCAATTTCGTCACCTACGCGCACCAGATGCGGATGAACGAGAACCAGGCGCACATGTCGCCCTTGTCGCTGCTTGTCTTTTACAAATCGCAACTGGAGCCGTATTACTTCGGCGCGGCGCCGCTCTACGTCTTTCTCGTCGCGGTGGCGATGCTGGCCGCGTTCGCCGTGTCGCGCCGTTGGCTGCGGCGATCGTTCTATCTCCACGATCTGTTCCCGGGCCCAGGTCCGACGCTATTAATGTTGGTCTGGTTTCTGCTGCCGTTCGCCGCGTTCTTCTTCATCAACATTCAGAACGAGATGAACACCGTGCCGCTGATGCCTTCGCTGATGCTTATCGTCGCGGCGGTCATCATGCGCGTGCGGCTGCCGTATTCCGCCAAGGCGCAGAAATCGCGGCAGGCCGGCCGGACGCTGGTCGGCGCGCGCGCATTGCACGGCCTCGTCCTGGGCTTCCGCTGGCTGCTCATCGCGAGCATGGTCGCGTGGGGCGTGCTGTCGACCACCCCATGGTCCGACGGCCAGGGCGGTTACCAACCGTTGCCCGGCCCGCTGAACCGGGAGCAACTCGTGCAGCGGCTGTTCGCGCGCAAGATCGTCAGCGCGAATTACCTCGTGCCCGAGCCCGACGACTGGCAGGAGTCGGCGATCGCGCACGCGATGTTTTCGCATTTGCCGGACACCAACATCACGCAGCGCGCGCCGCGCATCTTGAGCATGGACGTCGACTTTTATTTTTCGTGGAACTCGTTCTGGTACATGGCCAAGCTGTTCAACAAGCGCGTGGAGATTCGCTCGGCGTGGGATAACGACCGCGATATCACCAGCCCCGCTTCGCCTGATTACTATCAAAGCTTCGACATGATCTTATACCGGCAGCCGTACAAACAGGTTTACAATCCGGATGAACGCAAGAGCGACTACATCGACTACAAAAATATTTGGAAAGATTTCGCCTTGCTCGATCAGCGTCCGCCCGAATTGGCTACGCTGTTTCCGATTGAGCAAACCTGGACGCTGCCGGACGGTTCGCACGCGATTCTGCTCAGGCGCGCGGCTTCGGTACGATAGCCCACCGTTCTGCTTCGCTTCTGAATTGACTTGGGGAAAGGCCGGCGATTGCCGAAGAAAAGAGTGCGGCTCAATTACTTGAGGCCTAGCTAAAAAGAAATAATAGAGGATATGCAAGATTTTGCTTGAAAACGCGAAAAAGATAGGATATACAAGGAATATCGGGTGTTTCGCGCACCCAAACCGGCTGAAACGGGGGTCCCGATGATCAAGTCGGCAGTGTTTTCGGTCGTCGAATGGGGCATTTCGTTGGCGCTGCTCTCCCTGCCTATTTTGGTCCTGGTCTTGACGGTGCTGAAATTTGTCGGCAAACCGTGAAGCGAACTCTGGCGAGAAATCCCGGCCGCTAATCTAATCTAGTTTTGAGATCGTGTTGGCGTTAGTCGACGTTCTTTTCGATGAACTGGGTCAGCCGTTCTTTTTCGGTTAGTTCCAGCGTCGCGAACGCCATGCCGACCGACAAACCATCCGACTCGGGGCGCAGATGGACGATATTCCCGGTCCAAACGGCGCCGTTGAGCGGCCCCTCGGTGACCGACACAAACAAATCGAACTTGCCCAGCGGCATCGAAAGGGCCTGATCGCCCTTCAGCCGCAGGCGCGCACCGCCGGCGGACAGATCGAGGATCGACGCGTCATACGGGCCGAAGCGTTGCCCGTTGGCGACCACGACATTCGCCGTCTCACGGCAGAGCACGCGCGTGTGCATCCGTCGCATCGGCGTGTCTTCGTTGAGCAAATCCATCGGAATCGAATTTTCGGCCATAAATCGACGCAGGCTGGAGATGGGAATGCGCCGCTCGTTGCTGACCGGCAAACGAAAACCGGTGAGCCGCTTTTCGTCAAACCACTTGATGACCGTGTTGATATTAATGCCAAGAAGGCGGGCCACTTCTCCCGTGGTAAAAATCTTTTTCGCCATCTTCAGCGTCCCTTGGACTCCATGATTCGCGGAATTCAGCTTTTCCGCGGACATCGATGGTGTCATGCAGTTTTCAATTCGAGTTTCTCTAACACGATGCTATCGGCCAAGTAAAGAAAAAACCGTTGGTCACCGGCGGACGCTATCGCTACGGGGTCGCCGGGCGTTCGTCGAGCGATACCGTCGTCACCGGATGAGTGTTGTCCATTCCCACCGAAACCGCGGCGGCGACGGCCTGCTGCGTCGAAATCGCGACCGTAGTGTCGGTGCGGGCGTGGGTGATGATCTGGTTCTGCGCCACCGTACTCAAGACCAAAACCGCCGCCAAAACCACAACCAGGAAAAATATGCGTTTCATATCCCCTACCCCTTCTCCCCGAAAGAGTAACCCGGAAACATAACCAAACTTCTTGCTGTGGCCGCCACATCTAATTGGAGGCGATGGAAGTATCATAAAGGATGGCGGTAAAGTCAAGAAGAAAAATTACCACGGATTATTTTTTTTCGGGCTAATCCAAGCCCTTTGCGCCCTTTGCCAAAGGCGACGGAATTCGGTACAACTCAGCGAAAGCATTGACTTCGGAGCGCGCATGAACTTCGCCAGTTCGTATTCATCGAATTGGTTGCTCGATCCCGAGATCGTATTTCTGAATCATGGGTCATTCGGCGCTTGCCCGAAGCCGGTGCTGGCGTATCAAGACACACTTCGCCAGGCGTTGGAGCGGAAACCGATTCGCTTCCTCGATGGCGAATACTACGCGCTGCTCGCCGAGGCCCGCACCGAGTTGGCTGGTCTTGTGGGCGCTCAACCGGATGATCTGGCCTTTGTCCCCAACGCGACCACGGGCGTCAACACGGTGTTGCGCTCGCTTCGTTTTCAGCCCGGCGATGAGATTCTGGTTGCCGATCAGGCTTACAACGCGTGCAAGAACGCCGTGCGTTTCGCCGCCGAACAAAACCGCGCGAACGTGGTGTTGGTTGAACTTCCTTTTCCCGTGAGCGGCGGCGACGAATTGGTCGACGCGATTCTGCGCCGCGTCACCAAGCGCACGAAGCTGGCGTTGATCGACCACATCACCAGCCCGACCGCGTTGGTGTTGCCGATTGACCGCATCGTCGCGGAACTCGCCCGCCGCGGTGTAGACACGTTGGTCGACGGCGCGCACGCCCCGGGGATGGTCGCGCTCGACATCGATCGGTTGGGCGCGGCGTACTACACCGGCAATTGCCATAAGTGGCTCTGCGCGCCGAAGGGCGCCGCGTTTCTGCACGTGCGGCGTGACAAGCAGGAGCTGATCCATCCGCTGACGATCAGCCACGGCTACAATCGGCCGCTCGACGGCGCCACGCGGTTCCGCCGCGAGTTCGATTGGACCGGCACCTTCGATCCCACGCCCTATCTTTGCGTACCGACGGCGATCCGCTTCATGGGCGGTCTGCTGCCCGGCGGCTGGCCCGCGCTGATGGAGCACAATCACGAACTCGCGTTGCGCGGACGCGACATTCTCTGCGCCGCGCTCGGCGTCCCGCCGCCCTGCCCCGACGACCTGCTCGGCTCGATGGCCGCCGCACCCCTGCCCGACGGCGACGCCGAATCGCTGCAGCGCGCGCTCTTCGAACGCCACCGCATCGAGATCCCGGTCATCTGCTGGCCCGCGCCGCCGAAGCGCCTGATCCGAATTTCGGCGCAAATCTACAACGCGGTCGAGCAGTACACGTTATTGGCTAACGCGATACGGGAATCGGTGTAGAACCCTTCTGTCGTTGCGCGTTCGGCGAGATCGTCGAGAGCGAGGAGCGCGAGAATTCCGCCAAGTGCATCGAGGCCGTTCTCGATAAGGTTCTTTTAAGATCGATCTGTTTGGTCGACCTTGACTTCGAAAATGAGGCGTCCATTATAATTATTAAAACTCCAACCCACTTCGCAGGAGGGATCGATGAGAAAGTTTTTCTTCTTGGCGTTTGCGGCGGTGCTTTTGCTTGGCGTCGGCCCTTGCGGCGGCGGGAGCGGAGGCGGCGATGATGACTCCGGCGGAAACGCAGACGACGACAGTGGGTCAAATGACGACGACGCTTCGGGAGACGACGACACGTACGGAAATCTGACTTGGCAGAACCCGCCGTCGAGCGATTACATGACGTGGGAAGAAGCGAAGGCCTATTGCGACAATTTGAGTTTTGACGGACACGATGATTGGCGCCTGCCGAAGATATCGGAGCTTCGCAGTCTGATTCGCGGTTGCGACGCCACGATGACTGGCGGCGCCTGCAATGCTACGGACGACTGCCTGGACTTCTCTTGTGATAATCATCCCTGTTGCGGTTGCGATCAACTGGCGGGCCCCGGTTCGGGTGGCGCTTATTGGCCGGATGGAATGTCCGGTGCAATCGATCACTATTGGTCGTCTTCGCCGGTCGCGGACGGCGGCAGCCCCGCGTGGGGCGTCATTTTCGGCTTCGGCCGCGTCTACGGCGGCGACACCGACTGCAGTCACAGCGACGACGTCGGCCCCGACGGCTACGCGCGTTGTGTGCGTCCGTAGACGGTGATTTTTGTGGTTCGATAAACTCACCACACCCTGAGCCTGCCGTAGGGTGGTGATTTGGTTCTTTCGCTCGACCCTTTGATAACCGGATCGACCTTCGGGGTCGTCGAAACCATCGAACCCCGGAACGGGGCGGCAGATGAATCTCGTTCGACAGATCGCCTGCCGCCCGCTTCACGGGCTTTTTTCTTTTTCGGCTTGTTCCAGGCGCTGACGCGCCTGGCTACCGAACTGCCGCCCGCGTCGCGGGCTCACCGCACAGGAATCCCGGTTTGTGGATTTTTATTTTCTAAGCAGGATAATAGGCTGAAAGGCTGGAAGACTGAAAGGTAGGAAGCATTCCTTTCCGGTCTTCCAGCCTCCCAGCCTTTTAGTCTTCCAGTCTTCCCCTCACTTCCATACGGTCGTCAAATCCATTTCATCCGGGAAGTGATTCTCTTCGAGGTAGTCCGCGTAGCGATCGTCGCCGGCGAGCACGACTTTGAAAAACGCGGTGAGGTAGGCGCCGACGATGCGGTTCGCTTCGGCCGGCGCGATCATCGTGCCACCGCACCCTGAAGTCGACGAAGGAAACCACGGCGGCAGCAGCAGGCAGGCGTCGGTCGCGCTGTAATGGCCGGCGTTCTGCAGCTCGATGTAAACCTTGTGCTTGGACGGCGCACTGTTGAACGCGCCGAGGCTGGCCGCGTTGGTGAAGCCCACGATGCTGTCTTCGGCGCTTTGCAACAGAAAGAACGGCTTGTCGAATTGCTGGTAATCGTTGCCGATCCAAAACGGATTCAGCGGCGCGATGGCCGCGAGGTAGTCGATATCCACCCCGGCCTGCAACGCGGTCAACCCGCCGTACGAATGTCCGCTGACCGCGAACTCGTTCAGGTCCAGCAACTCGTGCAGCGGAAACCGGCTATCGCCGTCGAGCCTCGTCAATTCCTGGTAGACAAAGTCGATGTCGTTCGTGCGATCCCACAGCCCCGACACCAGCGTCAGCGCGTCGTAAATGATCACCGCGCCTTCATCCGGCAGGTTGGTGAAGATCGCGTTGCCGTAGTGATCGGGCGCCACCACGATGAAGCCGTGGCTCGCCAGGTATTCGCAGAGCGTGAAGTTCTGAAAGCGGATCGCGGTCAGGCCGTGACTGAAAAACACCACCGGGTAAGGCGCGCCGTGAATTTCGACGTCGGCGTCGCGCAGCGCGGATGTCACCGTGCCCCATAACTCGTCGAACTTTTTTCCGAACGCGAGCTTCAGCAATCCCAGCGCCCAATCGGGAACCGGACCGACCATGTCGGGCATCGTGTTCGGCCGGCCGCCGGCGCCCGTCGACGGATACCAAATTTCGAGCGGCAGTTCGCGATCGCGCAAGCCCCACAATTCATAACGGCTGGGATCGGTGAGATAGATCGTCGTCACGCCGACCGCATACGGACCAAGCTCGTCGGGCGGCGAGTAGAGATCATCGTCAGGCCCGCCGGGATTCGAGGAGTCATCGTCGGCGGAGGTGTTGTCGTCATCCGGCGAGCCGGGCGAGGTCGAGTGATTGTCGTCGAGACCGCCACAGGCAAGCGGCAGACAGAGCCACAGCAACAGCAGCGCGATGAGCCAACCGCAACGCCAATTCCTCATGCCTTCGCCCTTTCGTCCGTCAGTCAGCGAAAAATTGAAATCACTTTTGCGCCCATTTGACGAGCGCGTGATGTGCGCGTTCGAGGCGGCTGCGCTCGGGGCCGCGGCGTCTCGCGTGTTCGAGCACGCTCGACCAGGTCAGCCCCGTCGCGAGGCCCAGGCCGGCGGCGACGAGCGCCCAGATCGCTCCGTGCGTGAGATACGCCCACGCCGTCGCGCCGACGCCGATGAAATACGCCCAATACTCGAACGCCCAAAGCGGCACATTGCGAAACATGATTTTGAGCAAGGCCAAGACGATGACCAGGCCGGTCAGACCGATCACCACATAGAAGATCAGGTGTAACGCATCGGTTTCCATAATGCGCTCATACCATCAACCGCCGGGTTTGTGCAAGATTCAAGGATTTCTCTATAATGGCTACTTGCAATCCCACGGGAGCGGTTGATGACCAGAGACAAGATCCTTCAGGAGATCGCGTCCACGCACAGCCTGGTTCGCTGGCGGATCGAAAACCTCGGACTGGCGAAAGTCGATTTCGCGCGCGTGAACCTGGAGAAGGCGACCTTTGTGCGCTGCCGGCTCGACCACGCCTCGTTCGCCGGCGCCAATCTCAACGGCGCGCAATTCGAAAATTGCCGGCTGCGGGACAACAACTTCGAGGGCGCCGACGTGAAGGGCGCGCGCTTTCAGCGTTGCTCCGGCTTCGAAGCCGAAACCGTGGCCAAACTCGAACAGGCCGGCGCCGTCGTCGCGGAACCGCGGTCGTCCTTTTCGTGGCCGGTGGCGATCGTCGTGGCGGTGGTCGTTGTGGCGGCGATCGTCGTCGCGGCGCGCGAGCAATTTCCCGCTTTGAAACCC
>PMZC01000315.1 GCA_003170555.1 Deltaproteobacteria bacterium
GAGCAGCGCATCGCGCGGACTGGTGCGCACGCCCTTGCCCACGCGGTCGAAGAAGCGCAGCACCAGCACGTGCCAGCCGGCGGTCGCCAGGCCGATGAACGGCCGCACGAGGTTCGAGACGCTGTAGCCGAACACGGTCAGCGCCTTGCGGCGGNNATTCCGCGACGCCTTCCAGCGTGCCGAGAAAAGCGGGGCCGAGGCCGAGCACGCTGGTCACGAACGCGGGCAGCAACGGCACGATCATTTCCGAAGCGACGTCGTTGGCCAGCGAAACCCGCCCCAGGGCCTTCACGTTCTCCGGCATCTCCTTGACCAGCGCCACGATGGTCTCCCGCGAGGAAAATCTGGCGTCAATGTAACGCGTCGTTCGCGCGTGCACAAACACGGCGGCGGTCGGCGCATTCGTTGACACCCCCGCGAGGCTGGGCTACCTTCGCGCCGATGAACACCGCTGACGCCCCCGCGACCCCCGCGCCTCCGCGCTGGCTGGCCTGGCTGCTGTCGCTGCCGATCGCGGCCGGCGTACTGCTGGCCACGTGGTTCTGCCTGGTGCTGGATCGGCTGCGCCTCGTGCAAATCGGCCTCGCCGTCTTGGTCGGTTATCTGCTGTTGAGAGCGCTGGCTTCCCGGCTGCGCGTATTGCGCGCGCCGGTGCGTGTGCTGGGCGCCGGATGGTATGCGCTGGCGTTGGCGGCGTGGTCGGTGCTGGCGTATCCGGCCTATGTGATCGCTCCCGCGCAAACCGCGGCGCTGTTGGCGGCCGTGGTGATCGCCTTCGCGCTGGAGCAATCGCGGCGGACGCGCTGGCCGTGGGGCGCGCTGGTCCTGTTGGCGGCGGCGGCCGCAGCCTGGCGCCAGTGGCATCCGTATCTCTGGCTGCTGCCGGCCGTGGCGGCGGTGGCGTGGGCGGCGGCCCGCTGGCGGCCGGCGTGGACGCCCCGCGGCGCGAAGTGGTTGCTGCTGTTGTGGTGCGCGGTGATCGCCTCGATCCTCGTTTCGTTCTATCGCGGCGCGCCGCCGTTGCGGTTGAAGGAAGTGCTGGCGCAACCGGGCGTCACGCTGGTCTACGACGCCACGAACCCGCGCGGCCCGCGGTACGCCGCGCTCGGCCCGGAGCCGCGCTTCGGTCGCCCCGACTGCGCCGAACGCATTTTGGTCGGAACGCGCTACGGCTCCTCGGGCCTGGTGCGGCTCGAACCGCGCGGACCGGCCGGCACGGACCTCGGCCCGGTCAGCGATTTCGCCGTGCTCGACTGCCGCCGCAAACGCATTATCGCCGGCGAAGCATCCCAACCGGAGCTCCGGTTTTTCGATCACGACACGTTGGCGCTGCTGCGCGACCAGACGCTTGTCGCCACCGGCCTCAAGCACATTTCGGAGCTCGTGTACCTGCCGACGATGGACCAGCTCTACGCCTCGGGCGACGACACCAAGCGCCTGTTCATGCACGATTTCCGCGACGGCGCCGAGATGGTCTACGACACGAAAGGCTTCGTCACCGATTTCGCGCTATTCCCCGANNGAAGCGAACCGGATGGTGATCTCGTCGTGGGGCGGTCAGCTCTACTTCCATGAGCTCGCGCCGGACATGATCCGCCTCATCGGCGAGATGCGCATCCCCGATTTCCTGCTGCAACTGACGCCCGACCTCGACGGCCGCAGCCTCTGGATCACCGGCTTGTTCGGCGGCGAGCTGATCAAGCTGTCGGTGCTCGAGCAAAAGGTGCTGGCGCGCGTACGCCTGGGCGCCGGCATCCGTTTCTGCGCGATTGACGCCGCGAGCGACACGCTGTTCGTCGGCAACTTTTTTACCGGCGCGCTGACGGCCCTCGATCGGAAAACGCTCCAGCCGAAATGGAGCCGCTTCCTGGGCGCGCGGCTGCGCAACGTTTCGGTGTTCCCGCTGGCCCGCAAACTGGTCGCCGCGTCGGCGCTGGGGCTGTTTGAAATCAAGCTGCCGTGAACAGTGGGTGAGTCAACCCATGACGAGGTTCTCATGACACGCGTCGGTTTTTTGCTGAAGGTGCGGCCGGACAAGCTGGCCGAATACAAAGAGCATCATCAAAAGGTGTGGCCCGAAATGCGGGCGGCGTTGACGCGCCACGGCTGGCGCAACTACTCGCTGTTTCTGCGGCCGGACGGGCTGCTGTTCGGCTACGTCGAGACGCCCGACGGCTTTCGCGCCGCGCTCGACGGCATGGCCGGCGAGGAAGTCAACGCGCGCTGGCAGGCCTTCATGGCGCCGTACTTCGCCGCGCTCGACGGCGCGCGTCCCGATGAGAGCATGGTGGAATTGGAAGAGATTTTTCACCTGGATTAGATAGAGCAGCGATGAGTGATTTCTTGCGGTAGTTCTTTTCGTAATTGTCACCCAACCCGCATGATTGCGTTCTTGCTGATGCCGCTCGCCAGCCTGCGAAGCAGGNNGAGCCCGTGGGATCGGCGTTCGCCGAAATAGGAGCCCCGGTAAGGGGCGAAAGACTCTTCCGCCCGCTTCGCGGGCTTCGCGTTTTTCCTTCGCCCTATCCCCGCGCTTACGCACGGGGCTAATCAGCTTTCGCCCGCTTCGCAGGCTTCCGGCGCCCGGCTGATTCGTTCGTAGCTTGCCGGATCAACGGCTTCATCAGTCGTTCTTGATGGCTAGAACCGGCTGCCCGCTGCAAGCAGGGCTTCCCGCGCCGGCGTCACCCATCATTTTTCACTTTTCACTTTTCATTGGCCAATAAAAAACCCCGCAGGGTTTCCCCCGCGGGGTTTTAATGATCAGACGATCAGCTTAGAAGGCCACCTGGGCCTGCAGCTTGATCTCGTCGTTGCTGATGCCGGTCTGCGTGTTGTCACCGGCGACGTTCGGAATGTTCTTGAAGGCTTCCATATGATGGATGTAGTTCAGATACAGCATCGCGTTGATCTTGTGAATGTAGTAGTTCACACCCACCGAGATGTCGCTCAGTTCGTCGTTCATGCTGGACGGGCGCTTGGTCTTGTTGTTCAGGGTGTCCGGATCCAGGAAGTCATAGCGAACCAATAATTCGACCGGCACTTCGAACAACGGACCGAAGTTGAAGCCGCCCATGATGTAGTAGCTCATCGAGGCGGACTGATACATATAGGTCTTGATGTTGGGGTAGCGATCGCCGCTGCCATCGGGCAGTTTCTTGTTGTAGTTGTACATGGCGTCGAGGAATTCACCGACTAAGGTGAGGCCGAACGGCGCCAGGTAGGCCACGCCCGCATCGATCATGACGACCGAGGCGTTCTGCTCCGTGTACACGCCTTTCTTGATCTTGAAGCCGTCGAGCGGCATGCCGTACCAGAGACCGGCGAAGATCTGCAGGCCTTCGACCGGCGGCTTGCCGACCAGGTTGATATACAGGTCTTTGCCGTTGTTGGTGTCGGCCCAGCCCGGATCGCCCACCGGCGTGGTCGCGCCGTTCGGGATCACCGGCGGATAATACTGACGGCCGTTGAACACGCCTGCGTTAGCGTTCAAGTAGGTGCTCTCCACGCCGAATTCGAGACCGGTCTGGCGAGTGGTCGGGAAGAGGGCCACTTCGTGACCATTGGCCATCGCCACCGTGTCCAAAGCCTGGTTCATCAACGGATAGTCGATGAAGAACAGGTTCGCGATGCTCCGCGGCGCAAAGAACGTGAACTGCGGCAGGAAGTGGCCGATGTAGATGCCGGTCAGCGGAATGTAATGGAAGCCGATCTTGAGGTCTTTCAAGACGTCGCCGGCGATCGTGCCCGCGGTTTCGCCGGCATGCGTGTCATAGGCGAATTCGAAGTTCATCATATAGGTGACGCGGTCGTCGATCACGGCGCCGTCCACCCGCAAACGCGCGTGGTTGACCACAAATTCGTAGTCCGAATAACCCAGCGACTGACGATCCACCGCTCCGGTGGAGCCGAACAGCTCGCTGCCTACGTGCATATTGAAGCCCGACTGCAAGATGCCGCTGATCTTCAACGAGCCGATGCCGACGGTAACGCCCCGATTGTCGCCTTCCTGGTCCGCAAACGCCAGCGACGAAATCAGCGCCAGCGCCACGACCAACGAGAGGGCCAAAAGAAAACGCTTCATCTTTGCACTCCTCCTTTATTCCTTGCTGTTTTGTTCAGGTTCGAACCATTTCTACTTAGCACACCTGAATCGAAACCCTTTCGTATCTTGTTTTCCGGAGACTGAGCGAAATCTCATTCCCCTCCTTTCAACACTTGGCTTGTCAAGAAACTTCCACCTATGATTGCACCACACAGAGACGCCGTCTCTTGTGATGACATGTTTTCCGTGTATAAAAATCTAGGCCACGATATAGCGCCCCTTTCGCGCGAAGTCAAGTTGATTATATC
>PMZC01000337.1 GCA_003170555.1 Deltaproteobacteria bacterium
ACCCTGGTGCGCGCCGGGCATTACGCCGACGTCGATTGGCTGTTGCAGCACCTGTCGGCCAAGGAGCGCTCTTCGCCGACCTTTGTGCAGGCGATCGTCATCTCGCTGGAGGAGTTGGCCAGGGCGAACCGGCCGGACCTGATGAAGAAGTACCGCCTGCTCCTCGGCGACCTGTGGCGCGATAACATCGTAATTCGCAAGTACGCCCGGTACTTCGACGAGGTCCTGGCGCTCGCCGATTGGCGCGATTCTTTTCAGTCCGTCGCCAACCGGCTGGAAGCGGACCTGCGCCGGCGACCCCTGGCCGGCGACGACCCTCGCCTGGCCCGCCTGCGGGAGCTTCTGGCGAACAGCCCCGCGGAGACGCAGGAGACCTTCGGCGGATTGCGCGGTTATCGCCAGCAGGCGATGGCCGACGCCATTTTGTTTTTGGAGCGGGCCATCGGCTATCAACCCGGCGCCTTGGACCAATTCGGCGACCTGCTGGTGAGCGCCGTCACGGCGTCGAATGAGGTGTTGCCGGTGGTGCAAGGGGTGAACAACTCGTTGACGCACATCCAGAACACGCCGGCCCGCTGGCCGGAATGGCAGCGGTTCACGACGCGGCTCGCCGGGACGACCAACCCGGGCCTGCGCTGCCTGCATGATTACTCGCAGGGGTTTCTCTTTTTCGCGCTGCACCACGACAACCGTCAGGCCGCCGACCTGCTGACGCGCGGGGTGGCGCAGCAGCCGGTGTGCGGCTCGATCATGGGGAACAACGCGCGCGCTATTTTGTCCCACATGTCGCGGGGGAGCGCGCCGGACGCAAAACCGCCGCCGGCCGCGAGCCGCCCGCCGCCGAAACGCTGAGGCCGGCGCGCGCCCCGGGCGTGCAGCCGCGCGCCCCGGCGACGCCCCGCGCCACTTTACGCCCCGGTTTGATTCGACTATCATGGCGCGCGTCGAACGGAACGCAGGCTTATTGATAAATATTTCGTTGGTCAGACGCCCATCGCGGGCGCGGCTGGGACACGGGTCTCCTCCTGGCGAGAACGACGTGGCCCGAACAGATAACACTGGCGCAAAGGAAGTAAAACCCATGACCCGCAGAATACTTTTTCTTATCGTCCTGCTGACGCTGTGCGTGGCGGTCAACGCCCAAGCCGCGGCGTTCATGGACCCCAATCTGGTCAAAATTTTGAACCGGGCGCAGGCCAGCGACCAGATTGACGTCTACGTCGTTCTGAAACAACAACTCAATCTGCAATCCGTCCTGGCCGAGGTTAAGGCCCAGGGCGGCGGGCGCGCGCGCCGGCACTTCGAAGTGGTGACGCGGCTGCAGGACCTGGCCGAGCGGAGCCAGTCCGTGCTGATGGACATGGCCACGGCGAGCGCGGCCATCGGCGAGGTGACCCGCGTGTGGCCGTTCTGGATCAGCAATTCGATCGGCTATACGGCGACGCCCGGCTTCATCCGTGAGCTGGCCAATCAGCCCGAGGTCGCGGCGATTTACTACGATGTCGAAATCGAATTGATTGCGCCGGTCGCCACGTCGGTGACGGCAAGTTGCCCGGCCGGCGCCGTGGAAAACGGCGTGGCCGCGATTCACGCGCCGGAAATGTGGGCGCTGGGCTTTGACGGCACGGGCACGCTGGCTTGCGACCAGGACACCGGCGCCGACGGCACGCACCCGGCGTTCGCCGCGCGGTGGCGCGGGCTGGTTCCCGGCGTGACGCCCGCCGAAGCGTGGTTCGATCCGAATTACAACGAACAGTTCCCGACCGACGCGTGCCCCGGCTTTTGCCACGGCACGCACACGCTGGGCACGATCCTCGGTAGAGACGGCGCCAACCAGATCGGCGTCGCCCCCGGCGCGAAGTGGATCGGCGCGAAAACGGTCGACACCGGCGACATCCTCACCCTGGCCGTGGCCGGCTTCCAGTGGATGGCCGACCCCGACGGCGATCCGAACACGTCCGACGACGTGCCGAACGTCGTCAGCAATTCGTGGGGCCTGCCGCAGAGTGAATACGGCCAATGCCAAACCAACTTCAACGCGGTCATCGACGGCGCCGAAGCGGCCGGCGTGGCCGTGGTTTTCGCCGCGGGCAACGAAGGTTCGATCGGCCCGCGTTCACCGGGCGACCGCATCGCCACGGACGTGAACGTGTTCTCGGTCGGCGCGTTGAACCAGGACGCGACGACCATCGCCGACTTTTCCAGCCTGGGGCCGTCGCGCTGCGACAACCAAACCATCAAACCGGAAGTCAGCGCGATCGGCGTCGATGTGTGTTCCGCCCAGCCCGGCGACAGCTATGGTCTGGCGAGCGGCACCTCGATGGCCACGCCGCATGTGGCCGGCGCGATTCTGCTCCTGGCGCAGGCTTTCCCCGACGCGACGCCGGAGCAACTCAAGACCGCGCTGTATGTCACCGCGGTCGATCTCGGCGACCCGGGCGAAGACAACACCTTCGGCCGCGGCCGCATCGACGTGGTCGCCGCGCTGACCTGGCTGACCGGGCAAATGGTCAACCACGACGGCAAGGTGCAGATCGACGCCCAGGCCTACAACTGCGACGCCACGATCAACATCAAGGTGATGGATATCGACCTTACCGCCAATACGCAGAACGTGACGATCAAGAGCGACACGGAAACCGCGACGGAAACCGTCGTGCTGAACAAGACCGACAAAGCTGGCATCTATGACGGCTCGATCGTGACCACCGGCGACGCCCCGGCCCACGGCGACAACAAAATTTCGGTGGCCGACGGCGACACGATCACCGTGACCTACATCGACGCGGACGACGGCAACGGCGGCCACAACGTGGTGAAAACCGCGACGGCCGTGGCCGATTGCGCGGCGCCGACCTTCGCCGGGTTGAATTCGGCGACGCCGGGCGATTACCAGGTCACGCTGGCGTGGGACGCGGCGACCGACGCGCACGCCATTCACTACAACGTCTATCGCGCCGACACGCCGGGCGGCTTCGACTTCGGCACGCCGCTGACCAACGTCACGGATACGTCGTATCTCGACACCGACGTGGTCAACGGCAACACCTACTACTACGTGGTGCGCGCCGAGGATGCGTTGGGCAACGAGGACGGCAACACCGTGGTCAAGGACGCGACGCCGGTGGGGCCGATCCGCTTGTTCAAGGAAACGTTCGATGACAAAAACATCTCGCAGTGGACCATCGTCAACGGCGGGAGCTGCCCCGGCACGTGGACCGACACCAACCCGGGCGGCGAATCCTCGCCGTACTGGCAGGGCAAGTTCGCCATCTGCGACCGCACGGCCTACATCTTCGGCCAGATGGACGAAATGCTGATCAGTCCGACGATCGATTGCACCGACTACTCGGGCATCCAGGTCGCCTTCTCGCACGACTTCGAACAAGGCTTCTTCGAGAAACCGACCGTGGATTACACGCTCGACAACGGGACGACCTGGACGCTCATCCAGCAGTTCAATTCGTCGGATGCGGGCGATAAGGTGTACGATGTGCCCGGCTTGGATCACAAGGCCAACGTACACATTCGGTTCCATTACAC
Organism: Deltaproteobacteria bacterium; assembly: GCA_003170555.1. GTDB lineage: Bacteria > Lernaellota > Lernaellaia > Lernaellales > Lernaellaceae > FEN-1099. The sequence continues at coordinate 3,544 of PMZC01000337.1, forward strand.
CGCCGGCATGATGGGCTATTACTGGGGCGTGGACAACATCGAGGTGCGCGGCTGGGCCGCCGCTCCGGACGACGATACGACGCCGGATGATGACATCGTCCCCGACGACGATACGACGCCGGATGATGACATCGTCCCCGACGACGACACGACGCCGACCGACGATGACACGGTCACCGACGATGACACCACGCCGACCGACGACGACGTGACGCCGACCGACGACGACACGAACCCGTCTGACGACGATTCCATCGACGACGATTCTTCGTCCAGCGGCGACGACAGCGGCGGCTGCGGCTGCTAGTCAAAGCTTAAGCTATCGTAGGGGCGGACCGACGTGTCCGCCCCTTTCTTTATGTCAGGGTGCTGACGTGATACCTCACGCCACTCCCGCATCGAACGGAGTCGCCGCGCTATGACCGAAAAAATCGACGTCGCACTCGCCGGCCGGGAGTTGCCGCCGGTGGAGCGCGTGGTCGCGTGGCGCGACACGACCAACTACGCGGCCGCGGTCGGCGACGCGAATCCGCGTTACCTCGACGACACGGCGGCCGGCGGGCTCGTGGCGCCGCCGTTGTTCGCGGTCACGCTGACCTGGCCGCTGCTCTCCGCCGTACAAACGCTCTTGCCGCCTTCCGTGCTGCCGACCCTCGTGCACGCCGGCGAGCACCTCGTGCTTCACCGACCGGTCCGGCCCGACGACCGGCTGCGGCTGACCGGACGCGTCATCGCCGTGCTGCCGAAATCGGCCGGGACGCTGCTCGTGCTGCGCGCGGATGCGGTCGATCAGCACGGCGCGCCGATCTTCACCGAGTTCAGCAGTTCGTTTCTCCGCGGCGTCGAATGCAACGGCGAGGGACGCGGCGCGAGCGACTTGCCCGCGGCGCCGGCGTGGCGCGAACCGCCGTCTGTTCTTTGGGACGCGCCGCTGGCCATCGCGCGCGAGTTGCCGTTCATCTATGACGCGGCGACGAACATCGTCTTCGCCATTCACACCTCGCGCTCGTTCGCCCGCGCCGTCGGACTGCCCGACCTCATCCTGCAGGGCACGGCGACGCTGGCGCTGGCGGCGCGCGAGCTGGTCAATCGCGAGGCCGGCGGCGAACCCGAACGGCTGCGCGAGATCGCCGGCCGCTTCACCGGCTTCGTCATCCCCGGCGCCACGATTCGCGTGCAGCTCACCCGGCGAGATGGCGCCGCGCGGGGTTTTCAAGTGCTTGACGAAGCGGGCCGCGCCGTACTGAGCGACGGATTCGCGAAGGTGGGCTGAGGAATGCGGAACGAAGGGGAAGGCTTGAGGCTTGAGGCTTGGGGCTTGAGGGTTGCCGGTTCGGGATATTTTTTCCACCCCTCAAGCCTCAGGACCCAAGCCCCAAGACTTTCGCCATGAAGCGTTCCACCCTCGTCATTCTGCTGCTGATGAACGTCATTTGGGCCGGGACGTATCCGGCGACCAAGGCGTTGATGGCGCACGCGCCGTATTACCTGGTGACCTCGCTGCGCTATATCATCGCCGCGCTGCCGCTGCTTCTGATCGCGCAGGTCAAGTACGGCCTGAAGATGAGCGCGGGCGACTTCGGGCGCGCGGTGGTGATCGGCGTCGCCTCGTTTACGCTGTCGCCGATCGCGCTGTACCAGGGCGTGACGTTCAGCCGCGCGGCCGACGCGGCGGTGCTCGTCTCCATCGAGCCGCTGCTGATCGCCGTGGGCGCGTACATCTTTTTGCGCGAGCACATCGCGCGTCGCACCGCGCTGGCGCTGCTGGCGGCGTTCGGCGGCGTGCTGCTGCTTTCGGAGTTTTGGCGCGCGCACAGCGTGGTGCGTCCGCTGGGCACGGCGCTGATCCTGCTGGCGATCTTTTTTGAAACCACCTATTCGCTGGTCGGCAAAAGCCTGCTGAAGCGCGTGCCGCCGCTGAAGATCACCGCCGTCGCCATCACGTCGGCCAGCGTGATCAACGTGGTCGCCTTGAGCGCGCTCGGCTACTGGCCCGCCGCGGGGCGCCTGACGCACGTCGACTGGCTCGTGCTGGTCGGCTTCCTCGCGCTGCTCTGCTCGGCGTTCGGTTACACGCTGTGGTACGTGGCCCTCGCGCAAGACCTCGCGGCCAACGTGGCGATCACCGTCTTCGTGCAACCGGTGGTCGGCATTCCGCTCGCCTGGGCCTGGGTCGGCGAAACGCCCACCGCGCCGCAATTGCTCGGCGCGCTCGTCATCCTCGCCGCCGTCGCCGCAGCCCTCCGACCGGCAAGGCGAGCGGCAACCGAACCTTCCGCCTAGTTGATATCCCTTCACTTTTTACTTGATCTGCGTTGGCGATTTCGCTAGACTCTGCGCATCACTGCCAATGGCGTCCCGTGGCGACCCTCCCATTCCTGCAAGTCCTAGCCACGGGGCGCCTCTTTATTTAAGGACCGTCCGGACCCCCCTCCCGGCCTCCCCCCGTATTGCGGAGGGAGGAGAATGACGTCGACCTTGCGCCAAGCAACGTGCGTATTCGTCGGCAAAAAATGTCGCCAGCCGCAAGGTCTTCGATTCCCCCTCCGCAATACGGAGGGGGTTGGGGGAGGTCCTGACCCCCCTCCATCTCCCCCCGACGCGGGGGGAGAGCCGTCGCCGGCGTGCCTTCTCCCCTCTCCGCGTCGGAGAGGGGCCGGGGGAGAGGTCCGCATCTAACCGCGATTATCAACCGGCGTTTTTTCGGCTACAATCGCCGCCGCTGAGGGAGAAAAGGAGCATGACATGCGCCGTGTGATCTGGCTGACGTTGTTGTTGGTGCTGGCCGCGAATGTCGTTTACGCCGGGGCGGTCGATCCGCTTTTGCAAGGGCGGGCCGACGCCTACCAAGGCGGAATCGAAAACTGGTGGTTCACCGGCGACATGGGCGGGCTGACCACCGTGTCCAGTTGGACCGACGACACCTACACCACGCTGGTCTGTCTGCAGAACCAGGGCGACAGCATGATCTGGACCGGCATGTACCTCGGCAGCCAGGCGTTGCGCTACCTGATCACCGGCGACGCCGACGCGCTCAGCGAAACGCAGCGCATCGTCACCTACATGCACAACGCGATGCTGGTGACGCAAACGCTCGGCTACATCCCGCGCTACTTCGGCCACGACGTCTGGCCGTGGAACTGCAACAACCCCGACGGCAGCGACTGGAAAGTCAAAGGCACGGGCGATTGGGACGGGTACTATTGGGTGCACCAAACCAGCCGCGACCAGTACAGCGGCTACTGGTGGGGCATGACGCTGGCCTACGAAGCGCTCGCCGGGCAGGACGAAGAGAAGCGCGGGTGGATTCGGCAAGACTTCGCCGACATCATCCAGATGCTCGTCACCAATAGCTGGAACATCACCGACGAGAACGGCCAGTACACCGGCAACCACGCGGCGTGGGTCGGCGGCGTGATGCGCCTGGCGTGGCTGGTGCAGGCCGCGCACGTGATCGACGAGCAGTACTACTGGGACCTGCTCGACGATCAGTTCGACAAAAACAAAATCATTCTGCCGATCGACACCAACTCGTTCTTCAATCGCTACGACGAATTCTTCGGCAACAACCTGCGGCACCTGGCGTTCCAGTCGATGTTCCGCCTGTGGCCTGATCGCGAACGGCTGCAATTCCTCTACGACACCTGGCAGAAGCAGAACCGGCCGTGGACGAAGAACATTCACAACCCGTTCTTCGACGCCGTGCACATCACCGGCTGCCGGCGCTTGGGCGAATGCGACGGCGACGAGCTGGCGTCGATTCAGGCCGATGCGCTCAACACCCTCGGCCGCTATTGGGATCCGCCCGATTACATCCGCGGCGTCACCTGCTCCGACCAGCCGCTTGACCCGTTCTCGGTTTGGATGAACGACTTTCTCGACAAGTACCCCGCACTGCGGCAGCTCATCGACGTCCACCCGCAAACCGAAGACGGGCGCGAGCTCGACGACCGGCCGTGGACCGACATGTACTGGCAGAGCGGCGACGTGTTCATCGCCTCGTGCGCCACGGGCGACGACAAAGCGCAGATCGGCGCCGGCTTCGATTATCTCGTCGCCTACTGGATGGGCGTCTACTACGCGACGCTGCCCGGCGACGGACCGTACGGCGACGACGATCCCACCGATGACGACACCATGGTGGACGACGACACCATCGACGATGACACGATTGATGATGACACGGTCGACGATGATGCGGTCGACGATGATGCGGTGGATGACGACGCGGTCGATGACGACGCGGTCGATGACGATGCGGTGGACGATGACGCCGTCGACGATGACGCGGTCGATGACGACGCCATCGACGATGACCAGGCCGATGATGATTCCGTCGATGACGATCTGACCGACGACGATTCCGGCCACCACGACTCCGGCGACGACGACAACAGCGGATGCGGGTGCTGAGCGGGGCTAGGGTTTGTAGATCGTAGGGGCGTATTGCCATACGCCCCAACCCTCGGCGCAGGCGAGGGCGCCTACGCTCCGGATTCAGGGAGCACAGCCGCCGTCGGCTGTGTTTTCGCCGGTCACTGCGGATTATCTTCCTCGAGATAGCAGCAATTAACGCGGAAGTTGCAGGCCTTCGTGCAGCGGCGCATCCGCTCGCGCATTTCTTGCGCGGCTTTTGATTGCCACAATTCGCGCGGGTCGTCTTCGATGGCGCCGAGCGAGCCGTATTCGTCGCAGAGGGTGAGGGAGCCGTCGGTCATCAGTTCCAGATTGTCCAGGCCCACGCGGCAGGGGCGGCCGTCCATGAAATTGAGCGGGTCGCGGAAATAACGCCGCCACCAGGCGAACTGCGACAGCACGTTGTCGACGGGCTCCTTGTTGCGCTTCATTTGCTCCAATTCGTCTAAGGTGGCGAGCACGCGGGCCAGTTGGGCTTCGTCGCGAGGCCAGAGCGGGTCTTCGGCGAAAAAGCGGTTGGACCACACCGTCGCCAGCGTCGGGATCACCGCCTGAAAATGCACGACCCCAAAGCGGGGGATGCGCGTCAAGAATCGCACGAGGTCCGGCAGTTCATGCGCGTTTTGCGCGTGAATGATGGTGGTGACGTTGAGCTTGAACGACGTGGCGGCCGCCATGTATTCGAGCATGTCCATGATGCCCTGAAAGAGCCCCGGCGCGTTGCGCAGCCGGTCGTGCGTTTCGCGAAAGCCATCCAGCGAAACGTTCATGATGTCCAGGCCGGCGTCCACCAGGCGGCGCACCCGTTCCACGTTCAGCAGCGAGCCGTTGGTGTTGAGGGACGTGACGAAACCGTGTCCCGCCAGCCGGGCGACGAAGTCGTAGATGCGCGGATGCATCATCGGCTCGCCGCCGACCAGGCACACCAACAGCGGTTTGGGCAGCCAGGCGGCCAGCCGGTCGAAGAACGCCAGCACGGCTTCCGGCTCCGGCGCCTTCACCCGCACTTCGGCGCTACGGCAGCTCAGACAATAGAGATTACAGCGCGCCGTCACGCAGAAATTGAAAAACCAGGGCAGGTCGTTTTGCGGCCGGCGGTAGGTGCAGTACGGGTTGATCGCGCCCATATCGGCATTGTAAGCGCGACCTCGCCGGGCTTCAATCAGGCGCGTTGATTGACAGTCCGGCGGGTGGTTGCTAGAAAACAAACGAGGAGGAGCGCGTTGCAGCCAGATCTGTTGTATCTATTCGAGCGCGGCCTGTACGGCTATCACTATCTGTTCGACGACGACCTGGTCAGCGAAACGTTGTCCGCCGCGGAAGACGACATCCTCGCCGACAGCCAACGATACGGCGTGGAGCTCGCGGAGGTCGTGCGCCGCCTGGTCGATGCGCCGAACGTGACCGAAGCCCGCCGGATGATTCAGGGACTGCCGCGCCCGCTCGCGCGCCTGTTCGCCTATATCTATTTTCAGGCCATCAACCGCAGCGCCGACCGCCAGGGCGCCACGCTGCATTGACGCCCGCCCGCGGGCAAGGAAGCGAACGCGATGGACCCCATGACCAACGGCATCATCGGCCGCCTGCTGGCGCCGGAGATCATCTGGATCGCGGCGATGGCGGCGCTGGCGCTTTCGATCGTCATCACCACGATCTTTTCCTTCGCCCGGCGTCCCGGCCGGCGGCCGGAAGACATGGTGTCCACCGTGTTCGTCGAATGCGCCTCGTGCCGCTGGACCGGCGAAGTGCCCCGCCTGCGCAAACGCTGCCCCGTCTGCGGCGCCAACAACTTCACCACCTGAGCCGACCGCGCGCTCAGCACCCGCAGCCGGAATTGTCGCCGCCGGATGAAGCGGGAGAAGAATCGTCGTCGGGGGTGACATCATCATCTGGTATTGCGTCGTCGTCGGAAGTTGCGTCGTCGTCGGGCGTGGCATCGTCATCGGGCGTCGTGTCATCGTCGGAGATCGAATCGTATGCGCCAGCTACATAGATATTGTCTTCGTTGTCGAGAACCACGCTGGTCGCACCTTCGTTTTCACTATTCGTCACGTCGTAATCAACGGTCCACTGAATAGCACCGGCCGAGTCGATCTTGATCACGGAGTATCTGGAGTCCAAACATTGATCGTACCAGGCGCCGTCATCGAAATTCAGACATTTGCGACCGGCAACAACTGCGTTTCCCTGGCCGTCTAACGCCATCGATGATCCTTTCATGAAAATCCCGTCGAACGAGTCGACTTTCCATAATTGGTGTCCGACCGGATTCAGCTTTAACAAAATCAATTTTCGGCAATTGTCGCTATCGTGATCGACACACGTCTTCGAGCCGAGAATGAAAAGGTCGTCAGAGCTATCGAGTCGAATCTGATCGACCATCGACGAACCCCAGGGGAGTTCACCCCAATAATCTTGATAGCTCCATTGGTTATTTCCGGCCGAGTCTATCTTTGATGCGACGATATCGTAGTCAGTATTTCCGGTAGCCAACGCCCAAAAAACTCCGCCTCCACTTGCAATAATAAGCTTGCCGACCGAATTGATGATTTCCGCAGTGGAGACGGTCACGGTCCATTTGTAGGCGCCGTCCGGTCCGTATTGCGCCGTAAAAACCAAGTTGTCTTTTCCCGTAACGTATAAGAAACCGTCGGTCGTGCAAGAAAGTGTGCGATCGGAGTAGTCAGCATAGACGCCCGGATAATTCACGCGCCACAGTTCGTCGCCGTCAGAAGAATAGTTCGCAATAAAAGACGGACCGAATTGCGGCTTGTTCAGATACAGATAGACATTGTCATCGGCATCGACCACCGGATCCCAAAATTCGAAGCCGACGATTTTCTTCTCCCATACCGAATTCCCTTCTTTGTCGCGCTTCATCAAACTCGCGTGATCGCCTCGCGAATAGTAGATTTCATCTTGAGGTCCGATCGCCAACTCGTTTACCGGCTCGTTTTCCTGCCACAGCACGTTGCCGTCCGTGTCGATTCTCGCCAACAACCCATCGCCCCAGAGATAAAAATTTCCTTCGTGATCCGCCGCGATTTGGACCAGTCCATAACTGTCCAAGGGAAGGTCCAGTCGCCAAAGCGGTTGGTCGTGGGGGATGTCGGCGGAATATTTCAGGTTAAGCGCGTGAGAAGTATCGGCCACCGCGACCAGAGGTACTGTCGATCGGAAAGATAATGTCAACAGAGTGAATATCATCACAAGATATATTCGATTCATATCACACCCGAAAATAGGGAAAATAGGGGACAGTCACCTATTTTCCTAGTCAGAGATATTTTGGCCATGGCGCCCTCCCGTTTTGCTTCGGCGACAGGCCGACAACGCTATTGCGCAAAAAGCATAACACAGAATTTCCGGCGCAAAGTTAAATATTCTTCGGCAAATTTGGGGCGGCGACTCGCCCACTGAAGCAGGCGCGGCGAGCAAAGCATCGCATCACGTTCGGCCGTAAAGTCGTCCGACCGCGCGCCAACAAAAAGGGCGCCTCGCGGGAGGCGCCCCGATTGCGATTGGTCTTGTGGTTATTCGTCGCCGGTGGGCGGCGCGGGTTTCTTCGGGGATTTCGGTTTGATCCCGGGGTGCATGGAGCTGGTCGGACCGCCCGCGGGGATATGGCGCATCATGTTGTTCGGCAGGAACTGGCCGGGTTGAACGCCCCCGGCGCCCTTCTTGCGCAGCACGATATTGACCGTCACCGGTTTATCCGGCCGTTCCGCGGTGATCACCTGCATCGACGTGCGGTGGAAATTTTTGTCCGCCGGCATCTTGACCGTGACGGACAACACGACCGACTGGCCGGGCTCCAGTTTGTAGGGCAGGGCCGCCGGCTTGTCGTTGACCTTGAGCACGGTCTTGGTCACCGTCGGGTCGTCGGCTTTCAGCGCGCTGATCGTGATGGCCTGCTGGCTTTTGTTGGTCATGGTCAGCGTGCCGGATGCTTCCTTGTTCGGTTCGGCGTCGATGATGCGAATCGAGCGCGGATCGAGCGCGAGCCGCTCGACCACCGTGCCTTCCATATAAAGCTGAATGACCGGCGTGGCGGCGTCGTTGGTTTCCACGGTGATCCGCTTCTTCTGCTCGCCGCTGCGGGGACCGGCGTCGAACTTCACTTCGATTTCGGTCTGCTGGCCGGGTTCGATGACCTTCGACTTCGGCTGGGCCGCGGTGCAGCCGCAGGTGCTCTTCACCCGTTTGATCTCCAGCTTCTGATCGCCCTGGTTCTTGATGATGAACACGTGCGCGGCGACGTCGTACTGGTCGATCTGACCGAAGTTGAACGTGGTTTCCGCCACGAGGGCTTTCGGGCCCTTCGGTTCACAGGCGGTGAGCGCGACGATCGCCAGCGCGATGACAAACACCAAGGATACTGCCCAAATCTTCTTCATTGCTTGCTCCAGATTGGCTGCCAGATGAAAAGCGGCGGAATAAACCACCCCTATGCTAAAATACTCATGCCTTTGACCCTCGATATTTGGCCGAGGTTAAAAGATAAAGCCGCTTTGCAGTGGGGGCGCCTTTGGCGACGCGCACAACCTGTGGTAACCTGCCCGCCCTAACTTGTATGGAGCCGTCACATGGCGGATCAATTTCCCGAACTCGATCGCGAAGGTTTGCTCAAGCTGCTTTCGGTCTATGCGAGCAACTGGCTGGCGCACGACGGTTGCTGGTTTTTGGCCGTCGAAGAGAAACTCGGCTTGGAGCCGGCCATCGAATTGGATATCGCCTCCTGGCGCCGCTTCACCGTGGCTGAAGCCGGCCGCATCATGAAGGCGTTCAATATTCCGGCCGCCGGCGGCCTCGACGCGCTGCACAAGGCGCTGGGGTATCGGCTCTATGCCTGCGTTAACGAACAGGAAATCCGCCGCGAAGGCGACGCGTTGATCTACCACATGAAAAACTGCCGGGTGCAAGCGGCGCGGCGGCGCAAGGGCCTGGCCGACTTTCCCTGCAAGCCGGTGGGCCTGGTGGAATACGTCGGATTCGCCGAGACCGTCGATCCGCGCCTCAAGACCGAGTGCATCGAGTGCCCGCCCGACGATTGCGGCGACGAGGCGTGCACGTGGCGATTCACGTTGGCGAAGAAGAAGTAGACAGTCGTAGGTGAACCTTCGGTTCACCCCGACACGGGAGAAGACCTCACCCCCGGCCCCTCTCCGACACGGAGAGGGGAGAAGGA
>PMZC01000184.1:0-11693 GCA_003170555.1 Deltaproteobacteria bacterium
CCGCCGAGGCGATCGGCGCCAACCCGCTGCTGTCCAAGGTCGCCGGGCTGTACCACGACGTGGGCAAGGTCAACAAACCGGAGTACTACATCGAAAACCAGATCGGCGTGGCCAACCCGCACGACAACCTCGAGCCGCACATGTCCAGCCTGATTCTGATTTCGCACGTGCGCGACGGCGTCGACTACGCGTTGGGGCAGCGGCTGGGCGAACGCATCGCGGCGGTGATCGCGCAGCACCACGGCACCTCGCGCATCCGCTATTTCTACGATCGCGCGAAGCAGTTGGAAGAGGCGGGGCATGAGCGCGTCGCGGAAACCGAATTCCGTTACAAGGGGCCCAAGCCGCAGAGCAAAGAAGCCGCGCTGGTCATGATGGCCGACATCGCCGAAGCCGCGACCCGCTCACTCAAGACGCCGACCCCGGCGCGCATCGAGTCGCTGGTCACCGAACTGATCGACAAGGTTTTCGCCGACGGCCAACTCGACGAATGTGAGATGACCCTGCGCGACCTGCACAAAGTCGCCGGTCAGTTCAGCGCGGTGCTCAACGGCCGTTTCCATGGACGTATCGAATACCCGGAGTCGAACGGCGATGCCGCCAAGCGAGGGAAAGTGGTCAGCCTGCCGGTTGTCGCAGCGCCAGACCGGCCGGAAACTGCCGACTGAGCCGCTGCGCCGGCTGATGCGCCGGGCGCGCGAACGATTGGGCGGCGACCGGCGCCCCCTGGAAATCACGCTGGTCGGCGACGAGGAAATCCGCGCGCTCAACCGCCGCTACCTCGGCCGCGACCGCGCCACCAACGTCATCTCGTTCGATTCGCCGGAACCCGACCGGCTCGGCGAAATCATCGTCAACGTTGACCACGCCGCGCGCGAGGCCGAGGCCGCCCAGGAGTCCGTTTTGTATCTGGTCGGGTTTTATGCCATACATGGTTTGCTGCATCTGGCCGGCTACGATCATGAACGGTCGGGGCCGGACGAAGCGGCGCGCATGGAACGGGCGCAGCAGGAAATGCAGGATCTGCTGGATGAGTTGTCGGGGAGCGGGAAATCACGATGAGCGACAAAGAAGGAATTCGACGCCCCACTCGTTTTCGGCGCTTCATCGCGCTCTTCCGCAAGTCCGCCGACGATGACGAAGCGACGGAAGAGGCGCTTTCCGAGTTGGAAGAAGGCGGCCTGATCGATCCCGACGAAAGCGAAATGATGCAGGGCATCCTGTATCTGGACAAAACCTCGGTCCGCGAAGTGATGGTGCCGCGCACGGAAATTGCCTACGTCGACCAGCACGCGCCGATCCGCGAGATCGTGCAGACCATCGTCGACGCCGGGCACAGCCGGCTGCTGGTCGTCAACGAAGACCTCGACAGCGTCGTCGGCTACGTCAACGTGAAAGACGTGATGCGGTTCTGGGGTCGGGAAGCTTCGTTTCGCCTCGAGCTGGTGCTGCGCCAGGTTTACGTCGTGCCGGAGACGAAGAAGTTGGACGATCTGCTGGCCTCGCTGCAGGAGCGGCGCGAGCAGTTCGCGTTGGTCATCGACGAATTCGGCGGCACGGCCGGGCTGGTGAGCATCGAGGATATCCTGGAGGAGATCGTCGGCGAGATCGACGACGAGTACGACCACGGCGAGCCGCATATCTTCGTGCGCGAGGAAAACGCGGTGTCCATCTCCGGCCGTTTCGAAATGGAAAAGCTGGGCGAACTGCTCGGCATCGAGGCGCCGGAGGGCGGCTTCAACACGGTGAGCGGCTGGATTCTCGACCGCATCGGCCGCGTGCCCACCGTGGGCGAAAGTTTCGTGCTCGACGATCTGGACGTGCTGATCGAGGGCGCGACCGAACGCCAGATTCGCCGCGTACGCATCGCGCGCCGGCCGCCCGCGGAGGCGGACGAGTAGCGCGGCGAGCGTTGTCGGCGCATCGACCGACTACACGACTTCAAACAGCGAAAACGAGCGCGACGTCGGCCACGTTGGTGCTGGTGGGGCCGGTCAAGATCAGCGCGTCGGCGGCGGCGAGCGCGTGGTACGAATCGTGTCCGGCGAGATGACCGGCCGGGTCGAGACCGCGGTCACGAATACGCCGCGCCGTGCGACCGTCGACGAACGCGCCGGCGGCGTTCGACTGGCCGTCGATGCCGTCGGTCGAGAAGGCCAGCAGCGACAGGCCTTCGCGCCCCTCGAGGGCGAGGCTGAACGCCAGCGCCATTTCCTGATTGCGTCCGCCGCGACCCGCCGTGGTGGACAGCGTGACCGTGGTCTCGCCGCCGAAAACCAGCGCGATCGGACGTTCGTGAGTGACGAGCCGGGCGAGCTCGGCCAGTTGACGGCCGACGTCCGCCGCCTCACCGACCAAGGGCTGATCGTAAAACGCGGGTTGAAATCCGAGCTGCGATACTTTTCTCGCCGCGGCGACCATCGCATCGCGATTGGATCCGACCTGGTGATGGCGCACCCGGGCGAACGCCGCCGGCTCCGGTTTCGGCGGAGCTTCGGCGACGGCCCGCTCCAACCAGGAGGGCGGCGGAATTTGGGCTTCGCGCAGGGCCGCCAGCGCCTGCTCGATGTCGGTCGGGTCCGGGTGGAACGGCCCACTGCCCACGACATCCAGCCTCTGGCCTTCCGGCACGTCGGAAAGCACGAAAACATGTATCTCGGCCCCGCGCATTGCGGCGGCGAGGCGTCCGCCCTTGATCGCGGACAGCCGGCGGCGAATCGTATTCATCTTGTCGATGGGCAGACCGCTGGCCAACAACCATTGTCCGGCTTCGCGTTTTTGCTCCAGCGTCAGACCCGGGCGGGGCAGGCACCACAGCGCCGACGCTCCGCCGCTGAGCACGCCCAGCACCAACGGATTTCGCTCCGCCCAGTGTTGCGCCCGGTCCATTGCCGCGGCGGCGGCGACCATGCTGCGCTCGTCGGGCAGCGGATGACCCGCGGCATATGAAAGGCAACCCGGCGCGCCGCCTACGTGGCCGTCCGGCGTGGCGAGAACGCCGTCGTCGAACGGCTGGCCGAGTACGTGGCTCAAGGTTTGCGCCATCCGCGACGCCGCCTTGCCCGCGCCCAGGCAGATGATCGGCCTTTGCCGGATCAGGATCTCGGTGTCCTTGATCATCAGTTGATCGCCGTACCGCGAAAAATGACGGGGAATCAAGGTTTCCGGCGCCACGGCCGCGAGGGTGGCGAGAACAATTTGCTCGGCTTGTGAACGCAACTCCATTACCGTGGCCTGAACCGAAAGTATACAGGTATAGTGCTCTCTTTTATGTTATCGGTGAAGACGACAAAATGGTTGAAGTATTTTCGCGCGGCTAGCGAAACTCCGCCCGCAAAATGACCACGGTCGTCTGCGCGCGCAACTCCAACAGATGGGCCTGCAGGCGTTCGAGATAGAACTGGCGGCGGGCCAGTTCGCGCAGGTGCTCCGGCGTGTCGCCGGGGTGCGCGGCGACCAGCGCGGCGCGGTGCTCCTCGAAGTAGTCGCTCAGGCCGATCTTGATCTGAATGCCGATCTTTTTGGACAGGTATTGTTCGATCACCAGGCGCTGGCGAAAGCGCTGGCGAATCGAAGGGTAGCTGGCGTAGGCCGGCAAATCCGAAATGGCGACGTCCTCATCGCGCAATTCGAACTTGCGCAGCCAGGCGCGATATTCATCCAGATTGGAAAACGAACTGCGGAACGCTTCCGCCTCTTCGTTGAGGTCGCTGTCCGGCACGTCGACGAATCCCATCTTCACCGCCTGAAAGTAGAGCAGGCGGCGCGCCAGGATTTCTTCGAACACCAATTTCGGCGTGATCTCGGCCGGCGGTTCGACCTGGGTGAACCACAGGCCGTTGTGCCGCAGAATATCGCCTTCCAGCCGGATATCTTCGAGGGTGATGATGTCGTTGTGGACCGTGGCGACAATCGAATCGACGGTGACCGGGGCTTCTTCCGCCCAGGCCGCGATGACCGCCGCCGCCGCGACAACCACCGCCAGCGCAATCGCGCGTTTCAACTTCCCGCCCTCTATCGCCAGGACAGCAGGATCGCGGCCGCCAGCACGGCCAGCCCGGCGCCGATGATCACCCAGGTCAGCCACTTCCGGCCGGGGCGCACTTCCGGCGGCGGGGCCGTCCGAGGCGGCGCGCTCGGTTGATTCGGATCTTCGTAACGCAGGCGCGTGTCGCCGATGGTGATCTCGTCGCCGTTCTGCAAGCGCACGCCGCGGATCTTGTGTCCGTTCACCCGCACGCCGTTGAGGCTGCGCGTGTCGTAGATGAAGTGGCCGCCCTGGCGAAGCACGATTTTCGCGTGCTGCGCCGACACCAGCGGCTGGTCGATCACGAGCTCGCACGACTTGGCGCGTCCCAGGCGCACCTCGGGTTGAATCAGCGGATACTCGGTTCCGGCCGGCGCGCCGATGAACACAAGGCGCGTCGCCTCGCGCGGCGCGGCCGCCTGCTCCGGGACGACGTTCCGTACCACGGCGATCGTCGCGTCGTGGGACGGCGGCATTTCGTCGGGCGGGAACTCGGCGCCGCTCATTCGCAGATGACGCACGGCTTCTCCGTCCTGCGCCGAGGTCTCTTCGAGCCGGGAATCCGGTTCATCGACCACGACCAACGTCTGATTGCCGATGCCGACCTCGTCACCCTGTTTGAGTTCCACCGGCGCGGTCAACTGGCGGCCGTTGACGAACGTGCCATTGGTGCTGCCCATATCGCGCAGCACCAGTTTGCCGGCCGCGTGCGTGATCTCCGCGTGGTAACGGCTGACGAGATCGCCTTCGAGAAAAATCTCGCAATTGGGGTCGCGCCCGATGCGCTGCACCATGCGGTTGAGCGGGTAGCGCACGTGTTGATCGGGCCCGAGCTTGAGAATCAACGCGATCACGGGTTGTTGCTCCTGCAAGGCGGACGGCCGTGTTGTCCTGTTTGCTGAGAATAGGGAGACCGGCGTTTCGCTGTCAAGCGCGGTCGGGCTGCTTGCCGGTTGGCGCGAGCGTAGGCATGATAGCGGTATGCCTGCCGCCCATGAAGCCCGTGACGCGCGATCCATTCGTGCGGTCGATGTGGTCGTTTTGTTTTTGACGCTGTTGCCGGCCCTGGCCTGGCTGGAGCAAGCGCTGCGCCCGGCCGCGACGCCGTTGATTCTGCGCGATTGCGTCCTGCAGGCCTGCGCGCTGCTTTGCTTTCTCGCGCCGCTCACGGTGGCTCGTTATTTCTATCTTCCGCTCTTTTTGATCGCCGGTTACGGTCTGCACGCCTGGTTTCGGCGCGGCGTGCGCGATTGGGCGGATCCCCGTTTGCGCCCGGCCAAGCGCCTGCTGTTTTGGGGCGTGGTCTGGGTGATCGCCGCGGACCTTTACGCGTTTTGGTGTTGGACCGGCGCGTGGCGCCCCATGCCGGCGGCGATCGCCGGACTGCTTTTCGCGGTCGTCTATGCGATCCTGCTCGTGCGCCGCGTGGCGCGAAGACGTTGGCTCGGTCTGGCGCCCGGGTTGGTCGGCTTGCTGCTGATCGTCGTCTTCACCACGCAGCAGTCGGCGCCGGCGCAGGAATTGAGCGGGGAGCGCCTCTTCAACTTAGCGGCCTATGACGCCGGCGTGCTGCCCGATGAATCGGTCGTGGCGCTGGCGGCCCACGCCCGGCGCGCGTTCATCCGACCGCCGGGTCAGAAATGGACGGAAGTCGCGCACACGTACGCGCCCCAACGTTTCGCCGTCGACAGCGAACGTCGTGACGTGTACTTCGCCAATTTCGGCGCGCGCTGGAAACGGGCGGTGACCAAGGTTCATGGTCTGGAAGCCTTCGAGATCGACCTGCCGCGCTGCTCGAAGCCCATTGATATCGTATTCGACGCGGACCCGATCCACCGCCGCATTTACGTGGCCTGCGAGTTTTCCGGCACCGTGCACTTTTACAACGTCAACGAAAACCGCCTGGAGATGCTATGGGAAGTGCCGCGCGCGCCCTATGCCATGGCGCTCGATTCCGAGCGGCGCGCGCTTTACGTTTCGAGCGAATTCTATCTCGGGCGAATCACGAAGCTGGACGTGTTGCACGAGCACGTGGTCGCCTCGCGCACCCTGGGCATGGTGTTGTGGGGCGTGGCGGCCGATGAGCGCACGGGCAACGTGTTCGTCGCGCGGCCGCTCGCGGGCGACGTCGTCGTGCTCGACCAGAATCTGCGGGTGCTCGCGTGCATCCCCGTGGGCGACGCGCCGCGGGATCTCGTCTTCGACAAACTCCGCCGCATCGTGTGGGTCGGGCAGTACTTCTCCGGCGTGGTGACCGGCATCTCGGCCGACAATCGGCAAGTGATCGCGCGCTATCGCGTCGCCGACTCCGGCCGGCTGCACCGGCTGCGCGGCGTCGGCGTCGCACCCGACGGCCGGCTGCTGCTTTCCGACTCGTCCGGCGTTTGGCGCATTTCGCCGCTCACGCATTGAGCGTTTCGGGCGCCCGGCTATTTTCTTTTCTTGAATTGCAGATCGAGCAGGCTTTTGGCCGACGTGGGCGGCGCGGCTTTGCGTGCGGCGCCGAGCGGTTGGGGTTTGACCGGAACCGGCTCGACCTTCCTGGCCGATCTTTTCTTCGCTTTGGCCGCCGCGGCCTTGCGCGGCGATTTCCGCGCGGCGGGGGCTTTGGTTTTGGCCAGCCGCGCGATCGGGGTCTCGACCGAGCGAGGCTCGGCGTCCTGGGCCAGACTTTTCTCCAAGCGGCTGATCGTGCTTTCGAGTTCATCGAGACCCGCGACAACCTCGCGCAGGCGGCGCGTCTGCCGGCGGATCACGCCTTCCACGTCTGCCTGGTCGTCGAGACTGGGCAGGCCCGCCAGATGAAACGCGCGGGTCATTCTTTTGTCCGAGCGGTTTTTCGTCCGCAGCACGAACTCCAGCACGGCCACCGCGCGCTCGCTGGACAAAAACTTGAACGGCCACTTCTTCGTGATCTTTTTCACGCGTTCTTCGTCGGGCTTCTGCTCCGCCATCTTGCGACTCCTTACCAGGTGAAGCCGAGACTCATGCCGCCGCTCAGCACGTAGCCATCGGCGGACACGGCGTCAAAGGGCATCTCCGGGTCGACGAACTGCTTCTCGAAGCGGATCGGAACCAGGTACTTGTACTGCCCGTAAAAGTCCACGTTGACCCGCCGGTTGAAGCGCACGCCGAAGCCGCTCGAAATCACGTGCGCATCCATGTCCACGAGGTTGGTGTACCCGGCGTCGGGCACGAACGGGCTTTGTTCGTAACTATATCCGCCGCGCACCGAGAAATCCATGCGATCCATCCACAGCACGTTGCGTAGCGGCATGAAATGATACTCGGCGCCGACGCGCGGCACGTAGATGTCGTGCGTCTGCGGCCGCAGCGGCGCCTTGAGCGGAAATTTGATGACCAGCGTCGAGTGCAGGCCCGGGATCGCGATATTCGCCGGCGGCAGCGGACCGATGGTGCCGAGGATGGGCAGGGTCAGCGCCTGCAAGCGCGCGCGCACGCTGGTCGGCAGCGTGGACAGGTTGATGTGCACGTCGTCGAGGTGGATGCGCATGTCGGGCGACGGATACGCCGCCCAATTGTACCAGGTGACATCGCCGCTGAAGATCCAGGCATCGCCGACATTCGCCGACGCGCCGACCGCGAGCTCCTGCGGCTTCCAGTGATCGATCACGTCGATCAACACGTTGACCGGCATCGACGCGTTGACGACGAGCGAGCCTTCGAGCTGCCCCAGTTCCACCGGCACGCGCAAGGGCCGATGCCCCAATCCCGGCGCGTACAGTTCCAGCGTGGCCTTGAGCGGCAGAAGCCCCGGTACGATCTTCGGGAGGTCGGAAAGATTGAGGCGGTAATTTTGCACGAACAAGCCCACCGACGCATCGACGGTCACATCCCATTGGAACGAGCCGCGGTACGCCGCGCCGAGCCGCAGCCATTCGTTGGGCCGCCACATCACGCCGGCGAAGGGCGTGGCGGTCAGGGGGAAGTCGAGGTTCAACGTCGAGCTGACATCCAACGGCTTCGCGGCGGGCTGGTCCGGGTTGAGCGAGAGATCGTCGTTGTTGGCGTGAATCGGGAAGGTGAACGTGCCGTGGCTGTTGGCCAGCAGTTCAACGCCGGCGCCGATGGCCAGGCCGGAAATCGGCTGGATGCTGCCGCCCACCATCGTCACGAGGCGTTGGGAGCGATTCTCGTACGTGGCGAACGTGGGGATATGGCTGTCGTACGGGTGCAGGCGGATCACCAGCGCTTCCGGCAGATAGACCGCGACGCCGAAGTGAAAAAATTCGTTGAAGGGGTAGGCCAACCCGAACGTATAGCCGCTCGCCGGATGCACGGCCTTGATCCGGCGCTCGGCCAGGGCGCGCAGGGAAGCCGCCTCGCGATAGGTCGCGCCCGGCATCGGAGCGAGATTGAGGCCGAGCGTCGGCTGGGCCGTCATAAAACCCACGGCGAACTGCGGCCGGTCGATGCTCGCCAGCCCCGCCACGTTGTAATACATCGCGCTGTAATCGTCGGCGAGACCGGTGAACGCGCCGCCCATGCCGACGGCGCGCGGGCCGAAACCGTAGATATCCAGGGGATTCGCGCGCGCCGACGAGGCGAGGGCGAGCACGGCGGCGAAGGCGGCGAGCCAGACCGTCGCCCGGCCCCGACGCCTGATCCATCTGACGACGAAACGAAGTTTGGTCATCGGCGGAACAATTACCTCAACCGGTGGTCGATTGTGGTGCGCGGTCCGTCACTCATCATTTGGCGAACGTCGCAATATAACCCAGCGGCCGCCCGGTGAAAAGGCGCGGTTGCCAAGCGACGCAAAAAAGGTAAATTCATTTCATCCTGAGGAGGGTCATCATGTCGGAAAAGAGTTGGCCCGTATTTTGGGGCATGACGGCGCTGGCCGTGGCGCTGGTCATCATGGGATTGCTGATCGGCCATTCGCTGCGCGAAATCCGGCGCACGAACGACACCATTACCGTCACCGGATCGGCGCGGCGGCCGATTCGCTCGGACCTTATCCTCTGGACCTGCCGGGTCACCGAGCGCGCCGCGACGATCAAAGAGGCGTATCAGCAAGTGAAGCGGTCCACCAGCCGCGTCGTCGAGTATCTGCGCGCGGAGAAGGTGGCCGCGAACGAAATCACGCTGCAATCGATCACCACGAATCCGCTGTACCAGACCGACCACGTCGGCGAAGTAACCAGCCGCACTCTCGTCGGATATGAATTGGTTCAGGCGGTCACAATCGAATCACACAACGTGGACGCCATCGCCGCGCTATCGCGGAAGATCACCGACCTGATCGAGGAAGGCGTGCCGCTCGAGTCGGATGCGCCGCAGTATTATTTCACCAAGCTGAGCGAGCTGCGGATTCAAATGCTCGGCGAGGCGACGAAGGACGCGAAGCAGCGCGCGCAGACGATGGTCGAGGCGGTCGGCTCGCGCGTCGGGTCGCTGCGTTCGATCCGGTCGGGCGTATTCCAGATTACGCCGCGTTTTTCGACCGAAGTCAGCGGCGCCGGCGAGAACGACACCACGGCGCTGGACAAAGACATCACGGCGGTCGTCACCGCGACCTTCGCCGTCGAGTAAGTTGGATCGACCGGTGACGCGCGCGCGAAGGAAACTGCGGATCCTGGTCGTCGATGACGACGCGCTGATGCGCGATCTGATCAGCGACATTCTGATCCGCCAAGGTTTTCAGGTGCAGACCGCGCCCAACGGCCTGAAGCTGGTGAGCAACCTGAAGGCGACCAAACCCGATTTTGTCATCCTCGACATCGCCATGAGTTGGATCAGCGGATTCGACCTCTGCCGCTTCATCTGCCAATCCGGACTCAAGCACCCGCCGGTGATGTTCGTCAGCGGCCACGGCACGCCGGAAAACATCGAGCGTTGTTTCGCGTGCGGCGCCGTCGATTTTCTCGCCAAACCGTTCGACGTGGACGAACTTGTTCGTCGCGTCGAACTGCATCTCGGGTTGCTTCCGCCGGCCGCGAACAACCCGGCCCCGAAGGAGTGAGCCATCGAACCATTGCAAGGCCTCGCGTTGGGCTGTCTGCAAGGACTCACGGAATTTCTGCCGGTCAGCTCGTCGGGCCACCTCGTGTTCGTGCAACATTTGTTTGGTCTGACGGAAGCCGATGCTCCCCTCGCTTTCGACACGGTGCTGCACCTCGGTTCGCTGACGGCCGTCATCATCGCTTTCCGCAGCGACCTGCTGGCGATCGTGCGCGATGTGCTGGCCGCCCTGGGGCAAGACGGTCTGCGGCAAGGCTGGCGAAACCGGCCATATCTGCGCGTGCTGGTTTGGATGGCGCTGGCGACCGTGCCGGCGGTGATCGTCGGGCTGACGCTGAAGCACGCGGTGGAAGCGGCGTTCAACAACGTGCGCCTCGTCGGCTTCGCGTGGCTGGTGACCGCCGCGTTGTTGCTGATTTCCTCCCGCTTCCGGAACGGCCGACAAACGCTGGCGACGATGGGCGCCGGGCGCGCGTTGCTCATCGGCCTGTTTCAAGCGGTGGCGATCACGCCGGGCGTGAGCCGTTCGGGCGCCACGATCGTCGGCGGCATGATCACCGGCCTGGAGCGCGAAACCGCCGCGCGCTTCAGTTTCCTGATCGCGATCCCGGCGATTCTCGGGGCCGGCATTCTGCAATTGCGCCATCCGCACGCGCTGCCGCCGGGGTTCGCGACGGCCGCGGTCATCGGTTTCGCGTCCGCCGCCGTCGTGAGCTACGGCGCCATCCGGCTGCTGATGCATTTCGTGCGCCGAGGGCGGCTGCATTGGTTCGCCGTTTATTGTATGCTGATCGGCATCGTGGCCATTTTCATGTGACGGGGCTGGGCGAATGAGACGCGCGTTGATTACCGGCATCACGGGGCAGGACGGCTCGTATCTGGCCGACCTGCTGTTGGAGAAGGGCTATCAGGTCACCGGCATGGTGCGGCGATCGAGCACCGAGAAGTTCGATCGCCTCGAACACATCCGCGACCGGCTCGACATCCGGCAGGGCGACCTGCTCGACCAACTCAGTCTGATTCGCCTGATCGAGCAGGAAGAACCGGACGAGGTCTACAATCTGGGGGCGCAAAGTTTCGTCCCCACCAGTTGGAACCAGCCGGTGCTGACCGCCGAATTCACCGCCGTGGGCGTGACGCGCATGCTCGAGGCGATCCGCCTGGTCAATCCGCACATTCGCTTTTACCAGGCCAGCTCCTCGGAGATGTTCGGCAAGGTGCGCGAGATTCCGCAGAAGGAAACGACCCCGTTCTACCCGCGCAGTCCGTACGGCGTCGCCAAGGTGTACGGGCATTTCATCACGGTCAACTACCGCGAAAGCTACGGCATCTTCGCCAGCTCCGGCATTCTGTTCAATCACGAATCGCCGCGGCGCGGCAAGGAGTTCGTCAGCCGCAAGGTGACCTGCGCCGCCGCGCGGATCAAGCTCGGCCTGCAGGACAAACTGGTGCTCGGCAACCTCGACGCCAAACGCGACTGGGGATACGCGGGCGACTACGTGCGCGCGATGTGGCTGATGCTGCAGCAGGACGAACCGGGCGACTTCGTCATCGCGACCGGCGAAACGCATTCGGTGCGCGAGCTGGTCGAGTTGGCCTTCGAACGCGTGGGCCTCGATTGGCGCGAGTACGTCGTTTCGGACCAGGAGCACTATCGCCCCGCCGAGGTCGATTTCCTCGT
>PMZC01000184.1:11729-16940 GCA_003170555.1 Deltaproteobacteria bacterium
GTGCTGGTCACCGGCGCGGGCGGTTTCGTCGGCGGGCGCCTGGTCGCACACTTGCTGGCCAGCGGCGATCGCGTCGTCGTCGCCTACGAGCACGAAGGACAGCGTCCACGCGCCTCCCGCAAACTGATCCCCGTCGTGCTCGATGTCACCAACGACCAAATGGCGATGCAGACGCTGGCCGAGCACGACGTCGAGGCGGTGATTCACCTGGCCGCCATCGCTTTCGTACCGAGCGCCGAAGAAAATCCGGCGCGCACGATGGCCGTCAACGTCGGCGGCGTCGCGGCGATGCTGCGGGCGGTCAAGCTGTATCGGCCTCATGCGCGTTTTTTGTTCGCCAGTTCGGCGGAAGTGTACGGCCGGTCGGCGGCGGATGGCCGAACCTTAACTGAACGCGATGCGCTGCAGCCGATGAACGTCTACGCGCAGTCCAAACTGCTGGCCGAACAGTGCGCGCGCTGGTACGCGGAGAATCACGGCTTGGACGTTTTGATCGCCCGGCCGTTTCCACATTTGGGGCCGGGACAGGATCCCGCCTTTTCCATCTCGGGCTTCGCGCGGCAGCTCTCGCTGATGGCCGCCGGCCGAACCGAACCGACGTTGCGGGTGGGCAATCTGGCGGTATGCCGCGACCTGACGGATGTGCGCGATGTCGTTCGCGCGTATCGCCTGGCGTTGGAAAACATGCCATCCGGCGACGTCTTCAATATCTGCTCGGGGCGGGAATTCCAACTGGCGGACTTGGTCGACGAACTGATTCGCCTGTCNNGTCGAGGTGGACGAAGCGCGGTTGCGGCCGGTCGATTTGTTTTGTCTGCGCGGTTCGGCCGAGCATCTGCATCGCCAAACCGGTTGGCGGCCGGCGGTGATGATCGATCAGACTTTGCGCGACGTTTACCAATATTGGCTTGACCAGCAGTCCGACAAATAGCCGCAGAATATTCTTTATTTATTTTTTTATGGCGCTAAGGTATAAATGTTACAGAGGACAAGAGGTGTCGGTGACCGAAGAAAAGGACAAAATCAGTCCATCGGAGACTCCTGCGGGGGCGGGACCCCAACCTCCGACCGGCGATAAACCGGCCGCGGCTGCGACGCCGCCGNNGCCGCCGAAGCCGCCGCCGGCCGCATCTTCGCCCACGGCGGAGGTCAAACCCGCCCAGCCGGCCGCGCGGGAGCCGATCCATGTCAATCGGGCGGCCGTGGTCAACGTGCAGCGGGCCAGCGGCGACATGCGCGCGATGATTCAGGTCATTCCGCCCGTCGGCGAAGGCGCGCACGTCACCGTTGAGATGATCAACAAGGCGTTGGCCGACAAACGGATCTTGTTTGGTCTCGACACGGCGAAGATCGCCGAAATCGCCGAGCAGCGCACGTACATGCAGTTGATCAACGTGGCCCAGGGTGAGCCGCCGGTCAACGGCGAAGACGCCCGGTTGATCTACCACTTCGACAAACTGATCCCGCAGCAGGATCGCCGGCTCGACAATTTCGCGCGGGTGGACCTGAAAGAGATGAATCCCGTCGTCAACGCCGACGCGGACGTTCTGCTGCTGGAAAAGATGCCGCCGACGGAAGGCCGGCCCGGCGTCACCGTCGCCAACGCGAAGATTCGCCAGACCAAAGGCAAGGACTGGCGCGTGCGCTGCGGCAAGGGCGTGCGCGCCGATGAATCCGGCCTGAAGTGGTACAGCGTTATTCCCGGCCACGTGCTTTTCCGCAACGATCAGATCAGCGTGGAAAACGTCCTGGAAGTGGCCGACGTGAACGCCGAAACCGGGAACATCCACTTCAAGGGCACCGTCGTGGTGCACGGCCTGGTGGAGGACGGCTATTCCATCGAGTGTACGGCGAACCTGCGGGTGGAAGGCAACGTCGGCGCCGCGAACTTGACCGCCCAGGGCGACATCACCGTCGTCGGCGGCATCTTCGGCAAAAAGCTGGCCACGGTGACTTCGCGGGAAGGCAACATCTTCGCCCGGTTCGCGCAGGACGTGCGGCTGGTCGCGCGGCAGAGCATCATCCTCGAGGAATACTCGCGCAACAGCGAGCTCAAGGCGGGGCACGCGATTCGCGTGGTCCACGACAATCCGGCGCGCGGCTCGATCACCGGCGGCAGCGCGTCGGCGTTCGAGGAAATTCGCTGCAATAACGTCGGCAACGAACTGGAGATACCCACCCAGGTGATCGTCGGCGTCAGCAAAGAGGACATGGACCGGATGGCGGTCATCGAGACCGGCATGAAAAAAAACCTGGAAAACCTGGAGAACATGCGCAAGAACATCTTGTTTCTCTGGCGCGAAAAGCAGCGCGGCCGCGGCCGACTCGACGCCAAGAAGAACGAGCTGCACGAGCGCCTGCTGCAAACGCTGCGGAAAGTCCGGCAGACCGCCCACGGCGAAATGCGCGAACTGGCCACGCTCTATGAAAATTCCTACGTGCAGAAGAGATGTTATCTTCATGTGCACAACCGGATTTACCCGAACTCGGAAATCAACGTCAAACATGCGACGATGGCGGTGCGCCAGATCGTGCAGTACTCCACCGTGACCCTGGTCGACGGCCAGGTGACCGTGCTGCCGCTCATGGAATTCGGCAATGAACCTGCTTAAACTCACCCGGGAAGAATTTGTGCAGCGCCTGACGACGGCCGAGCCGTTGGTCCAGCTCGACTTATCCGGCTTGCCGTTATCCGGACTCAATCTGGCCGGCCGCGACTTGTCCCACTGTGTGATGAACCTGACCCACTTTGTCGATTGCGATTTCAGCGCGACCAGACTCAACCACGCCGACCTGACGCGGGCCTACTTCGAGAACTGCCGGATGAACGGCGCCGACCTGGGCGGCTGCCGCGCTCCCGGCGCGATCTTCAAGAACGTGCAACTCGGCGAGGCTTCGTTTCGCCGGGCGCGATTGCCGCGCGCGCATTTGGATAACGTCGACGTCGAGCAAACCAACTGGACGGACGCCGACCTCTCGTACGCCTGGTTCAGCACGGCGCATTTGGAGGGGGCGAACTTCCGCAACGCGCAGTTGCCGTACGCCATCCTCCAAAACTGCGTGGCGCCGAAAGCGAACTGGGACGACGCGGACCTGAGTTGCGCGGAGTTGAGCGGCGCGGATTTGCAAGGTTCGTCGTTTCGGCGGGCGATCATGCTCGGCACGGATCTGTCCGCCGCCCGGCTGCACGAATGTCAATTTGACCGGGCGGTGCTGGTCGGCGCCGTGCTGGTTGACGCCCAGCTTGACCAGGACGCCTTCGCCAAGGCCGACGTTGACTCGCTGATCTGGGAGAAGCGGGAAGAGGGCGACGAGCAACCGGCCGGCGAATAGCCGCCGCCGGTCGCCAAAGCGGCGCCGCGACGAAGTTATCTTTGATGGGATGCCGGAGCGCCGCGACGCGAACCGGACGTCATCTTTGGCGTTGTCTGATCCAGGCGATCCGCCGATAATAGTTAACTAGGCGACCGGCGCCGCCGGGAAGCATCTCCGGCGGAAATGACGCGCCCTGAACGACCGAGGCGAGATGACAGATTCCGACGCTGAACGCAAGGCGGGCAAACCGGGTTTCAGCGAGAAACAGGCCAAAGATTTCTTGTCCGTCGTGCTCGGCTCGCTGCCCGAGGTGATCTTCACGCTCGACGACCATTTTCGCTTCGTCTTCGTCAATCAAGCTGTGGAAAGTCTGCTGGGCTATCACGTCGACGAACTGTTGGGCCAGAGTTTCACGCGGTTCTTCGCCGACGCCGCCGAAGCGAACGAGTGGCTCGACCACACGGTGGCCCATCTGCAGCGGCGCGAGATGCAATCCGGCCGCCTCGCGCTGAAACGGCGCGACGGACAACGCATGACCGTGGGCTTCGCCGCCGGTCGCTCCCGCGACCCGGATGTGAACCACTTCCGTTTGGTCGGCACGCTGCACGACATCAGCGGCGAGCTCGAGGCGGAACGGGTTCTGACCCTGCGCAACCGCAGCCTGGCGACGCTGAGTCGGATCACCGCGTTGGTCGCCGAAGGCGGCGAATTGCGTCCCTTACTGGAAAAGCTCCTGCTGATCTTCATGCAGACGCTCGATCTGCGTGCGGCTGCGATTTACGTCGCGGCGAAAGACCAGCAAAGCGCCGTTCTCGCCGCCCATCGCGGTATGCCGCGCGCGATTACGGATCAGTATCCAACGGCGTCGTTCGCCCGCCCGTGGGTGAGCAAATTGTTGGTGCGCACCGAACCGATCCGCCTGGCCGCCGTTCCCGACCTCGACCCGCGGGTGGCGGCGCTGCTGCGCGAACACCGCGTCGAAAACATGTTCGCGACGCCCATCCGCAACAAGGGCCGCACCTCGGGGGTGCTGCTGTTCGTGCCGGTTCGCGCGTGGAGCACCGACGACAACGCGCTGCTCGAGGCCGTCGACGTGCAGCTCGGCGTCGCCATCGAGAACGCGCGGCTGCTCGAGGAAATCCGGGAAAGCCAGGCGAAGTACAGCACCGTGGTCGAACGCGCCAACGACGGCATCATGATCAGCCAGGACAACGTCTTCCGCTTCGTCAACAAACGGCTCGCCGACATGCTGGGCTACGCCGTGTCCGAAATGATCGGGATGGACATCACCCGCGCCATGCCGCCGGAAGACCGCGCCGAGATGATCCGGCATTACGAGGCGCGCATCACCGGCAAGATCCCCAAAGAGGTGTATCCCGGGCGCCTCATGATGAAGGACGGGCGCTCGCTCGAGGTCGAGTTCAACGCGATCTCGTCGGAGTATGACGGGCGGCCGGCGAGCATGTCGTTCGTGCGCGACATCGCGGAACGCACCCGCATGGAACGCGAGATCATGGCCGAAAAAGAAACGGCGCAATTCTTCAACGACGTCCTGACCTNNACAACTTCATTCATACCATTCTCGGCAGCGCGGAGCTGCTGGAAGATCCGGCCATCGTGGCCACCGAGCAGGATCGGCGTCATTACTTCGACACGCTCAAGAAGACGGCCCGGCGTTGCGCGGAGTTGATCGATCACGTGCGCGAGCTGATGTCGATTCGCCGCCTGGAGCCTTCCATGTTCGTGCCGGTGCCGTTGCGGCCGGCGATTCAGGAAGCCGTCGATATCGTCCGCGATCTTTCGCGCGAGACGCCGTTCAGCGCGCAGGTCGAGGCCGCCGACAACCAGTTCGTGCTCGGCAGCCAGTTGTTGCGGCAGGTCTTCATCAACCTGGTG
>PMZC01000184.1:16948-17539 GCA_003170555.1 Deltaproteobacteria bacterium
GCATCCCCGCCGCCGCCAAAGCCAAACTGTACCAGCGCTTCGCCCGCTTTTCGAAAAAGGAAGGCCTGGGGCTGGGGTTGAGCATCGTCAAGGCGCTGGTCGACGTCATGTCCGGCACGATCGAGGTCGAGGACCGCATGCCCGGCCAGCCGCCGGAAGGGACGCGCGTCATCGTCTGTTTTCCCCGCGCGTAAATCAAGAGAACTATTGATAATTATTTTTAGAAGCATGCCCGTCTTCTGTCTTGACACACCGCGTCCAGGAAAGGTAGATTCTCCGTCGCGGCGAGTGGTGGTTTGATCACCTTTTTCTCCTTTCAGGAACCGAAGCAGACACACATCGTTCAGGAGGACGGATGCGCATTTTGATTTCCGACAAGTTCTCGGAAAGCGGGCTGGCGGTGTTTCAGGGCGCGGCCAACGTCGAAGTGGCGTATCGCCCGGGGATCAAGGGCGAGGAGCTGTTGAGCGCGATCGTCCAGGCCGACGCGCTGATCGTGCGCTCGGAAACCAAGGTGACCACCGACCTGCTCGCGGCGGCCGGCAAGCTGAAGGTCATCGGCCGGGCCGGGGCCGGCGTCGACAACATCGA
>PMZC01000189.1 GCA_003170555.1 Deltaproteobacteria bacterium
GCACGACGACCGGCCGCACGCCGCTGAAGCCCTTGGCCAGCGCGTTCGCCCGCAGCGCCATCGCCGCGCGCACCACCTCGACGGAAAGCGGCTCGCCCATGCCGGCCGCGTGGCTCATCAACAGATTGCGCTGCAGGCGAAGCAGATCGCTCGGCGCGATCATCACGTCTTTCAGACTGCCGAAGCCGGTGTTGACGCCATAGACGGCCCGGCTGTGACCCGCGGTGATCTCTTCCACGATGTCGCGTGAGGCCTGCATCCGCGCCGGCGCGTCGGTCGACAACTCCACCGCGGCGAATTCGCGCGCGACCTGCACCACCGCCTCGATGGTCAACGTCTGCCCGTCGATGATCACGCGGTCGGTCAAAATCATTCTCCGTCTTGGGGCGCTGATTATACGGCCCGGTCGCCGCAAGGCCAAGCGCCGGGGCTTGTGCGAGCGGCGATTATTGATACGATCCTGGGCCTAAAGCAAAACGCATTTCGCCACGTCAAGGAGCGCCCTGATGAAACCCTTTACCGATCCCCATCTTATTCTGCGGCAAACCAAACTTGTGGATCATTTCCTCGAGATCGTGCAGGTCAATACCCAATCGGACGACACGACCGGCGCCTGGCCGTCGACGCCCGGTCAACTCGATTTGCTAAAACGACTCCAGGAAAAGCTCGCGGCGCTGGGTTGCCAAGATATCGCGCTCGACGAAAACGGTTACCTGTTCGCCACCTTCGCGGGCAACGCGCCGCAAGCCCCGGTGATCGGCCTGCTGGCCCACGTCGACACCGCGCCCGATTTTTCCGGCCAGGGGGTGAAGCCGGTGGTCCACCGGAAATACGACGGCGGACCGATCAAACTGGCGGACAACGTCACGATCACGCCCGAGGAATCGCCGGAGTTGCGTCAATGCATCGGCGACGAAATCATCACGGCCGACGGAACGACGTTGCTGGGCGCCGACGACAAAGCCGGCGTCGCCGCCGTGATCAACAATAAGGAAGACAAAAAAAATGAATAAGAAACCGCTTCTTGTCAGAACGATTTTCGTGNNCGCTGGAGGCGCTGCGCGCGGACAAGTCGATCCGATATCCGACGTTGCGCATCGCCTTCACGCCCGACGAAGAAATCGGCAACGGCCCCGCGCGCTTTGACGTGAAGCGCTTCAACGCGACCGCGGCGTACACGGTGGACGGCGGCTGGCTGGGCGAGGTGAACGCCGAGACGTTCAGCGCCGACGGGGCCAAGGTGACGTTCAAAGGCGTCGCGGTTCATCCGGGTTACGCCAAAGACAAGATGGTCAACGCGCTGCGCTTCGCCGGGCGTTTTCTCGATCAATTGCCGAAGAACGAAAGCCCGGAGCGCACCGAGAAGCGGCAGGGCTTTTATCATCCGACCAAGATCGACGGCAACGCGGCCGAAGCGACGGTGCATTTGATTTTGCGTGAATTCGATACCGGCGAGCTGCAAGCGCGCGGCGAGCGGCTGCGTCAACTCGTGGCCGCCATCGCGAAAGAAGAACCGCGGCTGCAGGTCAACGTGGAAATCAAGGAGCAGTATCGCAACATGGCGCAATGGCTCCGCGACCAACCCGACATCGCCGACCGGCTGCAGCAGGCCGTGCGCGACGCGGGTTGCGCGCCCGACCTGATTCCGGTGCGCGGCGGCACCGACGGCTCNNCGATGGGTTTGCCCACCCCAAACGTCTTCACCGGCGGCATGAACTACCACGGCCCACGCGAATGGATCTCGACGCGCGTGATGGCGCTGGCGGTCTGCACCCTGCTGAACCTCGTGCAACGCTGGGCCGAATAACGGAGGCGACTGTGGGCGACAAGCAGCAAGCAACTCCTCCGGCCCCCGCGAAAAAACCGTTCAACCTGATCGCCGTCTCCTTTTTTATCTGGCTGGCGGCGGTGCTCATCTACACCGGCATCGCGAAAGACTTTTTCAAATTTTGGGTGGACGACGCGGGGATCAGCTTCACCTTCGTGCGCAACATCGCCGAGGGGTATGGATCGGTCGCGCATCCGGGCGGCGAACGCGTGGAAGGCTTTTCCGACCCGACGTGGGTTTACCTGCTGGCGGCCTGCTACAAATTCGGCGGCAGCCCCTTCACCTGGTCGCAACGACTCGGTTTCGTTTTCGCGTTAGCCACCCTCGCTTTGCTTTGCTTCTTCGGCCTTCTTCCGCTCGCGGACAAAAGGCGCGCCTGGCCGGCGGCGGCAGCCGCGCTACTCGTCGCCTCCAATGCTTGTTTCGTGATCTGGAACCAATCGGGTTTGGAAAACGGCCTCTACGCGTTTCTTCTTTGTCTGTCGCTGGTCCTGGTGATCCGCGAGAGTCGCGCGCCCGAAGCGCGACCGTGGTCCGCGGTATCTTTGTTTTTGCTGGCCATCACTCGGCCGGAGGCGGCCGCACACGTCGCCATCGCCGGATTCTTCTTGTTGCTGACCGACCTGTTCACTCGCCGGCGCCCCAGTGCGCGGCTGTTTATCTGGGCGGGTTCGTTCTGCTTGTTGTTCGGCGGTTACCACCTCTGGCATTACTACTATTATGCCCACATTTTCCCCAACACCTATTACGCCAAGGTCGTCCCGCACAGCTTGGAAAAGGTCAAAGACTGGGATGGCCGCGGTTGGATCTACGTGCGCTCCTACTTCAACCAATACGGCCTGATGCCCGCGCTGGTGCTGTGTTTGCCCGCGTTTCTCGCGCGACGGACGTGGCGCGAGGCGCTGTATCTCGCGCTGACCACGTTGTTCGTCATCTTCTTCCCGGTCTATGCCGGCGGCGACTGGATGCGAGGCTGGCGCTTTCTTTCCGTGCTGGTCATTCCGTTGGCGATGATGCTCGGGCTTGCGGCGTTCAATATCGCCGAGTGGTTCAAGGCGCTGACCGCGAAACAGCTCACCGCCATGCCGGCGATGGTGATCGGCGCGGCGCTCGCCGTCGGTTGGATCGCGCTGCCGTTCGCGCTGACGATCTCCGGTTCGCTCGATCACGCCGAGCAATTCGCCAAGAAGAAAGAGACCACGTTCAAGAATATCGCCCGCCGCGTCGACTGGTGGGAGGACATCGCCAAGCGGCTCGCGCTGCGGCCCCGCGATTTGATCATGACCGACATGGATATGGGCGGCAATTCGTTCAACTGGCCGGGCATGATGCTCGACATCGGCTACCTGCTCGACGTGCCGATGGCCTCGCACCGCTACACGAAGCAATGGCCGCCGATGATGGATGAATACTTTTTCCGCGAGCGGCGTCCGGAGTTCATTCACATCCGGCGGGACTGGGGCGAGCGAACGACCATCCCGATGAATCCGAAGTTTCAGGAACAATACGTGGCGCTGCCCGAAGACGAGCACTTCGGCAGAGTCCCTAACGGCAACTTCCTGCGGCGCGATCTAATCGAAAGCGACCACGCGCCGGAGCGGACGATCGCCGTCGAGCCGTTC
The DNA here is from genome assembly GCA_003170555.1 of Deltaproteobacteria bacterium. Classification (GTDB taxonomy): domain Bacteria; phylum Lernaellota; class Lernaellaia; order Lernaellales; family Lernaellaceae; genus FEN-1099. The sequence goes on from PMZC01000189.1 coordinate 3,451, forward strand.
AGCAACGGCCTCAAACTAGTGGGCGTCGAAGCGCCGGCGGCCGCGCGACCCGGAGAAAAGACGCCGATTTTCCTGATCTGGGCCGCGACCGCGCCGTTGCCGTCGCTGCGTTTTCAGATCGCGCTCGTTCGCGCCGGCCAAACGCCGACGTGGCAGGAATACGAACCGGCGATGGGCTGGCTGCCGACCAGCGATTGGAAACCGGGCGCTTTCGTCCGCGAAGTCGTCATGCTCGAAGCGCCCGATACCGAGGGCCGTTACCAATTGATGATCGGCGTGCTGGGAGGCAACTCGGCGGCGGAAACGCGCACGCTGCCGGTAGAGATCGAAGTCGGCTCGACTGCCGCTCAGCAAGAAACGGACCGCCTGCTGGCGCAAGCGCGCGAGCTCGCGGCTCGCGACCCGGCCGGCGCCGATCTCGCGGTCGGTTTGATGCGGCAGGCCGAACGAATCATGGGCGAAAAATCGCTGCGGGAAGAAACCGCCGCGATCGATCAGGCGCGGCTCAACACCTACGTCACGGCCGCGCAAAAAGCCGCTGATGCGCAAAGCTGGCGCGAGGCCGCCGACTTTCTTTCGCGGGCGTGGCGCATCGATGCGAAGTCCAAGCCGTTGCGCGACTTGGGTTGGCGCGTCGCCGGCGTGTTGTACAAAATGGGCCGTCATGAACAGGCGCAGCAGAATTGGGAAGCGGCTTATCAGGCGTACTCGGCCGCCTGCCGCGCACAACCGCAACACGCTTGGGCGCGTCGGCGCGCCGAGGAAGTGCGCCCCCGGCGCTATTGACCGCCCGCCGGCGAAGCCTCGATCTTCTNNCTTCAGCAGGCGATTGATTTCCACTTCCAGTTGCGCCCGCTCCTCCGGAAACCCGCCGGTGGCGCGCATGATCTCTTCGCCCTGACGGTTGAGCAAGATCGTGTTCGGCAGGTTCTTCACATCGAACAACGTGAAAACTTTGATGCTCTCATCCGGCAGGATCGGCGCGTTAAGCCCGACTTCCGTCATCTGGCGCCGCAGGTCCGTGGCGTTTTGCGGATCGCGACTGATCACGGCCACCCACACGGGTTTGTCGCGCGTGATGCGGCCGAGCACCTGCAGTTCGTCACGGCACTTGTCGCACCAGGTCGCGCCGAAGGTGAGCAGCACCGGCCGATCCAGGTGAGCGGACAGCGACCACGGCTTGCCGTCGAGATCCTTCAGCGTGAAATCGCGCCGCGGCTTGTGCGGCGAGCAAGCCAAGAACAGCGTCACGGCGAGCAGACCCGCGATCCACCCGGTCTTCGTCGAACGTTGCGTCATTCGTGGTAGTAGATTTCCAACCCGCGTTGAATCAATTCCGTGAGGAACTCATCGGGCTCGGTCAGAATGCGGTCGCCGCTGTACACGCCGCCGGGCTTGGCGTTGAACTTGCCCTTCTTGAGCCACCACGCGGCTTGCACCGCCGGCAGCGCCGTAAGCTGCGCGATGTGGCCGATGTACGTGTAGTAGCGATACACCGCGCGCCCTTCGTCAATGCCGTACACATCGATGCGGCCCACCGACTTATCCAAACCGCCGGCGGTAAAAATGCTGTCGATGCGATGGAAAAAGTTGGCCGCCTTGCGCCGGCGTTCGTGCGTTTCGAACAGGCCGAGCTTGTTGAAGCCTTTGACGAGCATGGGAATGTAGGGCGGTTGCACGCCGCCGTGCACCGTGGCCTCTTCGAGCCCCGGCAGATTGCGCGGCAGGCTGACGCTCTCGGCGTGACCGGTGTAGTAAACCGGCAGCCAGCCCATCGGGTACGGGAACTCCACCATTTTGCGGCCGTCGCCGGTCTTCACGGCCATTTCCTTGCCGCGGAAGGTCTGCAACGTGGTGCCGTGGAAAATGTAAAACAGGTGAATCAGATTCGTCGCGCCGACCGCCTCGTTGCTGCCGGCCGCCCAGTTGACGTTGATGCGCCGGCACTGATCCATGCTGTTGTAGCCCTTGCGCGCGAGAATCTGCGTGATGCCCGGGCTGTTGCCGAAGCCGGTGAGGATCTTCACCTTCGCTTTTTTCGCCGCGTCGTCCAGTTCGAGCGCCGCCAAAAACGCGTCGTAGTCGTCGGCGATCGAAACGTAGTTGGTCTTGGCCTCGATGCACGTCTGCGCGCAGTACGCCTCGGTCTTGTAGAACGGCCCGGCGAAGCCGAGCACCACGTCGTGCGCCTTGGCCTGACCGCGCAGCCACTCGGCGTCAAAAATGTCGTGGCCGACGATTTCCGTGCGGTACGCCAGCCCCAGGTCCTTGACCGTCGCCTCCGCCTTGGGCGCGTTCAAATCGACGATGGTGACCAGTTCCACGTCTTTCGCGTCGCGATTGAGTTCGCGCAACGCTTCGACCGCCATATCGCCGGCGCCGCCGAGCAACAAAACCTTCATGATTGTTCCCCCCGTTGGATCGGATTGATGAATCAGTAAGCGCTTAACTTTTTTATGTTAACCCCAACCGACCCCGCTTGCCAAGCGAGATTACTCATACGGGTTGACGACGAACGCTTGAACGTCGGATCGCAAAAAGCCCTGCGCGTCCTCCGCCAGCGCGACCAAGACGATGCGCTTGATGTTGGCGTTGAAGGGCACGGCCAGTTCGAAGCTCGCCACGGCCTGCGATTGTGCGCCGCCGTCGGCCGTTTCATGCGCCAATTGCAGCGGAATGCCGGCCAATTCGCCGAGCGCGACGAAGCCCAACTCCGTGATGCCCGCGGCGCTGCGTGCATTGACCGTCACGTGGACGATGTCGCCGATCCGCGCTTGCGCGTCGTTTTTCGGCGCCGAGATCCAGACGACGCGGTCGCCGCAGGACGAGCAATCCGCGGGCGGGCAATTGTCGGCGTTGCCGGAATGATCCGCACAACCGCCGCAGAGCAAGATTCCGGCCGCGATCAATAACCAGGCGGCGCGCACGAGTCGCTGATATCCACCTTGTCGCCGTCGATCAAATCGTCGCAACTTTCCATCTCCCCTCCGGCGCAATCGACGCCGGTTTCATTGTTCACAATCAGGTTCGCAGAGGCGTGCAGCACGGCGTCGCCGCGCACCAGCGCGCCGGTCACGCCGTATTCCAAGATGCTCGCCGACAGCGTCACGTCGCTGTCTTGCACGTCAACGCCCGTTGCAAAAAAAGGAAACTTACACGAGAGCACCAGCACGCTTTGCGATTGTTCAATGCGCAGCCCCTCGCCCGCCGGCGCGCCATCCTCGCCAGGGCCGAGAAACGTGATGCCTTCGATGACCGCGCCGTCCGCGGTGACCGCCGATGGCGAACCGTTGTCGCTGACCACGCGCACGTTGTCGATGCTCGCCCCTTGTAAATGCAGCCGCTTCGAGACCGTGAAGGGCGTGTAGTAACCGACGGCGATGCGAATCGTCGCGCCGGGCGCCGCCGCATCGATGGCCTGTTGAATGTCCGCGAAAGGCAGGAGGTGCGAACCCGTTTGGATTGGTCCGGCGTTCTGATCGACGTAGATGACCTGCCCCGGCGGTAAAAAAACGGCGGCGCTCGTCAACGCCGTAAACAACACGACGGCGAAGGCGACGCCGCGCACTACTCGTCTCCGAAACTGACGCCCGTATCGCGCGCGGAACGGACCATTTCACACTGCGGGTCAACGCGGCGCAGTTGTTGAACCGCTTCGGCAATCGACGCCGTGGCGATTTCACCATTGCGCAACACGATCAAACGACCGAAGTCGCCGCGGACCGCCGCGTGTACGGCTTCGACGCCGAGCCGCGTGCACAACACGCGATCAAAAGCCGACGGCGCCCCGCCGCGCTGCACGTGGCCCAGCACCGTCGCGCGGCATTCGCCGACGCCTTGTGTTTCCAGCCAGCCGCAAATCTGCTCGGCGATGCCACCCAACCGTACGCAGTCGGCGCTGTCCTGAACGATCTGCTTGATGGTCTGCGTTCCGCCGATGGGCGCGGCGCCTTCGGCGACGCAAATGATGGTGAAACGTCGTCCCATCCCCACGCGCCGCCGGCACGCCTCCGCAACGCGTTCGAGGCGAAACGGGATTTCCGGAAGCAAGATGATATCGGCGCCGCCGGCGATTCCCGCCTGCAAGGCGATCCAGCCGGCGTTGCGCCCCATCGTTTCGATGATCATCACGCGGTGGTGGCTTTCGGCCGTCGTCTGTAGTCGATCAATGGCCTCGGTGACAATGTTGACCGCGGTATCGAAACCGAACGTCACGTCCGTCGCGCCCAGATCGTTGTCGATCGTTTTCGGAATGCCGACCACCGGCACACCGCGCTCCAACAGGCGCAAACCGATTTTGTGCGTGCCGTCGCCGCCGACGATGAGCAACGCATCGACGCCCAACCGCCGGACATTGCGCAGCATCTCGTCGCCGCGGTCTTGCACTTCCACCCGGCCATTTACGACGCGCTTGAAAGCAAACGGATCGGCTTTGTTTGAACTGCCGAGAATCGTGCCGCCGCGGTACAGCAAGCCCTTCACGTTGCCGGTATCGAGTGGCATGAACCGCGGCTCATCCAGCAGACCCTCGAATCCATCGAGGATACCCTTCACCGATAGACCATAGCGGGTGATCGCGCACTTGGCAGCCGCGCGAATTACGGCATTCAGACCGGCGCAGTCACCACCGCCGGTTAAAATACCGAGAGTCTGGATGCTCATCGCCGGTTTCTCCCGCAAAACAGATGATCGAACCCGCCTGGTACTTTCCCGGATCGCCGACGCCAGATCAAGTGCCGCCTTGCGAGTCGCCGCGTGGCGCGCTACCGTCGCGTCATGACAAAACATACCACCACTCCGCGCGGAAACATCGCCTGGCGCACCCGCAACGGCGAGGCGTCGGGCGCCCCGATCGTCTTCATTCATGGCGCCGGCGGCCGTAAGGAGTCGTGGATCTTCCTCAGCCACGTGCTCGCCGGGTTGCTGCCCACGCGGCCGCTGGTGATGATCGACCTGCCCGGCCACGGCGAATCGCCGCCGCCCGGTCGGGAAATCATCGACGATTACGCACAAGACGTTTTGGCCTTCCTGCAGGCGGAAGGTTGGTCGTCGGTCGATTTGGTCGGTCACAGCATGGGCGGCGTGATTTCCCAATGCCTCGCCATCAACTCGCCAACTCAGTTTCGACGGCTGGCTCTCGTGGCGACCGGGGCGCGTCTCAAGGTCGTACCCGTGCTCTTCGATCTGCTGCCCAACCAACCGGAACTCGCCTTCGGCGCGATCCGGCAGTTCGGCTTCGGCCAGGACGCCAAGCCGGAAATTGTCGAAGCCACGATCCAACTCATGCTGGCCGGAGACCCGGTCGTCGCCTATCACGACTTCAAAGCCTGCGCTTGTTGGGACGGCGTCGACCGGCTCGCGCACATCACGGCGCCGACGCTCGTTGTCGCCGGGGACGAGGACAAGCTGACGCCGGCCCGTTGGAACGAAGCGCTCGCCGCCGGCATTACGGGCGCGAAGTACGTGCTGTTGCCCCGCACCGGCCACATGATTCCGCTGGAACGCGAGCAGGAATTGGCGCAGCTCCTGGCCGACCACCTGGGCGATTAGGTGCGCCGTTTCGTCCGCGAGTTGCGCGCGGTGGTCGGACCGGACGGCGTGCTCGATGAACCCGGCGCGCTCGTCGCTTTCGCTGCGGATTCCAAGGTTCGCGGGATGGCGCCTGTCGCCGTCGCTCTGCCCACCACAACCGTCCAAGTGCAAGACATCGTGCGGCTGTGTGGGCGGGAACGCACGCCGATCATTCCACGTGGCGCGGGCACCGGCACGGTCGGCGGCGCGGTCCCGGAATGTCCGGCGCTCGTGCTCGATCTGTCACGCATGAACCGGATATTGCGCATCGACGAAAATGAGCTGCTGGCCGACGCCCAACCCGGCGTGGTGACCGGCGAGTTCCAGGCGGCAGTGGAAAAGGTCGGGCTGTTCTATCCGCCCGATCCGGCCAGCGCCGCCACCAGCACGCTCGGCGGCAACGCGGCCACCGGCGCCGGCGGATTGCGCGCGGTGAAGTACGGCGTCACCGCCGACTGGATCGCCTCGCTGGAAGTCGTCGTCGCCGACGGCCAAACGATTCGCACCGGCACACGCACGCGCAAGGGCGTGGTCGGTTACGATCTGACGCGGTTGTTCATCGGCAGCGAGGGCACGCTCGGTGTCATCACCGAATTGACGTTGCGGTTGATCCCGAAACCGAAAGCCAAAGCCACCTTGCTCGCCCTGTTCGACGAACTCAGCCAGGCCGGCGCCGCGACGGTTGCCGTGCTGCGCTCGAATATCACCCCGGCGGCGATGGAACTGATGGATCAGACGGCGCTGGCCGCGGTGCAGGATCACATTGGCGATTTGTTGCCGCCGAATGTTTGTGTCCTGCTCATCGAGGTGGACGGCGACGCGGATGAAGTCGCGAAACAAGCGAACGGCATCCGCGAGTTGTTGCAAGGCGTAAACGCCCGCGAGGTTCGCGTCGCTAACAACGCGCAGGAAACGCAACGCTTGTGGAGCGCGCGGCGGGCGATCAGCCCCGCGTTATACGAAATGCGCGCGCAAAAATTTTCGGAAGATGTGACCGTGCCGATTTCCCGCATCGTCGATTTGATCGTCGGCGCCACAAAGATTGCGCAGCAGCATAAACTGGTGCACGCCAGCTACGGCCATGCGGGCGACGGCAACATGCACGTCAATTTCCTCTACGACGCGGACAATCCGGATGAGACGCGTCGCGCCGACACCGCACGCGAGGAGTTGTTTCGGCTGACGTTGTCGCTCGGCGGCACGATCAGCGGCGAGCACGGCGTCGGCGTGGCCAAGCGGCCGTTCATCGCGTGGGAACAGGGGCCGGCGCTGCTTGATCTGCAACGGCGGTTGAAGCGCGCGTTCGATCCGCTCAACATCTTCAATCCGGGCAAAATATTTCCATGACCGATTGGGCGGCGGAACTGCGGCGGTGCGTACGGTGCGGCGCGTGTCGCGAGGTCTGTCCGGTATTCGATCTGACCCGGCTGGAAACCGACGTCGCTCGCGGACGGCTGGCGCGCATCGAACAATGCGATCAGATGGACCGCTTCGTTACGGCGGACCGCGATGCGCTTTCCCGCTGCCTGCAATGCGGTCGATGCGTCGAGGTGTGCCAATCGAACGTGCGCGTACCCGACATCGTGCGCGACGCCAAAGCGCGTTCCGGCGGCGCGACCGCGATCGAAAGCTCGGTCGCCGGCGCGCTCGGCGATCCCGCGCGCTTGCGCCGCTTGACCAAACGGGCGCGTGTTTTTCTCGCTTGGCTGGCCCGCGCCACACCTGACGACGCCGGCCTGCGCCTTCGTTTCGCTTTGCCCTATTTCAAAGCGGGCCGCTATGTCCCGCGCATACCCCGGCGATCGTATCTCGCTCGCGTAGCGCCTCGCGCGGCGGCCGGCCAAGAACGCGTGGCGTTGTTTCTCGGCTGCGGCGCCGGTCATTTGTTCGACGGAGTGGGCGACGCGATCGACGCCATCCTCACCACGATGCAACTCGTCGCGGCTGTGCCCGAGCAGGCCTGCTGCGGTCTGCCGGCCTGGGGCATGGGCGCCGATCGCGAGGCGCGCATCGCGGCGGCGAATTGGCTCGAGGCGTTCGTCCCCGGCGACTACGACGCCATCCTCTGCGCTTGCGCGAGTTGCGCCGCGCACCTGCAACGGAATCTTCCCGAGGTGCTGGCGGGCGACAGACGCGCCGATCAAGCCGCACGGATAGCCGACAATGTGCATGATTTTTTCGCGTGGTTGAGAAAGCGCAATTGGCGCGCCGACCTTGGCGGACAAAGGATCGCGGTTCATCTGCCTTGTCACGCGCGGCACGACGTACGCGATGGCGAGGCGCTGATTCCGCTACTGATCGAAAGCGGCGCGACGGTTATCGAGTTGCCTGACGCGCTCGATCAAGCGTGCTGCGGCATGGGCGGCGCATTCGGCGTGCGTCACGCCGAGCTTTCGCGCGCGATCGGCGAAAAGAAAGTGCAGGCGATGCTGCGCGAACGCCCGGATGTCATCGTCACCTCCTGCACCGGATGCTTGTTGCAACTGCGCGATCTGGTCGAGCGCAGCGGCGCGCGCGTGCGCGTCTGTCATGCCGCGGAGTTGCTCGCCGGTTGACACGTTGCGGCATAGCGCCTCATACTCGCACTGCAAAAGCATCACGGGGGAAATTATGCGCGGCTTATACTTCGAGGAGTTCGAAATCGGCACGCGCTACATCAGTCGCGGCCGCACGGTCACCGAAGCCGACGTCGTCAACTTCGCCGGGATTTCCGGCGACTATAATCCCCTGCACGTCGACGATCAGTACGCCAAAACCACGATTTTCGGCCGCCGCATCGCCCACGGCGCGCTCGGCATCGCTTACATGACCGGCCTGAATCAGGCGCTGGGCATCACCGTCGAGACAATGCACGCCTTCATGGGTCTCGAAAATTGGGATTTTGTCAAACCCATCTTCATCGGCGACACGCTGCACCTCGAAATCGAGGTCGAATCGAAACGCGAGACGAAAAAATCCGATCGCGGCATCGTCAACTTCGCCTGCGAATTGATCAACCAGCACGGCGAAGTCGTGCAGCGCGGCCTGCGCAAGGTGATGATGAAGCGCCGCCCCAAAGACGCGTAGACCGTAATCCCCGCCGTCGTCAGTGCGTGATCGTCAAGGATAGAATGCGGTCGCCCGGAATCAGGTTCTCCACGACCGCCATCGCGTCGAGCGATCCATTCACCCAACCAAACGCCGTATAACGACCGTCGAGGTGCGGCGTGGGCGTAACGGTGATGAAAAACTGACTGCCGGCGGTGTCGTGACCGGCCGAAGCCATGCCCAGCGTCCCGGTTTCGAAGGGTAAGTTTTCTTCGTCGCGAATTTCGTAACCCGGTCCGCTCCACCCCGTCCCTTGCGGATCGCCGCCTTGCGCGACAAACCCTGGAACCACCCGATGGAAGAGCAGACCGTCGTAGAAGCCCGCTGATACGAGCCGCAAAAAATTGTCGGTCGTCAAAGGCGCATTGATATGTGACACCGTGAGCGTCACGTCGCCTTTGTTGGTTTTCATAATCAGCTTGGTGGTCGTCGGCCATTGGAGCATGCGCTGCGCGAGCCTCGTGTAATCAGCCGCCGACCGGCCGGTCTCTACGCCGTAAAGTTCTGCCGGATGTTTCTCATGATTTGTTGTGTATAACACCGCCGCCGCTTCGCGGCGCACCGCCAGACGCGGGTCGAGCAACCCTTGCCGGGCGAGTTCCGTCAACAAAGCCTGATCGGCCGGCAGCGCGTTCGGCCCTTGGGCTAGGTACACCAGAGCACCGAGCACCGATACGGCGGCGTCGGGCGTGCGGTCGGACTGCGCCTGTTTCCAGGCGGCCGAAAGCTGTTTGGTCCGCTCGCGGTTCGGACCCGCTCGGAAGGCGTCAATGGCCGCCGAACGAATGATCGGGTCGGGGTCGGTCAACCAGGATTCGTGGCCTACGATCGCGGCGGCGTGCGGTGTGTCGTTATCGCCGTAGACCAGGGCCAGGACGATCGCCTGCCGAACGACCAGGCTGCGGACGAATCGTTCCGGGACGCCCTCGCCGGAAATCAGCCAGTTCAATTTGTCCGTTGCTCGGGCGGCTTGGAGCAGAGCAACATACATCAAAGCATACTCGTCATCGGCGGTGTAATGGTCGATCGGCTCAGCCACCACCTGGGCCTGCGGAACGATCGCCGCGGCCGCAATGCGCGCTATCCGCCAGCACGGGACCTTACGCCGCCCGACACCCCAGAGGTACGCGGCGACGCCCGGATCTTTGACCGCGGCCAAGGCCTCGATCAGCGCCTGCTGCGCCGTGGTGGCGCGCGCCGTGCTCGCGTGATCCAACGCGTCCTTCAAAACGGCGAACGCGTCGGCCGGCGGCAGAAATTTCGCCAACGCATGAGCGGCGGCGATTTTCTCTTGCGTCGACCCTTCCGCGAGCATCTTCTTCGCCCGGTCGACGACGCCCGCCGGAGCTTCCTTCTCGCGCGCGGTGATCGCCAGCAACACTCGCGCCCGCACCCAGGATTCGGGACGATCAAGCGTCTTGACCAATTGCCGAGTCAACGGCAGATCAAACGCCGGCGACCGGCCGGCGAAGTATACGGCTTGATAAACGACAACCGCGTCCGGCTGTGCGAGCGCATGCTCGAAAATCGTGAGCCGTTCCTTCGCGTCGTCTACCGCCGGCGACTGATATTTCCGTTCCGCGCCGGCGACCCGCACAATCGCCCGGAAAAGCTCGACCGTGCTCGGGTCGCCATGGATTCGGGAGAGCTCGACCGCCGTTTGGGCCGCCTCTTTCAAGCCGTCGCGAGGAAAAGCCAAGGCCAGCGCTTCAAAGGCTGCGATTCGGTCGCCGATCGGCCTATCGGGCGCCGCACTTGCCAACAAAGCGGCGAGTACGCTCGCCGGCGGCTCCGGATGAAAGACCTGCTCAGGCGAATTCGCCCACAACCAACCGAGCGCTTCGCAAATGTGGTCGCGGCGCGAGAAATCCTTTTTCAGCGCCTGCAACAGCGGCTCGACGCCTTGCAGATCGCCGATGTGCCCGATCGCCCGGGCGGCCATACCGCGCTCCATCTCGGTGGATTGAGGATTGAGCAGCACTTCCGCGAGAAACGGCTCGTAGTGAAGCGAGTCTTCCGCCGCGAGGATGCGCGCCATCACCTCTAACCGGCTGGTATCCCTCGGCTGATCGGCGGCGCATAACATCGTCAGGGCCAAAACGCACGCCAAAGCGATCCCGATCGAACGCATGGCAAACCTCCGCGAAAAACGAAGCGTGGAAAATATCTGGTGGCTCATGATACAATCAATCCGTGGCCAAAAAAGAAAAAATTTACCTCAGCGGCAAGCACGGTCTGTTTCTGTCGTTGACCGTGTTGCTGATCATGCTGGTCGTTTATTTCTCCGCGCCGGACGTGTTCGAGGCGATTGAGTTGCGGCTGCTCGATTGGCGCTTTCGCCTGCGCGGTCCCCGCGATCCCGGCAGCCTCGTGAAATTGATTCTCGCCGACACGGCCGATCGTCATCATTACGGAATGGACATCGTCTTTCGGGACAAGCTGGCCGGCGTACTCGAGCAGGTTTGCGCTGACGGCGCGCGGGTGGTGGGCCTCGATCTGTATTTCTCGGGCGACGTGTCGCGCGCGCCGAACGAGGCCACGCGACATCTGATTCGCGCCGTCGATCAGTGCGGCAACGTGGTCATGGGCTTCAACTGGAGCTACGGCTCCTCATCGAGTCGGTTGGCCCGCGCCGAGGCCATCGGCCGCCGCCGCCTGCTCGATGCCGCGCGAAGTTCGCGCGAACCCGGCTTCACCCCGGACATGATCCCGGAGAAGGCCCAGGTCGCCGATCCCGCGGTCGTGCGTCACGCGACGGCGATAGGTTATTTTACTATCATGTCCGACGCGGAGCGCCGCGCCCACAAGGTTCCGGCCGCCCAGGTCTTTCAGCGTTCGCTCTTCTTTCCTTTCTCACTGGCCGTGGTGCGCGCGTATTTACGGCCGAAGGGTCTCGGGTTGAGCCACGAACCCAATCAAGCGCCTATTTCCGAACTCGATCTGGGCCGCCTGGAATTGCGTCCCGACCCGCAGGGCTATCTCTGGTTGAGTTTTTACGGCGCGGCGAACGTATTTCCGTATTTGCGTTTCGGCGACGCGGTGGAAAACGGCGTGCCGGCCGACTTCGCCCGCGGTTCGATCGTGCTGATCGGCGTCAGCGGCGACGATTCCGGCGATCTGTTCGACACTCCGTTCAGCGCCGGCGCCCCCGGCATCGTATTGCACGCCACGGCCGTTGCGAACGCGCTATCCAGCGGTTTTCTCGTCCGCGATCTGCCCGTGCGCGCGATCGAGATCACCATTCTCGTCCTGTGCGCCTTGCTCATGGGTTTGCTGATCCCCCGGCTGCCGCCGCTGCCCGCCATTGTGCTCGGCCCGGTATTGATTGCGGGCGTATTATTATTTTCGGGCACGTTGTTTCAACGCTCCGGGATCTGGGTTCAACTCCTATGCCCGCTATTGGAAATCATCTTGCTGCATCTGTCGCTGATGAGCGTGCGCATGAAATTCGCCGAGCGGAGCGCTTTTCTTACGGCGCCGTCGTCTGAGGCGAACCGTTCTCGATCTGCAAATGAAGAATCACCGAGCTCACCCCGCGGGTGAATTCCGTCGTTTCGCGGGCCATGTTTGCGATGTCCACCGATGAAACCTCGCCGCTGATCACCGCCACGCCGCAGTAGACTTCCACCTTGATGCGGCTGAGCGCCAAGCCGGGCAGACGCGCCAGACGCTGCCGCACCAGATCGCGGATCTTTTCGTCAAACGAGATTTGGCTGAGCGTGCGCCGGTCGTTCGGCCGGCCGCGCGGCCGGAACCCGCTGGCCAGGCGTAGGTGGCTGTCCACCCGCCGCACTCCGGGCAGCGTGCGCGCCACCGATTCGGCCAAGGCCCGCTCCTGGTAGCTTTCCACCGTGCCGTCGAGACGAACGACGCCCTGCTCGACCTTTACTTGCAGCCCCGCCAGTTGCGGCCGCCGCGTCGCTCGCAGCCCGTCGCGAATCTGGCGATCGAGAATCAGATCCGGAACTTCCACCGGATGTCCCACGGCGTCCGGCGCCGGCAGGGGAGTGACCATCGTCACCGGCGGCGTGGGCTCCGGCGTTGGCGAAGGCGACGCGGTCGCTGTCGGCGTTTGATCCTGCGCGCCCGCCGTCCGAAATGAACCGGGGACCAACAGCCCTCCAACGAGAATCAGGTAAAGCATGATCGGTCGCCGGAGTTTGCTCATTGCTGGAGGGTGCCACGATTCACGACGAAACGGCAAGCCGCGCGGTTGCCAGGGCGACGAGGCTGTGTAGAATACCCAACCCGACGAAGGTCACGATTTGCGGAGGCAGGAAGATGTTCTACTCGGCCACGAACATTCGCGTCGGCCATATCATCGAGTACAACAACGATTTGTACAAAGTGCTGGCCGCGACGCACATCACGCCCGGCAAGGGCAACGCGGTGATGCAGATCAAGATGCGCAATTTGAAAACCGGCAATCAGACGGAAGTGCGGTTTCGTTCGGTCGAACAAGTGAAAGCGATCGACCTCGACTACGTCAAGATGGAGTACCTTTACGACGACGGCGACATGGTCCATTTCATGAATCAGGAAACGTATGACCAGTCGGCTTTTCCGCGCCAGGACGTCGAAGACGTGCTCAAGTTCGTGCTGCCGAACACGATCGTGCAAATGCAAATCTACGAAGGCGACATCGTCGGCGTGCTGCTGCCCAAATCCGTGGAGTTGACGGTGACCGAGTGCGCGCCCTACGCCAAAGGCGCCACGTTGGTCAATCAGACCAAGACCGTCGTCGTGGAAACCGGCCTGCAACTGCAGGCGCCCGGCTTCATCGAAGCAGGCGACAAAATCCGGGTCGACACCGAAACCGGATCGTACATCGAGCGCGTGCGATAGGCGGGTGAATCAGTCCTGGTAGCCGCCCGGATGCCGCTGATGCCATTCCCAGGCCGACTGAATAATGGATTCCAAATCAGGATATTGTGGCCGCCAGTCCAACTCGCGTTTGATCTTCTCGGCTGAGCCCACCAGCGCGGGCGGATCGCCCGGCCGGCGCGCGCCGACCTTGGCCGGAATGGCATGCCCAGTGATCCGCCGCGTCGCTTCGATGACTTCCTTGACGCTATAGCCGGCGCCGTTGCCGAGATTGTAGTGCGACGCCGTGTCGCGCTTCTTTTCCATCGCGAGAATGTGCGCCTGCGCCAGATCGAGAATGTGGATGTAGTCGCGAATGCAGGTGCCGTCCGGCGTCGGGTAGTCGTCGCCGAAAATGGTGATCCCCTCGCGTTCGCCGAGCGCCACCTGCAACAGCAGCGGGATGATGTGCGTCTCCGGATCGTGATCCTCGCCCAACCCGTGCGCCGCCCCGGCCGCGTTGAAGTAACGCAACACCGTGTAGTTCAATCCGTGAAGTTGGTGATACCAATGCAGCATCCGCTCGAACGCCAGCTTCGTTTCACCGTAGGGATTGGTGGGATGTTGCGGCAGATCTTCGGTGATCGGCAGTCGCGCCGGTTCGCCGAACGTCGCGCACGTGCTGGAGAACACAAGGTAGTTGACGCCGGCCGCGCGCATCGCGTCGAGAATGCGTTTACCGACGACGACATTGTTTTCGTAATAGAGTTCGGGTTTTTCCATGCTCTCGCCGACCAGGCTGTGCGCGGCGAAGTGCATGACCGTGTCGACGGCGTGCTTCTTCAGCGTGACGACCAACGTGCGAAAATCGCCGAGGTCGGCCTCGACAAACACGGCGCCCGGCGGCGTCGCGCGGCGATGACCGCGATCGAGATTGTCGTACACCACGACTTCGTAGCCCTGCCGCAGCAGTTCGGCCGCGGTCACGCTGCCGATGTAGCCCGCCCCGCCGGCCACCAACACCGTCATCGCGCGCCCCGCGAAATGACGCCGCGGAAATGCTCGATGGTGCGTCGCAGCCCTTCCTCCAGCTCGACCTTCGGCTCCCAACCGAGCAGGCGTCTGGCCTTGCCGATGTCGGGCTGCCGCACCTTCGGATCGTCTTCCGGTAAATCGCGAAACACGATTTCGCTGTGACTGCCCGTCAGTTCGCGAATGCGGCGGGCGAACTCCAGAATCGTCATCTCCGCCGGATTGCCGATGTTGGTCGGGTCGACTTCGTCGCTCATCAGCAAGCGGTTGATGCCGTCGACCAAATCGGAGACGTAGCAAAAGCTGCGCGTCTGTTTGCCGTCGCCGAAGACGGTCAGCGGCTCGCCTTTCAGCGCCTGGCCGATGAACGACGGCACGACGCGGCCGTCGATCAAACGCATGCGCGGCCCGTACGTGTTGAAGATGCGCACGATGCGCGTGTCGACGCCGTGAAAGCGGTGATAGGCCATCGTCAGCGCTTCGGCGAAACGCTTCGCTTCGTCGTACACGCCGCGCGGCCCGATCGGGTTGACGTTACCCCAATAATCTTCGCGCTGCGGGTGGACCAGCGGGTCGCCATAGACCTCGGAAGTCGAGGCCAGTAGAAACCGCGCTTTCTTTTCCTTCGCCAGTCCCAGCGCCTTGTGCGTGCCGAGCGCGCCGACCTTCAACGTTTGGATCGGCAATTCGAGATAGTCGATCGGACTGGCCGGGCTGGCGAAATGCAGAATGTACTCCACCGGGCCGTCCACATAGATGTAATTGGTGACGTCGTGTTTGACGAAGCGGAAGTTTTCGCTGCTGATGTGCGCGATGTTGCCGACGTTGCCGGTCAGCAGGTTGTCCATCGCGATGACTTCGAATCCCCGCGCGACGTAATAATCACACAGGTGCGAGCCGATGAATCCCGCTCCGCCGGTAATGAGAATGCGCGGCATGGGCCTCCCCGCCGGTCAACGCACCAACGCGTCGCGACCGATGCTGTAGTAGGTGAAGCCGAGCTTTTTGAGCAGGCCGGGCGTGTAGATGTTGCGGCCGTCGAAGATGACCGGCTCCGTCAACACCTCTTTGATTTTTTCGAAACTCGGCTGGCGAAATTCGTTCCACTCGGTGACCACGATCAACGCCGCCGCTCCCTGCAAGGCGTCGAAACTCGACTCGCACAACACGACCTGGCCGGCGTCGATCAGATCTTTAAGATTGTAAGGCTCGCGCGCCTGCTCCATCGCGGCCGGATCGAAGGCGCGGATCTTGACGCCCGCGGCCGTGAGGTGACGAATAATCACTTTCGCCGGCGCCTCGCGCATGTCGTCGGTGCGCGGTTTGAACGCCAGGCCCCAGATTGCGAACGTGCGCCCCGCCACCTCGCCGCCAAAGTGATGCTTGACGCGATCGACCAGCAGGCGCTTTTGCTGATCGTTGACCGCGTCGGTCGCCTTGAGCAACGTGAAATCCAGGTTTTGTTCCGCCGCGCTATGAATCAGCGCCTGCACGTCCTTGGGAAA
>PMZC01000332.1 GCA_003170555.1 Deltaproteobacteria bacterium
GCGGCCGCTCCAGGCTCGCCACCTGTTCCGGGGTCAGGTACAAATCGGAGGGGCTCATCTCGCCGATCGTTTCGACGATATCGTCGTAATCGTCGGCAGGGACGTTGAGCTTGTAGACGTCCACCCCCGGCGGCGAATACGAGCCGAGAATCTCCGGATTGATCGCCTTGAGCTCTTCGTAGCTGACGTCGACCAGCTCGGCGAACTTCTTGAGCTCGNNTCGTTTCGGCCGGCAGGCTGAGCCGCCAATAGTCGCGGTGTCCGGCGTTCGCGATCGCGCCGCTGACGCACCCCTCGCCGCAGTTGTACGCCGCCAGGGCGAGCGCCCAGTCGCCGAACTCGGTATACAGGTCTTTCAACAAGTGCGCCGCCGCGCGCGTCGATTTCGTCGGGTCGCGCCGTTCGTCGACCCACTCGTTGATCTTCAACCCGTATTTCGTGCCGGTGTCGCGAATGAACTGCCACATGCCGACGGCGGCCGCCGGGCTGTAAGCGTACGACGAATAACCGCTTTCGATCAGCGGCAGATAGGCCAGGTCGTCGGGCAGCGCCTCGTCTTTGAGGATCTGGCGGATCATCGGCAGATACCGCGTCGAGCGGGAGAGGTACTGCTGCATGGTTTCGCGGCCGTTGAGCGTGTAATAGCGAATCCAGCGCTCGACGTCCGGCGTGAAGTCGATGCCGATCAGCTTCCGCTTGATGATAACCGGGGCGAACCGGCCGGTCAGGCGCGCCAGGCGAACTTGCGCGAGGCAGACTTCGTAGTACAACGAATCGATCTTGCGGGTCGTTTCGGGGTCGACCTGGCGATTAAACGGCCGCAGCATCAGGCGCATGATCGACTGGTAGACCGCCAACGCTTCTTCGAATTTCTCGGCTTGCGTCAGTTCGACGCCGTGGATGAACATCTGCTGGGCCGCGTCGTAGAGTTGCGCCGGCGTGCCGGTCCACGGGGCGGCGGTCGCGGCGATTTCCGGAATGGGCGGGAGAATCGGCCGGGGCGTGACGGGTTCGACCGCGGCGGGGGGTTGTCCCGGAACTGTCGGGCCGGGCGCCGGGGTCGTTTGCCCTTCCTCGGTTTGGTCTTCCGGCGCGGTGGGCCTGGTGCGCACGGTGCCGCATCCCGCCACCCACACCAAGGCCAGCAACAACAGTGGGACAATGAGCCAACGCCTCATGGCGCCTCCGCGAAAGCCTAACTGTTCAACCTATATAAAGGAAACAAAAACGAAACGCAACGCGGAATAAAAAAGAGGAAGATGGGCGGTACTGGATTCGAACCAGCGACTTCCACCGTGTGAGGATGGCACTCTACCGCTGAGTTAACCGCCCATCCTGAAAAAATGCCTGATTTCTATACAACAAACCATGCCCCAGCGCAAGCGGAAAGCGGAACCTGATGGATACGAAATCTGTTTGGCTACTTTTTCCGACGTGCGACAAGCAGCGCCGCGAACCCGATGGCGAACATCAGCACGGCCAGGGGCAAGCCGGGATTTCTACGACACGCTCAGCACCCGCAGCCGGAATTGTCGCCGCCGGAAGAATGGGAAGAATCGTCGTCGGAATCATCATCAACAGTTGTGTCGTCGTCACCGGCGGAGTCGTCGTCGTAGTCAAACGTAGGTCTCAAGTCGGGACTTAGGGCGAAAGCTCCCATCGGACTAACGAAATAAACCGCTTCTGACGATAAAATCGAACTCGGCGCCGAATTATTTGTTGCGAGTGTGCCGAGCGTGTTTGAAAATTCACGGCTATCGCCTGACGGACCTTCCGGAATAGACCGTACTTCCACAGTCCATACCTCGTTTCCGTATTCGTCGTATTTGACGACCGTCGATTGATACTGAAAACATTGGTCGAAACCAGCACTCACACAGGTAACGGCCCGCACGTAGGTGTTGCCGAAACGATCCGCCGCGTAACCGAAGAAGGCGCCACCCCAAGGGTCGTTAGCGTCCGCTTGAGTGTCGAAATTTGAATCGAAAACCTCGTCTCCTTGCGAGCTAAATTTGATCGTGTGAAAACGCATCGTCGAATCGTCGATTCGCTCAGAACGACACGCGATCACCCCGCCATCCTGGCAGGCGGAAATTCCGTCCATTCTATCGGAAACCTGATTTTGCCAGAGTATGTGACCATCAGAATCAATTTGTATGATGGGGTAAAATTGATCTTGATAATCGTTGTATCCGATATCCAGTCTTTTGCTGCCATCTCCGGCGAGAAAAACGTCGGACCCGGTTCCAAATTCGCCTACACTAAATGCGGTCCGCCACAATTCGTTTCCGTTTTTGTCGAGCCGGACGGCGTTGCAGTTATTGTCCAGAATGTCGCCGACCAGAACGACATCCCCATCTTGTTCCACGCTCATTTTCGGGTAACCGCCGGAAAAAGAACGCGTCCAGCGAACAGCGCCGGACGAAGAATACGCGGAGAGGTCGACGGCGGTCGCATCATGAGGCTCGGACAATAGATAGAGGTCGCCAGCCGTGTCCGCAGCAATTGAAGAGGAATCGGCCGGGAAATCTTGCGACCAGATTTCCTTGCCGTTAGCGTCGATACCACCCACGACATATTGCAAAGGAGAAGTTCCTAAATAAAATAGATAAAAGACGTTTCCAAAACCGTCGGAGGCTGAATCTTGATAATATACGTCATACATGCTGTTACCAATATTGAGCTCCCACCGTTTGGTGCTGTCTGCGTTATACTGCCCTATTCGTTCCTGATTCGGCGAAGTATTCCCATCGTCAACAAACGTCGTGATTCGATTGAGTAAGCTGACAACGTGAAACGGATCGGTGATTACCCAATTCCGCTGACCGCCGGGAGTGAGGCTGATCGTGCCTTCGATTACGTCTTGTTGCGCCAAAGCCGATGTAGAAAAAAAAAAGTAACAACGTTAGCAACATTATTTTCTTGTTTTTCACGTAATTCATCAACCGAATTCTAATTCTGGGGACACCATACTTAATTATATCGCCGGAATGGCCAATCCCGTGCCGATACATGGAGAATCTTCTATCGAGAGACATGACTACCACCCGAACCCTCTCGATAACCACCTATTATCTTTCATATTACGCCGAGGCCAAGATGTCAATAGAGATATTTCCATAATAATATCATCAGTGTTGGCCCCTACTTTCACGAAAAAAGACGAATGCGCTGACCGCACACGCCAGTTTGATCGCGATCCAGACGAGGCACACGGCGGGCAGGCCGAGCACGGGGAGCAGCACGACGCCCACGGCCAGCGACCCCGCGAGCGCGGCGAAGTGATCGACGGCGTCCACCCGGCCGGCGCGGCGCCCCAGGTCCACACCCCGAGCGGCCAAGATAGACGCCGCGGCCGGAAACGCGACGCCGGCGCATCCGCCCGACAACGCCACCAGCGCGAGCAACAGCCACTGGGCCGCCATGCCGCCATGACCGGGCGCTACGGACAAATACGCGAGAAACAGACCGCCGCACGCCGCGAGCGCGACATCGCCGAGGACCAACAGCCGGCGGGGCGAGCGAACGCGCGGCAGGCGGCGGGTCGTCCACCAGCCGCCCAAGGCGAGGCCCGCCATGTAGCCGGCGACGAGCAAGGCGACTTTCTCGTACATCTGCCCGAACAGCGACTGGTAGGTCAGCACGGCCAGCACGGTCACCGTCATGCCGACGAAGCCGCTGGTCGCCACGCTGGCCAGCGCGTAGCGGCCGGTCGCCCCGGCCCGCGGACCGAGGATCGGCGTCAGCAAGATGAGCAGGCAAGCCGCGACGAGCAGCAGNNCGCGCAGCACGCGCGCCAGGCCGCCGCCGGCGAACTGGTCCCACACCCGCAGAAACGCCAGGTACGAAACCGGATGCAAATCGCGGTTCAGCTCGCTGGGCGCGGCGTCGAGAATCCGCCGGAAGCGCTCGATCCGCTCGGGCATGACCCATTGATCGATCACCGCCGGCGGCAACGGCGACGCGCCGTCAAAATTGTTCGCGTAGCGCTGCTTCATCGCGGCCGGCGAATTGTCGCGCGGCGCGGCATCATCGGTCGCGAACAGATGCACGTGATCGCCCGGCAGCACCAGCACGCGCGGAAAAACGGCGCGCAGCGTTTTGTAGATCGAGGTCAGATACGGCCCCACCTCCTCGCCCATCACGTTTTCCGCGCCGGTGAGCGACAGCGCCAGCACCCCGCCCGGCCCGAGCAGGCGACGCACCTCGCGGAAGAACTCGAGCGTGTAGAGGCGGTTGATCAGCGCGGTCGAAGGGTCCGGCGCCGCCACCACGGCCAGGTCGTAACCGCCGGCCGTTTCCTTCGCGAAACGCCGGACGTCAACGAAATGCAATTGCACGCGCGGATCGCTCAGCCGCTTTCTTTCGTCGGGCGGAAGCAGCGCCCAAATCCGCCGGGCCATCACGTCGTCGAGGTGCACGACATCGNNACATCGAGCCGCCGCACGCGCGGGCTGGCCAGCATCGCGCTCGCCAGGCCGGTGAGTCCGCCGCCCAGCAGCACCACCCGTCGCGGCTGCGTTTGCTGCGCCAAGAGCAGCGCCGCTTCCTGCTGATAGACATACGGGTCGGGGAAACTGTCTTCGTAACCGCCGTTGCTGTAGATCTGCGTCTGCCCGCCCGCCTCGGCGAAAGTGACATTCTGGTATCGGGTCTGCAACGAAAACAGGAACCGGGCGCCGGCGCTCAGGCCGCCGAAGCGGATGCGTTCCAGCGACTGTTCGATTCGTTGGTCGACCGCGAGCGCCAATCCCGCCAGCAAAACGATGATCGCGGCGGAGGCGGCGACGCGGAACCAACGGACGCGTTGATATTCGAGCGCGCCGCCCAGCAAGACCGCGGCGGCGGTGATCGCCGCGCCGAACGGCGAGACATACGGGGCGAGAACGAAGGTGAACAGCAGGCCGCCGAGCAACCCGCCCAGCGCTTCCCAAACGAACAGCCGGCCGACGGTTTCCGCTCCGCCGACTGCCCGCGCGGCGAAAAACGGAAACGCCGCGCCGACCCAGAATCCGACCGGCGAGGCGAAAGCGCCGAACAGAAAAATACGGCTCCAGCCCGGCGCCACGCCCGCGGCTTCGCCCGACGCGGCGAAGGACGTCTTCATCGCGATCAGCATCGCGACGGGCAAGATCGCGCCGAACGCCAGCCCGATCGCGGCGGTCGCCTCCGTGCGGCGTAAGCGACCGACCACGCGGCCCGCGCTTTCCGCGCCGATGCCGATGCCGCAAAACCACCAAACGAAGAACAGCCCCACCGCGATTTCGTTGCCGTGCATCACCACGAGAAACTGGCGCAACAGCAGCGACTGCGCGATCAGCGCATAGGCGCCCATCGACCCATAGAGGAAATACGATCGTCTCGCCGCGTGGCTGTCTGGCGCGTTCATGGCCCATCGTATCGACGCCGGCGCGTAAAAAAAAGGGGCGGCCGAAGCCGCCCCACTAGACTTTAGCTTGTCGGATTTACGGCTGGAGAATCGTGGTGCCCGTCACGCGAAGATCGCCGAAAGTCAGGTCGACGATCGTCTCGTACGGATTGGCCCAACCATAAATCGTGCTGCCGGAAACGAAGCCCAGCGTCCAGCCTTCCTGCTCGGGATCGGTCCAGTTGTAGGAGTAGACCAGCAGGTAGAACCAATCGCCCTGCGTCACCACGTCGTTCTTGGGATACAAGCCCTCGCCGTATGGCGTCGCGTTGCCCGTGTGCGCGTCGAGATCGAAGATGGCGATATACATCTGGCTCTGCTGTACGCCGTTGATGTTGGCGATCTGCATGAAGTCGTTCGGCACCAACGGCATATACGCCAGACTCAAGGCGTAATCGGTTTTGCCGTAAACGAAGTCTTGGTACGTGCCCGGCAGCGCCATCCACGTCCCCGAGGTCGCGTTTTGCGCGATGGCGCCGACCTTCAGCCGGCCGTTCGCGTTGGCGATCAAGGGACCATACGTGTCGCTGCCAACGTAAGCCGGATCGACCTTTACGCGGACGTTGAGCGGAACATCTTGCGCGTGGTCGCAGAGCTTGCCCGAACTGCCCGGATTCGGCAACGCCGAGAGGCAGGAATCGAGGCTGATGCAGCCGTTGATCGTGGCCGCTGCTTTCTTGTAGCAGGTGAACAGGCCGCGCCAGAAGCCGTCGGCGCTGTTGCCCTGGCAAGCCGCGATGGCTTCGTCTCTCGTGGCGAAACCCGGCACGGTTTTGTGCCCGGTGTCGTAGATGTAGTTAACCCAGTAGTCGCAGGTGTCGGCGCAACCGGTGTACTGCAGGCTGACCTGGGAAATCGGATGGAACGGAATCTTGATCCGCGTGCTGGCGAAATCGCCGCGCATGAACGGCTGCGTCGTATTGGTGTTGCCGTACGGCGCGATCGGGTAGATGTTCCAGCCCTCGTCGCCGTAGAAGGTGAACAAACCGGAGCTCATCGGCTGGTCGATGTAGAACGCCATCGCCTCGGTGTCGTCCGATTCGTCGAACTTCGAGCCGTGGATGTCATGCGTCGTCGTGAAGATCGACTGGTTGATGGCCTGCCACGTCAACCCGGCGAAGGTGTCCATATTGGTGAACGTCCAGATGTACGCCTGAACGATCGCCACGTCGAACTGCATCAGTTCGTACAGGAAGTTCGAGTTCGGGACGAGCTGAATCGACAGCACGTCGATGAAGCCCTGCCCCAGATTGAACTTGTCCAGGACGGTGTCGTAGACCTCGAACATCTCGAACGGCATGGAAGCGTCGAGCTGGCCCGAGACGCTTTTTTGCTGGCCGCCGGACCGGAAACTGCCGGTCACGTCATGTCCGACGTTGCCGCAGCCGCCGTCAACCAGGTGCATGGTGAAATCGTAAGTGCCCGAGGCCAACGGCGTGCTCACCGTAAAGCCGATGTACAACTTGTCGTCGAAGCTCGTCCGCCCCATGTGGCTGAACGCCGGCAGCGTCGTTTCGTGTCCGTTGAACGCGACCACCAACTGGCCGCCGCCGAAATCGCTTTCCGTGTCGATGTACTGTGCGAAGATCGCCAACTGATCGCCGTCCTGCACCGAGAAACCTTTGTCCACGCGGAAGACTTGACCGCCGCGTTTGACGACGTAGATCAGGTCGGTGATTTCGGGGCCGTTCTGGCCGGGGCAACCGTACACGTCGGGCAGATTGTCGTTCAGACAGGTCTTCTGGCACGCGGGGAACGCCTGGCAGCCGCCGCCTTGGCAGGCCCGGACGCAACTGAAGTAGTGCGCGGTATGCGCATCGGCCGCCAGCGAAAAGAACTTCTGTTCGCAGTCGGTCGGCTTCCAGCCGGAAGCGAAGATGCCGCAACTTTTTTCGAAGTCACAGAGCGTGCCGTAATCGCGGCAGTGAGCGTCGACGTCGCCCAGTGCGGCCGGCGAATTGTCTTTTCCGTCCGACGCATTGTCGTCGTCCAACGGATCGCCGCCGCCCAGCGAGCTCGTTCCCGATGCCGTGGGGTTAACCACGCCCCGCGACGCCAACTGCATTTCGAAGGTCTTGCGGGCGCCGGTCATCGGCGCTTCGAGCTGCTTGTCGGCGATCCGATCTTCGTACACCAGGATGTCCGGCTGGTCGACGTACTGCGCACGCCGGTAGCCGAGCGCCTGGTCGATCTTGATCCAACTGGTCAGGCTTTGCAGCGGAATTTCGTAATCCTGCTGGCCCGCCCGGAAGAGTTGCATCGCGACCGGGAGGCCGCCGTTGGCCTCCCCGGTGACCTGATCGAACGACAGGGCCACGATGCCGCCCGTCGGTTTGTCGATCTGATAGAAGTTTTCGGCGACGCCATCCTCGTCGGCGTCGAAGTTGAAGCCCCGTCGGCCCGTGAACTGACCTGCTTCGTTCACTTCCCGGACCGGACCGAGGTCTTCGATGTGCATTTTAAACGTGCCGTAACCGCGGGTCGGAAGCTGCGCGCCTTCGTCTTTGCCTTTCAGCTCGCAACCGGCGATGAACAGGCTGGCGCCCAGCAGGAAAGCCAAGGTGAAGAGAATCACCGTGCCTTTCGTTTTCATTCCTCTGTTCTCCTTCATTGCTCGCTTCCTTTCCCGGCTCATCGATCGTCGAATCCGGTGCCTAGACCGATATAGAACCGCAGCGGAACACCCAACGGCGGTTTTTTATTGTCCGGGTCCTGGAAGCCGTGCGCGATTTTCACGAAGCTGTCCCACGAGTTGTTGAACAGGTACATACTCATCCGGAATTCGACGCCGAGGTCGGTGAGCAGATCGTCGCGCGCGTTGAAGTGGCCGTCGTAGTTCTTGTCGAAGACCTTGTTGAGGTTCCACATATCGCGACGGTGTTCCACGTGCGACCACAAGTTGCCCGCGTCGCCGAAGAAGGACATNNGGGCGACGTTGATTTCCCGCAGAATCGGGAAGCGGTAGTCGAAGCCCGCGATGGCCATCGTTTCGCCTTCGAGACTGTAGTCGTCGTAACCCAGGAAGGCGCCGTTGTCCGAGAACGCCCCGAGCGCGCTCACGTACATGCCGCCGCCATGGAAGCGATCATAGAAGTTGACGCGGCCGTAGCTGTTGCCCCAGCCGTAGCCTTCGGGCACGGTCGAGTGGGTGAAGCCGCCCATGAACTTGAGGATCAGGCTGTTGTTCTGCCGCCGCCAACGTTCGAAGTTCAGCTTGCTCCAGTCGAAACCGCCGATGGAATCATTCAGCGGCGTGAGATCCCAGAACGGGAACGGCATGTACTTGCGCCAGGTGAGCATCGTCTGCCAGTAGCCGTAGTCGGGCAGCAAGTAATTGTTGTCGGGATATTGCCGCGCTTCCGCCTCGGTGATCACCGCCGGATCGGAGTAGAAGTCGGCGAGGTCGGAGCCCATCGGGACGCCGGTGAACGGCTCGTGCATCCGCGGGTTGGCGTAGGTCAGCTGCCACCGGAAGTACGTACCGTCGCGCGGGTTGACGTCGCCGTCGACCGCGTAGCGGTTCACGGTATCGCGTTCCCACGCCAGGCTGAGCGCGCGGCCGGTGATCTGCCGCGAACGCATGGAGGGCTGCTCGACGCGGATGTCCTGATAGAAATATTCCAGCGACATGTTGTTCTCGTTGAACAGCATGTAGCGGACGCCGAAGAAGTAGAAGTTCGCGTCGAACTGCGCCTTGATGTTGAAGTTGAAGAACTGGAAGTCGCTCGAATAGGTCGGGAAGAGGCGGTGCATCGAGAAGTAGATGGTCACCGGCGTCATGTAGTTTTCGTACCAGACGGAGTACCGGCTTTCCTCGCCGATCGCCACGTAACCTTGCACCATGTTGCGCTCAACGGCGTCGACCATCAAGAACTGCGCCCCGACCTGCAACCGCGAATCGTCGTAGTTGACGATCGGAATCCAGACCCAGGTTCCCGCATGTTCGTACATGATCGGGAAGAGGCCCGCGAAGCCGTCATAGACGCGGTAATCCAGGCCCTGAATTTCCGGCAGCGGTTCGACTGAGGTCAGGTTGGCCCGCACCTCATCGTCGGTGACGTTGAACTCGAAGTCCTCCACCGGCTTATTCAGCCACTTGTCCTTTTTGATCTCGTAGGCCCGGTAGCCGTAGCTGGTGAAGTAGCTATAGGTGATGCTGCTGCTGTCCGCGTTCGGCCACGGCTGGAAGGCGCCGGTTTTCACGTTGGTGATCTGCGTCATCTTATGCGTGTTGATGCCGACGCTGAAGAGGTTAAAGATGCCGGTCCGGTCAGTGGAGAAGACCAAGGTGTCGTTGTTCAACCAGGCCGGGTCGCGGTTTTCGTGGCTGTCGTAGGTGACCGGCCGCAGGTTCGAACCGTCGGCGTTGATCACCCAGATGTTCTGCTGCTTCTTGCGCCACATGAGGAACGCGAGCTTCGTGCCGTCCGGGCTCCACGCCGGGTGGCCGATCTGCGTTTCGTCGTTGTAGTCAATCAGCAGGTAGTAGCCGTTGATTTTCGGATAGCGCATGACGGCCAGCTTCCGCTGACCATCGTAGTTGACGATGAACGCGATCTTGGTGCCGTCCGGCGACCAATCCGGCTCCATCGCCCGCAGCTTCCAGGTGATCTGGTCGCTCTTGTCCTTTTCGATGTCGTACACGTACAGGTCGGCGTATTCGTAGCCGTACCACGGATCCGTGTCCGTTTTCGAATAGACGATCTTTTTGCCGTCGTGACTCCAAGCGTAGCCCTGCGGCGACCAACCGAGCTTGAACGCCTTCTTGATTTTCGTGTCGTTCAGCACGTTGGGATCCGGCTTGGTCTTTTTGAGGTACAACGTGGCGCCGCGGCGCTGCATTGCACCGTGCGACGACAGCAAGCTGATGTATTTGCCGTCGGGGCTGTACCGGGGATAGGCATTGGTGATGCCGATGAACCACCGGTCGTTTTTGCTCATCTCAGCTTCCGGCGTCTGCGGATCGGTCTCGAAGAGCTGCAGCCAATCGCCGCGCACTTCCTGACCGCCGGAAACCGCCATCGCTTCTTTGATCTGCTTGTTGTACTTGGCGGTGACGTACGCTTTCCACTGATTGTAGAGTTGCTCGCGATCGACGCCCAACTCGTTGGTCAGCGTGCGATGGTAGGTCGGATAGATGCCCGAGCCGGTTTCGTGCCAGATGCGGCCCGGCGCGTCCAGACCCCAGGTTTCCGCCATCCAGGAGTTCATCGACATGCCCTGGTTGTAAACCATTTCGGCCTGGAGGCTGTTCTTGTCGTAGATGATGTCCATCTCGTCCATGGTCAGCAGGTTATCGTCGATGACCGCGCCGCGGACGAGCATTTCACGATGGGTGTCGTACAGGTCGGCGCCCATGGTCAGCGAGGAGAACTGCGAAGCGCCCTCGACCAACCAGGTCGGCAGATTGTCGGAGCCGTAGAAAACGCCGAGGCCCATATCGAAGTTGTACTTGCGGCTGGCTTTCGCGCCGCCGACGATGATGCCCAGCAGGTTCTCGCGGGACCAGGCGCCGGCGTTCAACGAAACGATGTGGCCCAACTCGTGGCTGAACACGTCCGCGATCCAGTCGGTGCGGCCGCGATCGAAGTCATACAGGTGACTGGCCCAAATCGTGACCCAGTTGAAGTTGTAAGCCGCAAAGCCGTTGGCGTTGTCTTCCGTGTCCAGGATGACGACGTTGATTTTTCTTTTCAACTCGAAGTTCCAAACCCTCGAGTCGTGCTCGTAGATGTCCTCGGCCACCTTCAATAGGGCCCGAGCCGTGAATTTCTCCTCGGGGTACCAGTAGATGATGAAGTGTTCGGTTTCGGTGTATTTCCAGTCGATCTCCGGATGGTTGACGCCTTCGTTCCACAACAGGAACGTCGCGTGGGCCTTGGCCGGCGTGAACGCCAGCAAGGCCGCGGCAGCCAGGAAGATCACCAGGGCCAGAGAAAGCTTCGACATGGCTTTCCTCGTCTGTCTGTCAAGTCGAGTGATCCGGTTCATTCTGCCACCTCCCTTCTCTACTGCCACCGCTTGGTGATCCCGATAGAGTAGGTGATGCCTACTCCATCGTAGGATTCAAGCTCGATGGGAGGGAGGAATAGTGATCGCGAATAAACCAGGAACGAATTTTGTCCCATGATGGGAATGTTCATGCCGATCCAGAGGTCGCCGTCGCCGAGCGTGAAGGAGATCTTCGGCCGCACGTACAACGACGAGCCGGGCACGTCGTCCAGCGTCTGCTTGGCGCCGAGGTTGTCGATGACCGTCGTCTTCATCACGCGGGTTATGTAATCGGCGTCGCCGATGATGGCGAAGGTGTCCCACAACGGTTTCAGCCCGGGCATCTGGAAGGCGAGTTGGAAGTTGCCCTGCACTTCGTCGCCCAGATCGATCTTGCCCGGCGAGTACTTGGTGTCGGCCGGCATGCGGTAGTTGTAACCGGCATGCAGGGCGAAGCTGAACTTCCACGCCTGCTGCTTGATCGCCAGGCCGGTATACCAGTCGGTATTGCCGTCGGTGACGTAGTTGCGGATGTGGCCCGTCCGGCGCGGGTTGTCGTTGCCGGTCGGGAACTTGATCCGGAACTCGCCGATGAAGCTGGTGGTCGGGTCGAGGCGGTGGAAGAACTGATACCCCGTCCACATGACCACGTCGCCCAACTGCGGCAACTGGGCTTCCCACAGCTTCCACGCGTCGTGGTGGTCGAAGTAGTCCACCACCGCGTCTTCCAGCAGCGCCCCGTAGGTGTTGGTGCGCCCCAGCCGGTAGTTGTTGCCGCCGGGATAGATGATCGTCTTTTTGTAGACGAACGGCCAGTTAAACGAGACCGACCAGTTGTCCGACAGGCCCATCCCGAAAAACAGGTTGTAGGTCTGCTTCTTCGTCTTGAAGCCGCCTTCAACCAAGTTGCCGTCGCTATCCCAATAGTTGTGCACGTAACGGTAGTCGTAAGAAAAACCGAATTCCGTTACGCGCTTGGAATATACGAGGGGACGCGCCACAAAGTCGGATGGATACTCCCACCCCACATTCAACCGGTGATGAATGGACGCATCACCCCAAGGATTCGGATTACCTCCGTCGTCGCCGCTCTGCTCCGCCAACACCAGTGTCGGCAGACCAAGAGCCAGGACAAAGACGAAGAGGCAGCCAGAAAGTAAAGCTCTTCGCTTCATCGACCCTTTCCTTTCGAAATAATGATAGCGGACGATTATTCGCGCCTTTTTACTTGCTTTAGGGGGACCTGTCAAGAATTGAAATGCCTTTTTTCGTTCGGTCACGTTTTTCTTTCACCCCCGGCTTCGGTTCTGCTCCCAATTATGTCGCGCGCGCTCCTTCATATTTCGCCACGTACGACTCCAGCAATTTCACCTCGTGCGGCGAACCGATATACAGCGGCGTGCGCGCATGCAGGCTGCTGGGCACGATGTGTCGAATCGGTCCGCAGCCGTTGCTCGCCGCGCCGCCGGCCTGCTCGACCAGGTACGCCAAGGGCGCCGCTTCGTAGACCAACCGCAGCTTGCCCTCGGGCCTCGCCTCGTCCGGCGGATACAGAAAAACGCCGCCGTACACCAGCGTGCGGTGGAAATCGGCGACCAGCGAACCGATGTAGCGCAGGCTGTACGGCTTTTTTTCCGGCCCGTCCGATTCCTTGAGATAATCGACAAACCGCTTCGATCCTTCCGGCCACGTGGCGTGATTGCCCTCGTTGACGCTGTAATAATTTCCGCGCGGCGGAATCTTGATGTACGGGTGCGACAACAGAAACTCGCCGGCCGAAGGGTCGTAGGTGAACCCGTGCACGCCGTCGCCCGAGGAGAAGACCATCATCGTCGAACTGCCGTACAGAATGTACCCGGCGGCCACCTGCTCGCGTCCGGGCCGCAGCAAATCGTCGACCGAGCCCGGTCCGAACGGCGTGCGGCGGCGAAAAATCGAGAACACGCTGCCGATGGAGACGTTGGCGTCGATGTTGGACGAGCCGTCGAGCGGATCGAAAGCGATGGCGTAATGGCCGATCTTCTCGCCTTCCGGCAGGTGGATGACATCCTGCTCTTCTTCGGAAGCCATCACGCAGATATAGCCCGACTGGCCGATGGTGCGCACGAGAATGTGGTGCGCGTACATATCGAGCTTCTGCACCTCTTCGCCCTGCACATTGATGCGGCCGGTCAAGCCGAGAATATCCACCAGGCCGGCCTTGCGCACTTCGCGCTGAATCAACTTGCCCGCGAAGGCGATGGCGTTCAGCAGACCCGATAGTTCGCCGCTGGCTTCCGGATGATGTTCCTGAATCTTGGCGATGTGCCGCTGAATGGTGATCGTGTCGTCCACGAGGCCTCAGTTCCGGTGCGCAAAAACGATCTGGTGTCCTTCCGGTTGTGTCGCTGCGGAAGGCGGAACCTATATAGTGGAAACCCGGCGGAATGTCAAAGCAGTTGACATCGCGACCCTCGCCTCATAGCTTGGTTCATCATCATCTCATCGAGGAAGACCATGGCGCACACGACCAACCAAACGGCGACCCGCCCCTGGACGCTGCCGGCCATCGCGACCGACGTGCTAATCGTGCTCGGGGTGACGACGCTGATGGCCGCTGCCGCGTTCCTTCGCGCCTGGCTGCCTTTCACGCCGGTCCCGGTCACGTTTCAAACGCTGGTCGTGTTGCTGGGCGGCGCGTTGGCGGGCGTCCGGCGCGGCGCGGCGTCCCAAGGGCTTTACCTCGGCCTCGGCGCGGTCGGCGCTCCGATCTTCGCGGGCGGCGCGGCCGGCTTGGCGATCATCGCCGGTCCGACGGGCGGCTATCTCGCCGGCTTCATGTTCGCCGCGATCCTCGTCGGCCGTTTGCTCGGCGGACGACGCGCATCATTATTAAAAGCGGTGTTGGTGATGAGCCTGGGCGACGCCGTGATCCTGACCTGCGGCGCGACGTGGCTGCTGGCCCTCGGC
>PMZC01000183.1 GCA_003170555.1 Deltaproteobacteria bacterium
ACGTCGTGGCCGGCGCGGATGAGATCAAGATTTTCTACTGGCGCGAAAACCAGGTGAAGACGGCGCGGCTGATCGGCTTCGACGCGACGAGCGATTTGGCGCTGCTCAAGGTCGAGGAAGTTCAGGCGACCCCGTACCTGCTGCTGGCCGATTCCGACGCGGTGCGCGTGGGCGAAATGGTCGTGGCCATCGGCAATCCGTTCGGCCTCGACCATTCGCTGACCAACGGCCTGATCAGCGCCAAGCACCGCCGCCTGCACGAGGGCGGCCAGGGCCTGTACGAAGATTTCCTGCAGACCAGCGCGCAGATCAACCCGGGCAATTCGGGCGGGCCGCTGCTCGATCTGAACGGCGCGGTGGTCGGCGTGAATACGGCGATCGTCGAGGGCGGACAGGCGATCGGCTTCGCCGTGCCGTCGAATCTGCTGCGCGAGGTGCTGCCGCATCTGGTGCGCACCGGCGGCGTGCGGCCGGCGTACGTCGGCGCGAAGGTCAGCGACCCGGCGCCCGATTTCGCCGCGGGTCAGGGCGTGAACGGCGGCGCGCTGGTCACCGGCGTGAGTTCGCCCAGCCCGGCGCTCGACGCCGGTCTGCGCGCGGGCGACGTGCTGCTCGAGATCAACGGCCGGCCCGTTTACGACGCCCCCGCCGCGACGCGCACGCTAAGGCTGCTGATCGTCGGACGCCCCGCGCAGCTCACGGTGTTGCGCGAACGGCGGCGCGTGCACCTGAGCCTGGTCCCCGCCGACGCGGCCAGCGCGACGCTGCAGAGGGGACAGACCCCGGATTAAAATCCGGGATCATCGACGAACCCCGGATTAAAATCCGGGGCTATTGACTCTCGCCCCCGACGGGGCGATTCGACGACGCCCGCGCCGCGGGCGACAGAAAATAGCCCAGCGTTTTGACGCTGGGAGACGAACCCCCGACGGGGCGAACGGAGGATGGCGACCCGCCGTGCCGATCTATGAATACGAACACGACGGTGACGGCTGCGCGCTCGGCAAGGTCTTCGAGCAGCGGCAGTCGATGCGCGACGCGGCGCTCGAACGTTGCCCAAGCTGCGGGCAGGCCGTGCGCCGGCTGATTTCGCGCCCGTCCATCGCCTCGGTCAAAGGCGACAGCGAACTGCGCGACCTCGGCTTCACCAAACTCGTGCGCCGCGACCAGGGCGTCTACGAAAACGTGACTGCACGCAAAGGCGAAGCGCGCGTGGTCAAAAAACACAAACATGATTGAGCCACGAAACGACCATCGGTAGCATGACCGTGCAGCAATTTTTCATTTTTCATTTTTCACTTTTCATTTTCCCTCGGGAGAAGCCTTGGGCCTCGGCGCAATTCTAATTCTGGCCCTCGCGTTGGCGGCGGACGCGTTCGGCGTCGGCGCGTCGATCGGCCTGGTGCATTGCCGGCCGCGGCAGATTTTCCGCCTGAGTTGGCATTTCGGTTTGTTCCAGGCGTTGATGCCCGCGCTCGGCGCGCTCGCGGGCTCGCTGCTGCAACGGGTGGTGTCGACTTATGCGCCGTACGTGGCGGCCGTGCTGCTCGCGGCGATCGGCGCGAAGATGCTGTGGGAATCGCGCCGGCCCGCCGAGTGCCGCGACGATGTCGACCCCACGCGCGGCTGGTCGCTGATCGGGCTCAGCGTGGCCGTGTCGATCGACGCCTTCCTCGCCGGGATCAGCCTGGCGATGCTGCACGCGCCGCTGCTCACGGCCTGCCTCATCATCGGCCTGGTCACCGGCCTGATCACCTGGCTCGCCATGCTCAACAGCCGGCTGCTGCGCCGCCTGCTCGGCGTCTGGGCCGAACGCGTGGGCGGCGTCGTGCTGCTGGCGCTGGCGGTGAAGGCGCTGTTCTCGTAGCAGACGATAGACAATAGCCCCGGATTTCAATCCGGGGTTGGTCCCAGTGTTGAAACACTGGGCTAATGACTCTCGCTCGCCACATACCCATCGTCGCGGCGCCGTGCGCCACAGTCTTGGCTGCGCGGCAGCTTCGCGCAAAGCCAAGGCTGTGTCGGTGTGAAAACGAGCCCACAGCTTTGATCCTGACGGCTCAAAACTATGGCACACTGAAGCCGGCGCGCGGTGGGTGGCGCTGGCACGCGAAGTCCGACGTAGCTTGCCAGTGCTGCGCCGCCCCACCGGGGGCGAAAGACAATAGCCCCGGATTTCAATCCGGGGTCCGCCCGTTCAATCTTCGAAGCCGGTTACACTTTGTGTTTGCGAAATAGTTCGAGCAGTTCGGCGCGATGCTCTTTCAGGTAAGCGCGCGCGTCGGTTTCGCTGACGCCCAGGTCAATGAACGCGCCGTGCACCAGGTCGCGCATCGTCGCGTCGGCGCGGCCCAGCAGTTCGAGCGAGAGCAGCAGCGTCGCCGCGCCGCGCAACGGATCGCCCTTGCGATAATCCTTGCCCAGGCCGGTCATCGCCTAGTCTCCTTCGTCGGCGAACAGGGCCTCGACAAAATCGTCGGCGTTGAACGGGCGCAGGTCGTCCAGCTTCTCGCCGATGCCGATGAAGCGGATCGGCGTCGCCAGTTCGTCGCAAATGCCCACGATACAGCCGCCCTTCGCCGTGCCGTCGAGTTTGGTCAAAATCAAACCGGTCAGGCCGAGCGCTTCATGGAACGACTGGGCCTGCGCGATCGCGTTCTGGCCGGTGTTGGCGTCGAGGACCAGCAGGATCTCGTGCGGCGCGGACGGCCGGACCTTGCCCATCACGCGCTTGACCTTCTTCAACTCCTCCATGAGGTTGTGCTTGGTGTGCAGCCGGCCCGCCGTGTCGATGATGACGATGTCCACGCCGCGATTCACCGCCGCCTGCACCGCGTCGTAAGCCACGGCCGACGGATCGGCCCCGCTCTTCTGCCGGACGATGTCGGCGCCCACGCGCTCGGCCCAGATCGTCAGTTGCTCGTCGGCCGCCGCGCGGAAGGTGTCCGCCGCGCCGAAGATGACCGAATGCCCTTCCTTGGCGAGCTTGCTGGCGATTTTACCGATCGTCGTCGTCTTGCCCACGCCGTTGACGCCGACGACCATGATCACATAAGGCCGGTCCGCCGACACCTGCAGCGCGGCTTCGTGCGGCTTCAGGATCGCGCGGATTTCATCCTTCAGAATGGCGCGGATGCGCTCGGCCTCCTCGATCTTCTCTTCGCGCACGCGATCCTGCACGGCGGTGAGCAGCTTCTCGGCGGCAGCCGGGCCGAGGTCGGCGGTGAACAAAATTTCCTCGAGCTCGGCCATCAGGTCGCGATCCACGCGACGGCCGCGCACCAAATTGTCGATGCGCCCGACCAGCCCGCCGGCCGTCTTTGATAATCCGCGACGTAGCCGCGCGAACAAGCTGAGCTTCGGCTCCGGCGGCGCTTCCTCGATCGGCGGCGCGACGGGCGCGGCGACTTCTACGAGCTCCGCCTCTTCGGGCTCAGCCGCTTCTTCGCCCAACTCGCCGGCCAACTCGGCTTCAATTTCCTCGTCGGTGAGTTCTCCGCGTTCCTCCTCGGGGAGTTCTTCTTCCTCCGCTTCCGGCTCGATCGCTTCCGGCGCCGCGGCCGCGACTTCGCCCGGCGCGACTTCGCCCGCGCGACGGCGGCGAATGAGGCGGATCAGAATCCAGACAAACAGCAGCGCCAGCACGGCGACGAGCGGGATGGTCACCGGGCCGTGAATGACGCCGCTGCGCGCCATCACCTTGTTGAGCGCTTGGAAGAGCGGGCCGACGGTCGGCCAGTGGGTCGGGTCGTACAAAATACCCTCCGACGGGCGTTTTTCGCGCGCGAACGGTAGCGCCGGGCCTGGGGAGTGTCAAGTTGAGTGCGGAGTCCTGATTGCGGATTGCGGAGTCATCACGACGGAGCGACGCGGCGCCCTTGAACTTGTTCGGGGCGGACCGAGGCGCCCGCCCTCAGCGGCTATTCGGCCAGATACGCGACCACGATGTTATCGAACATCATGTCTCCGCCCTCGCCGTCTTGCCCGCTGTCCGCGAACGAAAGCTGGACGATCGGAACGCTGGGGCCGGATCCGGTTCCGAGGTCGGTGCAGGCCGTGATCGCGCCGTCAATCAGAACCGAGTACGTGCCCGCCGCGTAGTTGACGTCCACCGTGATGTTCACGCTGGTGGCGGCCAGCAGCACGCCGCAATCGACCGAGGGTGAGCGTCCGCCGCTCCAATCCTGAGCGTGAAGCATCTCGGTCATCGCATCGTTGGCGATAAAGGTCACGCTCGATGACGCGGCGTTGATGGCGTTGGTGAAATACGCGCCTGGAAAAAGGAAAAGATCGAACGACAGCGAGATGCTATTCTCGAGCGGCGCGGCGAAGGGGTAGTCGGCCTCGCCGGTGTCTCCGACGGCGGTTCCGCCGTGAATGCCCAACGCTTTGCCGGTCACCGTTTTGCCCGAAACTGGGACGACCTGGACCGTGGAATTGATCATGTTGGTGGTCCACGGGGCCGGCAGCGCGCCGAGGTCGTAATCCTCGAAGTCGATGCTCACCACCGTGTCGTCGTCGACGGAATCGTCGTCCACCGTGTCATCGTCGACGGAATCGTCATCCGCCGCGTCGTCATCGACGGCATCATCATCAACGGCGTCGTCGTCAGCCGCGTGGTCGTCGTCACCGCCGCCGCCGCTGTCGGATGAGCACGCGACCAATCCCCACGCACCGGACAGCATCAGCGCCAACGCAAGAAATATCGCTCTTTTCATTGGTTACCTCCCCGGTTCGCAAGTGAAAGAGCCCATCGCTCGATCGCCACAGCGATTTGCGAGCGGAGGGATTTGAACCCACATGGTTATTAACCACTGGATCCTAAGTCCAGCGCGTCTGCCAATTCCGCCACGCTCGCGCGGATTCGACCATACGGCGCGGGAGGTCGGGGCGTCAAGATGTGTGGGAGCCG
Source organism: Deltaproteobacteria bacterium (assembly GCA_003170555.1). Taxonomy (GTDB): domain Bacteria; phylum Lernaellota; class Lernaellaia; order Lernaellales; family Lernaellaceae; genus FEN-1099. Next base: position 4,913 of record PMZC01000183.1, read on the forward strand.
GGCGCCGGGTCTCGGGTCCCGGGTTCCGGGCGTCGGGTCATGGGCGTTAACTTTAACGCGAACGGCTATCTTTGACTGTCATCCCGACCCCTTCGACGGAGTTTACCCTGAGCGAAGTCGAAGGACTCAGGGCAGGCTCCGCGGACGCGCGGAGCGAAACGAAGTGAAGCGGAGCGCGGAAGCGTAGTGGAGGGAGCCCTCTCTTCAGATTGTAGTTCTTCCTTTGTCTGCCGCCGCGGAAAAGGATGGGCGCATTGCCAAGGGAGGGATTCCTCCGCTCGCCCCTCGGATGCACTCGCGGCTCGGTCGGAATGACAGCCTCGTCGCGTCGGCGGTGGGCGCATATAGCCTCACGCCCCAAGCCCCTACTTCCCCTTCGCCGCTTCCTCGCGAATCTTCTTCTCGATCTCGGCGGGCACGGGCGCGTAGCGCAGCAATTCCATCGCGTAGTTGGCGCGGCCGCTGGAGAGCGAACGCAGCGTGGTGGCGTAGCCGAACATCTCGGCCAGCGGCACGGCGCCGGCCAGCTTCTGCGAGCCTTTGCGGTAGCGGCGCATGCTGTTGATGCGTCCGCGGCGTCGCGCCAGGTCGCCGGCGATCTCGCCGATGTAATCGTCGGGCGTGGCGACTTCGATCTTCATGATCGGTTCGAGCAGCACCGGGCCGGCATTGGCGTACGCCTCCTTGAAGCCCATATGGCCCGCGCTGCGGAAGGCGAAGTCGGACGAATCGACCGCGTGGTAATTCCCGTCTTCGAGCACCACGCGCACGTCGACCACCGGCCAGCCCAGGCCCTTGTCCATCGCCTCCTGAATGCCGCGATTGATCGAGGGGATGAACTCCTGCGGAATCGAGCCGCCCTTGGTGCGGTCTTCGAACACGTAGCCGCCGTCCGGGTTCGGCTCGA
>PMZC01000367.1 GCA_003170555.1 Deltaproteobacteria bacterium
GTCGGTGTAAAGCGTGGCGTCGACCGGGTCGATGCCTTCGCGCTCGAGCCACTGCCGCACCAATTCGCGTTTGCCTTCCTTCGCGCACGGCGGCCACTTCATCTTGGGGAGCAGGCGCTCGCCGTCGCGTTCGGAGTCGGTGCCGATGCCCTCGTGCGCGCCGAGCAGCCGGACCAGCGCCCGCGCGATGAACACNNGTCGCCGGCCGCGAGGCGTTCCCGCACCGCGCGGATCGCTTCGACGTACAACCGCTGTTGCATGACCTCGCGCACGGCCCGGTCGGCCAACTCGTCGACGCGCGCGGCGGTCAGTCCGGCGTAGCAGGTCACGCCGGCTTCGACGATGATCAACTCGTGCGCGAGGCCGAGGCGGTAGAGCGCCATCGCGCGCACGGTGCGCAGACGCCCGGCCAGCGGCATCGCGCCGGTGCGCCACAGGTGCGTGGCGAAAAGGTAGCCGCTCATGCCGTCGAGCAGCGTGCGATCCACATCGAAAACGGCGGCGCGCATCACTTCTTGGGGAAGAGGGGGAGTTCGGTGGTTTTGGTCTTGCGTTTTTTCTCGGCCGGCGCCGCGGATTCGCCCGACGGCAGCGTAAAGCGGTAACCCGTTTCGCCGGCGCGCGTCAGACGGTAGACCGCCGTTTCCAAAAACCACTTGCGGTCGGTCCAGCGGCCCTGGCCGGCGCTTTCCTCGGCGGAGAGAAAGCCGAAGACCTTGGCGTCGATGTTGTCGAGATGGTGCAGCACCGCGGCTTCGGCGAAGGCCGGCGTTTTCACCGTGCCGTACTCCGGCTTGCCGTGGTGCGAGAGAATGAGATGCTCGAGCTGCAGCAGGCGCTCGCGCGGGAAATCCGCCACCGTGGCCGCGAGGCGCTGGAGCAATTCGACGCCGATGATCAGGTGGCCGATCAGCTTGCCTTCGTCGGTGTAATCGAGCATGAGGTCGTAGGCCAGCTCGCGCGTCTTGCCCAGATCGTGGAACAGCACGCCGGTCAGCAGCAGATCGCGGTCGAGCGCCGGGTAGTGCGCGCAGAGTTTGTCGGCCAGCAGCATCATACTGCACACGTGTTCGAGCAGGCCGCCGAGATACGCCTGATGCACGCCCGTCGCGGCGGGTGCGCGGCGCAGCGCGGGGCCCAGCTCCGGATCGTCGAGCACGGCGCGGCACAGCGCGCGCAGCTTTTCGTCGGTTAGGCCGTCCACGAGTTCGTTCACCGTGCGCCAGTACGCCTCCACGTCGCGCGGGCACAGCGGCAGAAACAGCGCGGGGTCTACGTCGCCGGGAGCGGCCTTTTCGAAATAGCTGACGTTGAGCTGCAATTGGTTGTTGAAGACGTTGGTCCGCGATTGCACGAACACGAATTCGCCCGCGGCCGCGCGCGCGTCGAAGTCGGCGGCGTTGTCCCACAACCGCCCTTCGATTTCGCCGGTGCGATCGGACAGCACGAGGTTGAGATACGGTTTGCCCGCCTTGGTCGAGTTGAGGCCCTTGGCGCGCAGGTAGTAGACGCCGTCGACCATCATGCCGTCGCGCAGATCAGCGATCCAAAGGTGATCCATGAAAGCTCCTTGGTTGGACGCACATCATAAGCGGGGGCGGCGGGCGGAAACAACCCGGCCCGGCGCGCCTTGAATCGCCGGCGGGCGTTGGGCATGATGCCGCCATGCGACGATCATGGATTTTGGCGGCGGCAGTGCTCGCGATGACCGCGCTGCTGGCCGGGGCGGGTCAGCGGCTCGATCTATTGCCGGGCCTTGCCGATGGCGCCCCGAGCGCCGCGGGCTTTCGCCTTGCGATCGGCGGCCGGGTGATCGCGCGCGTCGAACCGATCGGGAACGACCAGGCCCGCGTCACCGATTTTCGCGGCCAGGCCCGCACCATCGCGCTGCCCGCGGCGACGCCCTATAGTCCGCCCGCGTTCGCCGTCGTGTGGCCGACGGTCGCGCCGGCGCCGGATTACTCCTGGCCGATGTTCGCGACCTTGATCGACGGCCTGTCGCTCTTGCTCACCGACGCGGCGACCGGCGGTGCGCTGCGCTTCGGCGCCACGGTGCGACTGCACACCGCGCCCGGCCGGCTGGGTCGCTGGAAAACTGAAATCGTCGCGCGGCGCAGCCGGCTGGCCGATCCGGCGCTCGACCAGCGCGTCGAGCGGCTGCTCACCGCCGGGGCGCTGCCGCCGCTCGTCGCGGGCGAGGCGCTGGCGGACGTGGAGGTGGTCGTGAGCGGCGCCGCGCGTCCGCTGCTCACCGTTTTCGTCAGCCGGCCGCGGAGCGAGGGCGACGACGCGCTGCGGTCGCCGGACGACGGCGTGCTTTACCAAGAGACGCTGGGCTTGCCGCCGGCGGTGAGCGAGTCGTCGACGGCGCGCGCGGCGCTCGCGGCTTATCAGGCGGAACGGCAGCAGGCGACGAGCGATTTGCTGGCGCGCTTGAACAATCCGCAGACGCCGTCGCTGTTCGGCAACTGGCAAATCCGCACCGACCGCACGCTGGCCGAGGTGCGACGCGCGCTGCCCGGCGCGCCGGACGACGAGCGCGAGACGCTGCGCTTTCTGGGCGCGTGGGCGCTCGTGTTGCAGCGGCAGGAGCGCGAAGCGGGCGACTGGATGACGACGGTCGCCGCGCAATCGGCGATTCCGGCGCTGGCCGACGAGGCGGCTTTCCTGGCGACGACGTGGCGTTGGCGCGGCGCGGCGCGTTGGTCTGATGCGCCCTATCCGACGCCGCTGTCGGTGACGGGCGCGTTCGCTTTCGAAACGCGACTGGCTCGCGGGTCGGTCGGCGATGCGACGGCCGCGCGCCAGGCCGCGCTCCAGCAACTGCGGGCCGTTTGGGCCGGTTTGTCGTCGCGCCCGGAGACGACGCTGCTGCTCCACGCCGCGTTGCAGCAGGCCGCTGATCTGCTCACCGACGCACTCGCGCAGAAATCGGCCGGCGAGGCGTCGCGACTGGCGCGGTCGCTGGTGAAGCCCGGTCAGCCGCTCGTCGATCGCCTGCTGTTTGACGCCGGCACGCGCGCCCTGCAGCGCCGTGATGCGGCCGCGGCGAGCGAGTTGTTTCGCTTGTCCATGGAGTACGCGCCGACTTCGCCGCTGGCGCCGGAAGCGGCGTGGCGTCTGGTGCTGGCGCGATCGCTCACCGGCGACCGCGAAGAAGTGCTGACCTTCGCGCAGGCTGTCGAAGAGCAATTCGGTCCCGGCGCGCCGTGGGATGAGCAGCGCGGTTCGACCGCCGACGCGGCGCCGTGGGCGGCGGGCCTGGCCGCGGTGCGGGGCGCGAACGCGGTGCGCATGTTGGCGCTCCGGCTGCGGCGCGATGCGTACGCGCAAAACGAAAGCGGCCTCGAATACGCCGAACAAGCGGCGCGGCGTCTGCTCGACACGACCGCCGACCGCGGCAATCGGCGCGCGGATTGGCTGGCGCTGGGTCACCTCTTGTGGCGGCGCGGCAAGAAAGATGAAGCCGCCGTCGCCTATGCGAACGCGGCGCTGACCGAGCCCGATGATCAGACCCGGTCGGTCGCCTTGCGCGGTCTGGGCGCCTGCCTGCACCCCGACGCCGCGCGAGTGGCCGCGGCTTTGCGCGACGATGCGACGCTGGGCGGATACATGGCGCCGTTGGCGAGGTAGGGGCGCGATTCATTTCGTTCCAATGAAGACCACAGGCGAGGGCGCCTGTTCCACACGCGTTTCGTAGGGGCGGGCCTTGTGTCCGCCCTCATTACTTTTTGGAGATGAAGAACCCCGGCGTTTTCTTCATGCCGCCCTGAATGTGCGCCTCGGAAAAATTTTTCAGGAAGAAATTCAGAATGCCCTCGAGGTGGGCGAGTGGGAAGTAGCGAATCACCGGCCGGCCGACGTCGCTGTCGCGGAAATAGATGAAGCTGACCTCGACCACCTTATTCTTTTCGTGGTCGCCGTAATTGTGGCCTTCCTTACTGTACATCTCGTCGTCCACCCAAAACGAGATCACCGGCGCGTCGACTTTGAACGTCTTCACCTCTTCCATCAGGTAGCGCCACAGGCGATAGATGTCGCTCGGCACGTAGCGCACGCTGCGCTCCGGATGCTCGGGGTTAGCGGCATTGGGTTCGGGGGACGTGACGAAACAGCGCACCATTTCCACTTTTTTCATGTCGCCTCGCTTTCAGTCGCTCACACGGCACAAGAAGCCGGTGAGGTATTCGCCCTCCGGATGATAGACGTTGATCGGATGATCGAAATGATGGCCGAGCGTTTCCAGAATCTGAACTTCGCGGCCGGCGTCGAGCGCGGCGCCGAAGAGAATCTTGCGCTGCAGCGCGGCCGACACGTGGCCCGAACAGGAGAAGGTCCACAGCAAGCCGTCGCGCGGCAGCCGCTTGAAGGCCTGCAGGTTGATGTCCTTGTAGCCCCGCGCGGCGCGATCGAGCGAGGCCTTGTTCTTGGCGAAGGCCGGCGGG
>PMZC01000379.1:0-3447 GCA_003170555.1 Deltaproteobacteria bacterium
ACGATGAGCTACCCGGCCAATCCGAACGGCAGCATCGACGCCATCGCCGGCATTTGCGACGAATCGGGTCGCGTGTTCGGGCTGATGCCGCATCCGGAGGCCTTCCTGCATTATACGAATTATCCGCAATGGCAGCGGCACAAGACGATGCCCGAAGAGGGGCAGGGCGTCGCCGTCTTCCGCAACGCCTACCAATACCTGAAGAAACGTTTCTGACCGGCGGGTGCATCGTGGACCACTTCAAGCAGAAAATGATTGAAGATTGCCTGGGTCTGCGCTTCGATGTGTTCGAAGAAAGTTGGAACGACGAGGACGGGCCGTCGAACGAAGACTACCGCGTGATGCAGCGGTGTCTGATCCTGCTGGGTTATCCGACCGGCGAGAACGGCCGCAGTTGGATCGACGGCGTCGTCGGCCCTAACACGCGGCGCGCGCTGAAACAATATCAGGAAGAAAACGGGTTCGAAGTCACCGGCCGGTTTGACGCGGTGTCGCGCCCGGCGCTCTACCACGCCGCGAACGAATGGCTGGGCCGGTTGGAAGAAAAAGTAGTTTCCGGCAGCACCGGCCAGTTGCGCCGGGTGGCGAATCAATCGGGGTTCAGCGGCAAGAACGCGGTCTATTACTATTTGTCGGCGGCGAGAGCGCGAGTGAAGGAGGAGCTGCAATCGGGATTTCTCGCGCTGACCACGATCCACGACGGTGAAACGGCGCTGTCGCTGGACCTGAACGAATATCAGCGGCTACAAACGCAGGGCGCGTCGCCAAAAGAAGCGCGGCTCGCGGCGTCGCATTACGGCTTCTTGCAGTTGCCCGCGGCTTACTTTTCAACAAACAAATTGGATCTGAATCGCGCGTGTGTGTGCGGCGATCTGGATTTTCATTTGGATACGATCGCGCACGTTTTGCTTTCCGACCCCGGGCTGGGCGAGGCGGCCGTGCGTCGTGACGCCGCGGCCGTTACGCAGCGCTTTCCTTATTCGCGCTTCGCCGGACCCGTCGGGCTGGAGGTTTTTACGGACCGCTGGCGCGAAGTCGACGCTTGTCTGCCCAAATAGAAAATCCGCGCCCCCGCGATTTCCCCCTTGCAATAGAACATCATTTTCACTATTTTTATGCGCCCTGTGTATTTTTCGGCGGTAATCCGCTGAACCCGTAGTGGTTGCCCGGCGACCGGCGGCGCTTGGTGGAAGCGACGCGGCGGCCCGGCAAGGAGAGTAGTGATGAAAACATTCAGCGCCAAAGCCGGCGAAGTCGAGCGCGGCTGGTACCTGGTCGACCTGGAAAACAAGGTGCTGGGTCGCGCGGCGAGTGAGATCGCGAAGATCTTGCGCGGCAAGCACAAGGCGACCTTCACCAAGCACATCGACGTGGGCGATTTCGTGATCGTCATCAACGCGGCGAAGGTGAAGCTCACCGGCCGCAAGTTGGACCTCAAACTCTATCGCCATCATTCCGACTATCCCGGCGGCTTGAAAACCGAAACCGCGAGGAAGCTGCTCGAGCGCAAGCCCGAGATGTTGATCGAGGAAGCCGTGAAGGGCATGTTGCCGAAGTCCGAAATGGGCCGGCGCCTGCTGAAGAAACTGAAGATTTATCCCGGGCCCGAACATCCGCACCAGGCGCAGCAGCCGGTGACGCTTGAGTTGTGAGGGGTAGGACATGGCCGAAGAGAAATTCCAAGCTGTAGGGAAACGCAAGACCTCGATCGCCCGCGTCTATCTGAAAGCGGGCACCGGTAAGATCACGATCAACGAACGCGATCTCGCCGACTATTTCACCCGCGCGACGGCGCGCATGACCGTGCAGCAGCCGTTCAACCTGACCGACACCGTCGGCAAGCTCGACGCCGACATCCGCGTCAACGGCGGCGGCATCACCGGGCAGGCCGACGCGATTCGCCACGGCATCAGCCGCGCGCTGTTGGTGTACAATCCGGAACTGCGCCTGCCGCTGAAGAAGGCGGGCATGCTCACGCGCGATGCGCGCATCGTCGAACGCAAGAAGTACGGCCGTCGCAAGGCGCGCCGCCGCTTCCAGTTCAGCAAGCGCTAACTCGCCGCTACGTGGTCATTTCGAGGGCCGGCGCCGAGACGCCGGCCTTTGTGTATGCGGCCGCGGAGGAAACGCCGCTTGCCTGTCGCGTGATCCCCGGAGTAAATTGACTCGCTGATTTCCAGGAGTATCACCGCGTCATGTCTGCGCAGAAATCTATCTTGTTCGCCGGCCTCGATGTCGGCTCGCTGTCGACCGAAACCGTCTTGATCGACGAGAACGGCGCGGTCGTCGCCGCCAACATCATCGCCACCGGCGCCAGCAGCGTGAAGGCCGCGCGCGCAAGCTTCGCGCAGGCTTTGGCACAGGCCGGCATGGTCGAGCAAAACATCGCCTTCGGCGTGGCGACGGGCTACGGCCGCAACAAAGTCGAATTCGCGCAGGCGCGCATCACCGAGATCACCTGCCATGCCAAAGGCGCGCACGTGTTGTTTCCGGACACGCGGATGGTGATCGACATCGGCGGTCAGGACAGCAAGGCGATTCGCCTGGGCGACCACGGCTCCGTGCTCAACTTCATGATGAACGACAAATGTGCGGCGGGCACCGGCCGTTTTCTCGAAGTCATGGCGCGCGCGCTGGAGGTCGATCTCGAGGAACTCGGTCCGTTGGCGTTGCAGTCGGACGCCGACGTGAAAGTTTCGTCGGTCTGCACTGTGTTCGCCGAAAGCGAAGTGGTGAGTCTGATCGGCGACGGCGTGAAGCCCGCGCGCATCGCCTGGGGCGTTTGCCGCGCGGTCGCGGATCGCACGGTCAGCCTCGCCGAGCGGGTCGGCGTCGCAACGCCCGTGGTGATGACCGGCGGCGTGGCGAAGAACGTCGGCGTGATCAGCGCGCTCGAACAGCGGCTCAATTTGCGGCTGACCATTCCCCCCGATCCGCAACTGGTCGGCGCGTTGGGCGCGGCGCACCTCGCGCGCGAACGCGCACTGAAGGAAGCCCGTTGAGCGACGCCTACCGCCGAGCCGCGACGAGGCTGTTCGATCTCGAACGCTTCGGCATGAAGCTCGGCTTGTCCAACACGACGCGGCTGATGTCGCTCGTGGGCGATCCGAAACCCGCGCGCCGCACGGTGTTGATCGGCGGCACGAACGGCAAAGGCTCGGTGTCGGCGATGCTCAGCTTCATCGCGCAGGCCCACGGATGGCGCACCGGTCTGTTCACCAGCCCCCACCTCGTCACCATGACCGAACGCATCCAGGTCGATGGTCAGCGGATTTCGCCCGACGAAGTCGTCGCGCTCAGCGATGAGCTGTGGCGCGCGCTTGAGCCTTTTCGTCGCGCCGGCGAGCCGGAGCCGATCACCTTTTTTGAATTGCTGACGGTCATGATGGCGCTGCACTTTTCGCGGCAGAATCTCGATCTGGCGGTCGTGGAGGTCGGCCTGGGCGG
>PMZC01000379.1:3466-18298 GCA_003170555.1 Deltaproteobacteria bacterium
CGATTCGCTGGCGCACATCGTCGCCGAAAAAGCCGCGCTCATGCGGGCCGGCTGTCCGACGATCGCCTCGGGCGGATTGCCGGGGGTCAGCGGGTTGCTCATTGAACACGCCGACCAGGTCGATTCGCCGTTGTTCTTGCTGGATCGGGATTTTTCGTTCGCCGCGCACGGGAACGAAATCGACTTGTCTTTCGACGGCGGCGAACTTCGCGGCCTGCCGGTCGCATTAGCCGGCCCTCACCAATGGCGCAACGCGGCCGTCGCCGTGCGGGCGGCGATCGCGCTCGGTCTGCGTGACGAAGACGCGATTCGACGCGGGTTGGCGGCGACGAAGTGGCCGGGCCGTCTCGAGGCGTTCCCGGGTTCGCCCGCATGGCTGCTGGACTGCGCGCACAACCCGGCCGGCGCGGAAGCGCTCGCCGCCGCGCTGCCGCCCCACGAACCGACGGTCTGGCTGGCGGCGATGATGGGCGACAAAGATTCGCGCGGCGTACTCGAAGCGTTGGCGCCGCGTGTGTCGACGATCGTCTGCACCTCGCTCGACATGAAGCGCGCCTTACCGGCCGCGCTGCTTGGTGAGCGCGCGGCGGGCTTCGGCCGACCCGTGCACGTCGAAGGCGACACGCTGCGGGCCATGAATCTGGCGCGGGAATTGGCCGGCCCCAGCGGGCGCGTGCTGGCGACGGGCAGCATTTTTTTGGTCGGATTTGTACGGGGCCAATTGACCGGCGAGCAGGGGCCATGAAGCGGGCCGCGCCGGTCTTGGTTGTACTGCTGTTGTTGGTCGGTTGGGCTCACGCTCAGGAATCGACCCCCAGTCCGCCGCGTTCCGCCGGCGAGCCGACGACCACCGGTCCGGACGTCAACCCGTTCCTGCACGATTTGCTGCAATCGAATCTGCCGCTGCAGCTCGAAGCCGATCAGGTCGACTACGACCGCGTGCACGATGTTTACCACGCGACCGGCAACGTCGTGCTGCGGCAGCAGGACAGCACGCTCACGGCGGACGCGATCTTGCTGGACATGGCCACCGGAGTGTTGATTTGCGACGGCGCGGTGACCATCACCAATCCGCGCGGCAGCATGCACGCCGATAGCTTGCAGTTCGAGTTGCATCAGGAGACGGCGGTCATGTCGCGCGCGCTGTTCATCGTGCGCAACAAGGACCTGACGTTTTTCATTCGCGGTCGGCGCATCGAAAAGATCGGACCCGAACGCTACCTGATCTACCACGGCAACTACACCACCTGCGACTGCGGCGCCGAAGAGGCCGATTGGATGGTCGAGGCGGATTTCATCGACGTGACGTTCGATGACTACGCCGTCGTCGAGCACGGCCGCGTGTACATCGAAGGCCTGCCCGTCGCCTACGTGCCCTACGGCATTTTCCCGGCGAAGGTCAACCGTTCCAGCGGTTTTCTCTGGCCGACCACCGGCTGGGCCAGCGACGACGGCTATCACATCGGCCTGCCCTATTATTGGAACCAGGCGCCGTACGCCGACGCGACGTTGTACACCGATTGGTATCAGCACCGCGGCACGAAACTCGGTTGGGAGCAGCGCTGGGAAATTTCGCGCGACTGGGCCGGCGATATGACCGGCTATATTTTGGACGATCAACTGTACGGCGCGCAGCGCTGGGCGATCACCGGCGACACGATCCAAAATCCGTATCGGCGGCTGTTTTTTCGCACGGAAACGAATCTCGTTTCCGATCCGGGATACATCACCGATTTTCGTCACGACGTAGGCCACGTTTACGATCGCTTTTTGCGCTCCGACTACATCGTCAACAATCTCTGGCAGCACTACGACCTGAACGTATTCGCCCGGCACTTTCAGGACCTGACCACGGACGACAACAGCGCCACCTGGCAGGAATATCCGCAGGTGCAATTCAACGCGATCAGCCAGCAATTCGGTTCGCTGCCGCTCTTCGGTCACCTCGATCTGAACGCGACGAATTTCTACCGGCAGAAAATCACCGAGATTGAGCGCCTGGCCGATTCGCTGGCGGGGCACAGCCACCCTTATACCTATTTGTCCGAAGGCCGGCGGTTCACCGCGCAGCCCGGCATTCACGCGCCGCTCAACTTCGACCAATACCTGACCCTGACGCCGTATGCGACGGGCATCGGCGATCTCTACCAGACGAACGACCGCACGGAAGATCGGGTGGTGACGCGGAGCACCGGCGAGACCGGCATCGAGGCCTATACGCGATTCGAGCGGGTGTTTCCGCTCTACGATCCGTTGGCGCGCGGGATCAAACACCAGATCGAACCCCACGTCGAGTACGTTTATCGCCCCAGCATGAATGAGGATCAAATTCCGATTTTCGACGGCTATGACCGCCTGGACAAAATGTCGGCCATCACCTACGGCCTGACCAACCGCCTGTGGCTGCGCCTGTTCGATCCGTCGGTGCACCGTTTCAGCACGATCAAGCTGACCGACCTGCGCATTCTGCACGGCTACGATTTCGCCGAGGAGACGCGCGCGCTGGACCCGGCCGTGCCGAACGACGAACGCCGCCCGTGGCTGCCGATCCGCATGGAGTTCGAAACGCTGGCCACCGCCGGCCGTTGGCTGAACCGCATCCTGCTGCAATCGACGGCCGAGTACACCACCTACCAGGATCGCATCACGACCTTCGACGTGCTCGGCGTGCTCGGCACGGTGAACGACGATACGCTGGGCGCGGAGTATCGTTACCACGTGGATCGCACGGGTTTCATCGACATCGAATTTCTGTCGGGCATTTTTCGCTATACCCTGCAGGAGTTCATCACGTTTGAATACGTCACGCGGTACAGCTTTCTGGACAGCTACTTCATCGATCAGATCTACGCGGGCGAACTTCACAGCCTGCAGGACTGCTGGAAAATCAGATTGCAGTACGAGGAGCACTCGATTCCCCGGCACGAAAACATCACCCAGTTGATGGTGGACTTGACCGGCCTGGTGCAAGCCGCGACGAGTTTTTAGTATCATCGAACGCGGAGGTCGGAGATGAAACGACGATACGTCATCGGCCTGCTTGGCGCGGCGGCGTTGTTGTTGTCATGCCTCGCCGTTTGGCTGGCGCCCGCGAACTGTTCTGATACGCAGCCGGCGGCCGCGGATCGGCGCGGCTCGTTCGAGTTCCAGGGGCGGACGCGCGAATACGTCCTTCATCTTCCGCCGTCGTCCTCCGACGCGAAACCGCTGCCGCTGGTGATCGCCATGCATGGCGGCGGCGGCAACGCCGAAAACCAAATCAAGACCACCGGCATGAACGACAAGGCGGACCACGCGGGGTTCGTGGTGGTCTATCCGCAAGGGATCACGCGTTTCCGCACGCGCCTGCGTACCTGGAACGCGGGCAACTGCTGCGGCTACGCATTGACGGAGCATGTCGACGACGTTGCTTTTATGCGGGCGTTGCTGGCGCGGCTGAAGAACGAGATCAAGTACGACCCGAGCCGCGTGTACGCCACCGGCCTGTCGAACGGCGGCATGATGGCGTATCGCCTCGCGTGCGAGATGGCCGACCAGATCGCCGCGATCGCTCCGGTGGCCGGCGCGCTCAACCTGCCGGATTGTCGGCCGAGCAAAACCGTGTCGGTGATGATCTTTCACGGCACGGCCGATCAACACGTTTTGTACGGCGGCGGCCGGTCGTCACGACAGGCCGATTGGCTTCACCCGCGCACGGATCGCAGCGTGGCCGACGCCGAAGCGTTTTGGGTCAAGCACGATCAATGTACGCAACCCCCGACGACGAAAACGGAAGGGCGCATCACCTGGAAGTCGTACGCGAATTGCGCGGAGGGGAGCGAAGTCGTGGTGATCACGATTCAGGGCGGCGGTCACGCGTGGCCCGGCGGACGAGCGGCGTGGCCCGGCGGCGATGAGCCGACCCACGAGATTTCCGCCAACGATGCGATGTGGGACTTCTTCGCGCGTCACCACCGCTGAACGGCGGCGCCTCTAGGCGATCGCCAGCGCGCTCGCCGCAAGCTGCACCTGGGAGAAAATCTCCGCAAAGTCGAATTTGAAGTCGAAGCTGAGTCGAAAGTCGCGCGCGCGTTCGGCGAGCTTGAGCACCTTGAGATAGACGCGGTTCGCCCGCTGCCATTGGCGATTCGCCTTGTGCGCGTAAAGGTAGATCGCGCCGTTGGTCAGTTGGCCGTCGGCGAACACCTTGATCGCGCGGCGCAACGAGTAAAAACGCGCGTGGCCTTTGATCTGCGCCCACTGTAGTTCCCACGCTGAGACATTCTTCGGCGTGAACACCACGTGGTGCGCGTCGTAGTTCGACCAACTGCGCGTCTTCAGCCGGCCGGCCGCCTGCAAATTGTCGAACAGGGGCGTGCCGGGCAGCGGCGTCAGAATCATCAACTGCACCGAATTGATGCTGCTGCGGCGCACGAAACGCACGGTTTCGGCCAGGGTCTGCGGCGTATCGCTGTCGAAGCCCAGGACGAACATGCCGTGCACGTCGATGCCATGTTCGCGGAAACGGTCCACCGCGTCGACGATATTCTCCACACTCTGCTTCTTGTTCATTTCCTTCAGCGCGGCGGGGTTCACCGACTCGAAGCCGATGTACAGCGTCGTGCAATTGGTCGCCTTCATCAGGCGCAGCATCTCCTCGTCGCGGGCGATGTCGGTGCGCACCTGCGCCGACCAACTGCCGCACAGCTTTCGCTCCACCATCGCGCCGTTGACGATTTCCTTCGCCCGCGCCGGGTTGGCGGTGAAGTTGTCGTCATAGAAAAAGATGTGCACGTTTTGGTTTTTGTATTGCTCCAGTTCGCCGAGCACATTCGCCGCCGAGCGGAAGCGCATCTTGCGGCCGAACATGCCGATCACCGAACAGAAGTTGCAGCCGTACGGGCAGCCGCGCGTCGCCTGGATCGGCAGAATCGGGCGGCCGTTGAAGCTGCGCTCGAGCTTCCAGCCGGCGATGAGATTGAAGTCGGCGTAGGGCAGGGCGTCGAGGTCCTCGATCGTGCTGGTTTGCGGATTATGCCGGACCTCGCCTTGCTCATCGCGAAACGACAAGTTCGGCACGGCGCCGAGATCGCCGCCGTTGGCGATAACCTCGAGCAGAATCGGCAGCGCTTCTTCGCCTTCGCCGCGCACGACGTAATCGCAGTGCGTCAGCGCTTCGTCGGCCAGAAAGGTCGGATGCGGACCGCCCATCACGACGGGCACGTGGTAAAGCCGCAACGCGTCGGCGATGGCGTACGCGCGTTCGGCGGTGGAGGTGATCGTCGAGATGCCGACGATATCGGCGGTCAGCGCGTCGCGGTAGTCGATCGGCGAGATTTCCTCGACGTAGACTTTGGCGTCCCAGCCGCGTGCGCGCGCGATCGTCGCCAGCAGCACGGCGCCGAGCCGCGGGAGCTTCAGGCGCGAATAGATATGCTTGCCCGGAGCCTTGGGCTCGATCAGGACGAGCTTTCGCTTGCCGCCGTTACCGGTTTGGGCGCCTTCGATTTTGCGGGGCGGTGTTGGCGGCCGAGTGACTGGACTTCCGCCCGTTTTTCTTTCAGTAGCTTTCTCCATCGTTCAATCCCTTGATCCAGCTCATCCATCTTCGCGGACAACGCCTGGATCTTCTGCAGCATCTCTTGTAGGCGGTCGAAGGCGTCTTCCTTCGTGCCTTTGAAGGTCTGCTTGTTGAGTTCGTCGAAGACCCGGAAGAGGTCCGCGATCGTTTTGATATCCTCCAGCGAGTAGCCGAAGAGTTGCAGGTCGTGAATCAGGTTGCAGAACAGACAATTGTGTTCCGCGTACAGGCGAAAACCGCCGTCGCTGCGCATGGTCGGTTCGAGGATGCCGCGCTCTTCCCAGTACTTGATGGTGCGCGGGTTCAGCCCGCTGCGCGCCGCGAGTTCGCCGACGGTGAGATAGCGCTGCACCACGCGCGGCCTGCGGTCGCCCTCGACGGGGTGGGGCCAACCGACTTTGCGGGCGATTTTTTTGAGCTGGACCGTGTCGTAGCCGATCTCGAACAGGGTTCGCAGTTGCTCGATCTGGACGATGCCGGTCTCGTCAAATACCGGTTGGTTGTCTTCCGCCACCGCCGCCGGCGTCACGATTTCCTCGTCGATCCATACCTGCAAAGTCTGGGCGGAGACCCCGGCTTTGGCGGCGGCTTCATCGACGGTGTAAATCTGAACTTGCCGGTTCAACGCCATACCTATCAGTATACGTACACCTTCATATTACGAATATACGCAAACGTCAAGTGATTTCTTTGCCACGATTAATACACAAACACCCCGCCTCGACGGCAAAACGGGGTGCGGATGAGACCGATCGTCGGTTAATAAACGGGTTTCTGCACCTTGCCGGCCGAAATGCAGTCGGTGCAGACGCGCATCCGCTTATGCTCGCCGGTGGGCATGATCACGCGAATCTTCTGCAGGTTGGCCTGCCACACCTTCTTGGACTTATTGTTGGCATGGCTGACTTTGTTGCCGACCTGCCGTCCTTTGCCGCATACGTCACAAATCCGAGACATCGGATTACTCCTTCGCCCAAATCGAGCCGCCAAATATACAGATATTGATCTGAAATGCAAGAGGGATTATTCGGGATTTTGCACCACAGAGACATGATTTCACCACAGAGACACGGAGGACACAGAGAGATAAAAATGAAGGCCGAGCGCAAGACCGAAGATTGGAGCGGATATCATTCCGAACGCGGCGACGAATCTGTTTTTCTTCTATCGGTCCCTCACGTCGTTCAGGTTTACACGAACGGCGCGTGCAGCGGTCACGCCAAAACTCTGTGGCCTCTGTGTCTCCGTGGTGAGAATTCTACTTCTTCAGTTGCTTGGTGAGCAGGTTCACCGCGGTCAGGGCGCTGATGCCTTCGCCTTCCATGCCCAGGCCGGGCAGGGTGGCCTTGCCGGCGTAATAGACTTCGTCGAGCGGCGTGCGATTGGGCAGGCAGCCGATGCCGAAGCGGTCTTCCGGATCGATGACCGGCTGAAACGACTGCCGCCGCGTCGCCTGGTAGAGCGAGTAGCTTTCGTCGTAGGCGATGAACTGCGTGAAGTCGTCGAGGAATGGAATCATCTCGCGCAGCGCTTCGACGATCTTGTCCGAGAAGCGCCGGGCGAGCTGCGGGGTGATCTCGCCTTTCTCCGGCGACACCAGCGTGGTCGCGGCGATCAGCCGTTTGCCCAGCGGCGCGTATTCCGGCGACTCGGCCGGGCTGAGGCTGACGAAGATCGCGTTGCCTTCGCGCGGGGCCTGGTTCGGGTCGACCAGCAGAATCACGTTTTCGTCCATGCCCACCGGCACGACGTTCGCGTCGATCGCGATGTACAACGTGAACCGGTGCAGCGTGTGCGCGGGCAGCGCCACCTTTTCGCCGAACGAGCCTTTGACGTGCTTGGGCGAGAAGCGGCTGAAAAATTGCTCGATGTTGGTCGAGACGAGAAACTTTCTCGTGCGCACCGGCTCCTTGGTGTCGGGCAGCTTGATTTCGTTGATGCGCCCGAAGTCGATGTGCTCGATTTCGTTGGTGCGGTGCAAAACGCCGCGGTAGCTGCTGATGCGCTCCTTGCAGATGTCTTCGAGCACCTTGAGGCCGCCCTCGACCTTGAAGATGCCCTTGTTGGTCCACGCCAGCACGAACGCCGCGAAGAACAGCGAGGGGTTGTCCGGGTGAACCGGCGACAGAAAATGAAATTGGGCTTCGAGAAACGAACGGCCTTTCGGCGTCAACGGGTAGCCTTGCAGGAACTCGTTGAAATCCATGCGGCTGCCGTCTTTGAAATCCGCGCCGAGCGAACCGCAGGCGCGATTGAGGCGATAGCGCTCGCGCAGGCTGTACGCGGGGAACACGACATCCTGTTTGAGCAGGCTGCGCACGACGCTGCTGTAGCGGTCGACCTCGCCCAGGATGCTCATGATGGACGAGGCGTCGGCGCCGAATTCATCTTGCAGCAGCTTGAACAATTCGTCGCGGCCCTGGTGCACGTCGAGACGCACATCGGGCATCACGACCTGGTACGCCGGCTCGGCCAGCGAGAAACGTTTTTTCTCGAGGAACGGAATACCCAGCTCGGTGAAGATGTCGGCGAAGATCTGCCCCTGGCCGAAGCCGAAAAACAAACCGGGGAACGCGGTGAGCGTGTAGCCGTCGCGCTTGACCTGCAGTTTCTGGCTTTCGACCTCGATCACCAGCACGGAAAAGCCGCGTTTGACCAGCAGCGAACCGGCGACCAGGCCGGCCGGCTCGGTGCCGATGATCGTGACGTCAAAAAGTTTGCCGATCAGGCTCATCCGACGAACTCGATCGCTTCCTCGCCGCGTTCGCGCTCGATGACTTCACCGATGGTCCAGGCCGTTTCGCCTTGACCGCGCAGGCGCGAAGTGACGTTGTCTTCCTCTTCCTTCGAGCACACGAGCACCAGGCCGACGCCGCAGTTGAACGTGCGGTACATCTCGTAGTCGCTGACGCCGCCCTGCACCTGTAGAAACTTGAAGATCGGCTGCCGCGTCCAGCTCGCCACGTTGATCGAGGCCTTGCAGCGGTCGGGCAGAATGCGCGGTACGTTGTCCACCAACCCGCCGCCGGTGATGTGGGCCATGCCCTTGACTGTGATGTCGCGCGTCAGGTTGAGCAGTTGTTTCACGTAAATGCGGGTGGGCGTCAGCATGATCTCGCCGACCTTGCCCGGCCCCATTTCCGGCACCTCGTCGGTCACCGACAGGCCGAGTTGTTTGAACACGATTTTGCGCGCCAACGAAAAGCCGTTGGAATGCAGGCCGGTGCTGGCCAGACCGATGATCCGGTCGCCGACCGTGACCATCGAGCCGTCGATCACCCGATCGTCTTCCACGATGCCGACGGTGAAGCCGGCCAGATCGTATTCGCCGTCCGGATAAAAGTCCGGCATTTCGGCCGTTTCGCCGCCGATCAGCGAGCAGCCCGCCTGCCTGCAGCCTTCGACGATACCTTCGATAACCTTTACCGCCACATCAGGCGAGAGTTTGCCGCAGGCGAAGTAGTCGAGCAGAAACAGCGGCTCGGCGCCCATGACGACGATGTCGTTGACGTTCATCGCCACCAGGTCGATGCCCACCGTGTCGTGCTGGTCCATCAAAAAAGCGATCTTGAGTTTCGTGCCGACGCCGTCAGTGCTGCTGACCAGGAGCGGATGTCTGTATTTCGCCATATTGAGCGCAAACGCGCCCGCGAACCCGCCGAGTTCGGTATGCACTTCGGGCCGGAACGTCTTCCGCACCAGCGGCCTGATGCGGCGGACGAACTCATTGCCGGCCTCAATGTTCACGCCGGCCTGCTCGTACGTGCTGTACTTCTTCAACGCGGGTCCCCCAAGGAACCTGATTTTGGTCTGAAAGCGTCCTTCTTTTACAAGAGCAGGGCCGAAAAGTCAAAAGGTCGCATCGATCGGACGGCAGCTCGGGCCACTATTTCACGGCGCCGCGTGATACAGGATCGTGCCTCCGCCTACGGCGAAAACGTTGCCGGCCGAGTCGCCCGCGACGGCGGTGAAATTATTGTGTGTGCCGGAATCCATGGGCGACCAGGCCTCGCCGTCGAAATGCAGGATCGTGCCGAAGTCGCCGACCACGTAGATATCCGACGACGACGAGCCCCAGACGCCGCGCAATTCCCGGTCGCCGGAGTAGACCTCAGACCAGGCGGCGCCGTCGTAGTGCAAGATACCGTCACCCACGGCGTAGACGTCGGAGGGCGACGAACCCCACATTGAGTTGGAATCGAAAGTGCCGGGAACGTCCATCGTCGTCCACTGCAAACCGTTGAAGTGCAGAATCGCCATCTCGCCGCCGGCGAACACGTCGTTATGCGCGGCGCCCCAGACGCAGTAGAGGTGATACGTCGTGCCGCGATGCATGACCGACCATCTGTTTCCGTTGTAGTGCATGATCAGATTGGCGACGGCGACGCTGTCCCAGCCGACGGCGAAAACGTCGTTCGGCGATGTGCCCCACACGCCGTTGAACTCTTTGTAGCCCGCGATGTTCACCGCCGACCACGATGCGCCGTCGTAGTGCATGACCGAGTAACCGTCGGTCAGGCCGACCGCGTAAACGTCGGTTGCTGACGAACCCCAGACCGAAGCCATGTAGGCCGCAAGCCCCGGGTCCATGATGCCCCATGAGGCGCCGTCGGAATGGAGGATCGCGTTCTCGCCGTCGTAATTGACGGAGCCGACCGCGAAAACGTCGGTTGGCGATTCCGCCCAGACCGCGTTGAGCTCGGCCGGAATCGCGGTGGACGTAGGCGACCATGACGAACCGTCATAGTGCTGAATTTCTCCTGTGTCTCCGACGGCGAACACGTTCGAACCTGAAGCGCCCCAGACGGCGTAGGGTTCGTGCCAGACGGGAAGGTCGGCGGTCATTCGCGACCAAGCCGAGCCGTCGTAGTGCAGGATGATCCCACCGACGCCGCCGCCGGCGCCCACCGCGAAAACGTCGGACGGCGACGCCGCCCATACGCCCAACAACATGGGCCCGGAGATGAAGGTCATGCTCGACCACGACGAGCCGTCGTAGTGAAAAATTCCGCCCTTGTCGCCGACGGCGAAAACGTCCGAGTGCGACGTGCCCGACACGCCGGAGAGCGACGGCGGCGTCCCAGCGTTCATCGTAGTCCAGGACGAACCGTCGTAGTGCACAATCAAACCTTTGTTCAGGATCACGTCCGCACCCACGGCGAAAACGTCGGAGTGCGAAGTTCCCCAAACGGAGCACATCATCGACCGCGGCCCCACGTTGGTGCGCGTCCACGATGCGCCATTGTAGTGCAGGACGATCGCGTTGCCGGTCGCATTATCATAACCGGCGACAAAGACATCGCTGGGTGAGGAACCCCAAACGCCGTTGAACCAAAGAAAAGCCGACTTTTTTATCGTCGACCAGGATGTCCCGTCGTAATGCAAAATGACGCCGCCGTTGACGGTTTCGTCGGTGCCCACCGCGAAGACATCGGAGTGCGAGGAGCCCCAGACGCCGCTGAGCAACGCGATCGACCCGCTCGCCATCCGCGACCATGAGGAGCCGTTGAAGTGGAGGATCGTACCGTAGTCGCCGACGACGAAAATATCGGACGCCGACAACCCCCAAACCCCGGTCACGCCGTTGCCTTGCGGCAGGGGGTTCTGCCAACACCAACCGTCGGGGCTGCAAAACTGGTTGGCGGTATCATCGTCAACATCGTCGTCCGTCGTGTCGTCATCGACATCATCGTCGACGTCGTCATCAACGTCATCGTCAGCGACGTCATCGTCGGCATCGTCATCGGCGTCGTCATCCGGCGTGATCGCGTCGTCGTCCGACGAGCCGCCGCCTGAGCTGCAGGCCGCGCACAATGCCGCGCACAGCACACACAATAGAATTAGACCGGACTTCATGTTTCGCCCTCCCAAGGTCTGACAAGAAGCGCCACTCAACGTAGGTCATCAAGATATCACTTTTGACGGTCAACCTGCAAACCTCGGATTTCAAACGCGGGAACCGCTCGCGCCGCATTCCCATCATCCGGCCCTTTTGTTACACTCGCCCCACTTTTCGCGGAGCGGAAGAATGTGCGGGATTTGCGGCGTGTTCGAGACGGCGGGCGGCCGAGTGTCGCGGACCGCGCTGCGCCGTATGACCGACGCGCTGGCCCACCGCGGTCCTGACGCCGACGGCTACCTGCTGGCCGAACACGGCGGCGCCGCGGCGGAACTCGCTGAGGCGCCGGTCGCGCTTGGTCATCGCCGGCTCAAGATCATCGACCTTTCCGATTCCGCCAATCAGCCGATGCTGTTCGAAGGCGGGCGGTTGGCCGTCGTGTTCAACGGCGAAATCTTCAATTACCGCGAGTTGCTCGCCGAGCATTTTTCCGACCGCCGGCCGTTGACCACGTCCGACACCGAAGTCATCGGCTGGGCCTATCGCAAGTGGGGACTCGATTGCTTTCGGCGCTTCAACGGTTTTTTCGCCATCGCGATCTACGACGCCGATCGCGATTTGCTGGTGCTCGCGCGCGACCGCATGGGCAAAAAACCATTATTCTACTATCAGCAGCAAGGCCATTTCGCCTTCGGCTCCGAACTGAAGGCGTTGTTCGCGTATCCGCATTTGACGCGATCGCTCGACGAAGAGGCGCTGCTCGCGTATCTGACTTTTCTCTACGTGCCGGGCGACGGCTGCATCCTGCAACATTGCCGCAAGCTGCCCGCCGGAAGTTATCTGACTATTGATGGAAAGGGCGAGGTTCACACCGAGCGTTACTACGATGTGCTCGCGGCGCCCGCTCATCCAACCACGCCGCCGCGTTCTCTCGAAGAAAGCGAAGATGAGCTCGACCGCTTGCTGACCGACGCGACGCGCTTGCGGTTGATCAGCGATGTGCCGTTGGGCGCGTTTCTTTCGGGCGGCATCGATTCGTCGACGATCGTGGCGTACATGTGCCGCGCCGGGACGACGCGTCCGCGCACGTTCACCATCGCGTACGAAGACCCCAAGTTCAACGAAGGGCCGTTCGCGGCGGCCGTGGCGAAGCATCTGGGCACGGACCACACCGAACTCGTCGCGCAACCCGACGACGCGCTGGCGCTGATCGAGCGCATGCCGCAGATCTACGACGAGCCGTTCGCCGACCCGTCGGCGTTGCCGACCACGCTGCTTTCCGAACTGACGCGCCGGCACGTCACCGTCGCGCTGTCCGGCGACGGCGGCGACGAGTTGTTCTTCGGCTACGACCGCTACAAGCGCGCGCTCGAGTTCGCGCGCTGGACGTGGATTCCGCAGGTGCTTCGTTCGTCGCTGGCCCACATGCTGTTTCAGTTCGGACCTCGCGGCGTCAAACAGGGCCGGCGGATCGAGCAACCCGATTTCGCTTCGTACTTCTTGCTGCGCTCTTGCGTGTTCAATCGCTACGACCTGCCGCGCCTGACCGGACAACCTTTTCCCGACGACAACGAACTGACGCGCGTCTTGCGGCGGCTCGACGACGTGCCGCTGCATCGCCGCATGAGGGCGGCCGAGGCGCGGGTTTATCTGTGTGACGACATTTTGCAGAAGGTGGATCGCGCGTCGATGTCCTGCGCCCTGGAAACGCGCGCGCCGCTGCTCGACCATCGCGTCGTCGAGTTTGCGCTCGGTCTGCCGCAGGACCTGGTGCTGCGCGGCCGGACGCGCAAATACCTGCTCAAGAAGCTGCTCTACAAACACGTGCCGGAAGAAATCTTTCGCCGCCCGAAGATGGGGTTTCGCATTCCGCTCGGCTCGTGGTTCCGCGGCAAGTTGCGCCCGATGCTCGACCAATATTTGGAGCCGGAGCGTTTGCGAAAGCAGGGCTTGCTGCGGCCGGAGTTCGTCACCCAACTCGTCAACAATCACGTGGCCGGGAAGCTCGACGCGGCGCACCCGCTCTTTTCGCTGCTTGTGTTTCAGATGTGGTACGACACGTACCTGTCGTAGGAAGATCAGCGCCCTTTGAGCAAAGCCACGGCGCCATACGCGTTGTCGGCGTAGCCGTCGGCGCCGATTTCGTCGGCGAACTGCTGCGTCACGGCCGCGCCGCCGATCACCACCTTGACCTGCTCGCGCAGGCCGGCGGCCTTGAGCGCGTCGATCACTTCCCGCATGACGAGCATCGTCGTGGTGAGCAACGCGGACAGGCCGACCGCAACGGGCCGGTGTTCGCGCACGGCGGCCACGAATTTCTCCGGCGGTACGTCGATGCCCAGGTCGATCACCTGATAGCCCGCGCCGCGCATCATGATGGCGACGATGCTCTTCCCGATGTCGTGCATGTCGCCGCGCACGGTGCCGAGCACAATCTTGTCGCTGGCCGCCGCGACGCCCGGGGCCAGACGCGGCTCCAGAATCGCGATGGCCTGGTTCATCGCCCGCGCGCACAACAGCACTTCCGGCAAAAAGAGCTCGCCGTCGCGAAACAAGCGGCCGACGGTGTCCATGCCGACAAACAACGCCTGATCCAAAATGTCGCGCGCGGCCAGGCCGTCATCCAACGCTTGCCGAATGAGCACGGCGAGCTGGTCCGCGTCGCCGGCTTCCAGCGTCTTGGCGATCGCGGCGAAAATGTTTTTGGTGGCAGCGGTCATCGGACTACGGATGCGTGAAGATCATTTTTTTGACGTCGACGCCCGTGACCTTCTTGAGCTTGGCCATCATCTTCGCAATTTCCGTGTCGGGGCCGCAGACTTCGAGCAGGATCAGGCCGTTCGGCGAACAGGCGTCGGAGCCCACGTCGTGCAAGCCGAGCCGCGTTTTGATCTCGCAGCCGAACTCGGTGAAGATTTTCTGCACGACCTGCACGTGTTTGATGCGGTTCGTGATGTGTACGCCGACGATCGTATGTTTTTCCATGTCTCGCCTCCGTTTGTTGAATCAACGTTTGATCAGCGATTCCTCGATCATGCCTCGCGACAAACCGGGGACATATTCAAGCTCATGGCGCAGGTAAAGAACAAGGGGGATGGCCAAAATCAGTCCGACCACGCCCAGCAACGCCTCGCATACGATGAGCGAGGTCAACGTCAACACCATCGGCAATTGGACGATGTCGCCGATGATCTTCGAATTCAGGAAATACTCCAGCTTGTGAATGCCGACCAACAGACCCAGGCAGATGGCCGCGGCGCCCAGGCCGACGTCGATCAGCGCCGTGATGGTGAGAATCGTGTTGGAAACCAGGTTGCCGACGATCGGCAGCAGGCCGCAGGTGAAGACGGTCAGGATCAGCATGACCGGGTGGGGCAGCCCAAAACCGAAAATCACGACCGACGAGATCGCGGTGTTGATCAGCGAAATGACG
>PMZC01000379.1:18309-25070 GCA_003170555.1 Deltaproteobacteria bacterium
GAGGAAGGCCATCAGGCTGCCGGGCCGTCGCGCGAACACGGCGTCGATTTTCGCGAGGTTGTGATACAGCACCAGGTTCACGACGCAGGCGAAGAGAAAGAAAATGAAGCCCTTCGAGAAGCGCGTCAGCCGCGCGTAAAGGCGAGGCACGACGGCCGTCGTCACCGAAATGATGGTCTTTTGCACCTCGTCAGCATCGATGTAATCCGACAGCCCCCACCGTTGGTTGAGTCGCGCGACCTGTTCGGTGGTTTGGGTTTGAATTTCCTGGGCTACCGACGGCAGGCGGCGAATCACGTCCGGGATGACCTTCCAGATCAGCACGGTCAGGATGCTCAGCACCGCGATGTATAGAATCGAGAACAACAGCGCTTTGGGCAGGAAGCGGACCCGCCGCCGAACGTCGTTGGTCAGGAAGTCCGTGACCAGGTAGAGAAACAGCAGCGAGATTGCGAAACTGGTCAAACGCGTCGCAAAGATGAGGATCACCAGCGTCGCCAAAAACGCATAGCCGCATAAATACGGGTGGGCCTCGAGAATCGAATTTGGCCGCCGACTCCATTCTTCTTCGGCGATGGGGTCGAGCGGTTTTGTCGTCGGCTCGGTCATGCTCCGCGGCCCTTGGTTGGCAAATGGAATCTTGATTTTTCATCGTAACGGATTCATTCCCTTTGTCTATAGCCGCGGGCGGGCGAGGGGGTCCCGCGCCCCGCTCGCCGTTGACGCGCTTTGACGTATTCGATACAAAGATAAATAGACCAGGCGGTCCGCATTCGGACGCAGCCGGGCCTGCTTTCAGGCAACGGGATGAACGCCGCCCCGTGGGACTCCGTCTCACGGGGTTTTGTCGTACCAGGAAAGGCAATGGATCAGGATCATCGCAAGTCACGCGTGGCATGGCTGTCCGTGCTGTCCAACTCCACGCTGGTGGTCGGCAAGATTATCGTCGGTCTGGCGATCGGCTCGGTGTCGGTTCTTTCCGAAGCGATTCACTCGGGTATCGATTTGCTGGCGGCGATCATCGCGCTGATGGCGGTCAAAACTTCGAGCAAACCGGCGGATGCGGACCATCCTTTCGGCCACGGCAAATTCGAAAACATTTCGGGCGCCGTTGAAGCGCTGCTGATTTTCTTCGCCGCGGCATGGATCATCTTCGAAGCGGTCAATAAGTTGCTTTCTCCAAAGCCGCTGGGGTGGGCGTTGTGGGGCGTGCTGGTGATGGCGGTCTCGACCCTGGTCAACCTGACCGTCTCGCACTTTCTGTTCAAGGTCGGGAAAGAGACCACCTCGGTCGCGTTGATGGCCGACGCCTGGCATTTGCGCACGGATGTCTACACTTCGGCCGGGGTCATGATCGCGCTCGCGCTGCTGTGGCTCGCCGGCCGTTTCGCGCCGGACTGGAAGCTGCCGTGGGTCGACCCGGCGGCGGCGTTGCTGGTGGCGTTGCTCATTCTGAAGGCCGCTTACGATTTGACCATACAGGCGGCGCGCGATTTGCTCGACGTTCGCTTGCCGGCGGAAGAAGAAGAGTGGCTCGTCGAATGCATCAAGAATCTCTCGCCGTCGGTCAAGGGCTTTCATCGCCTGCGGACGCGCCGGGCGGGCGCGCTGCGTTTCGTGGAATTCCATCTGATGGTCGATCCGCTGATGACGGTCGTCGACTCTCACCGTCTGACGGACCAGGCGACCGAGCGCATTCGAGACAAATTCCCGCAAACGAGCGTGTTGGCGCACATCGAACCGTGCGAGGGCGAGTGCGCGCCGGCGTGTGTGGAAGGCTGCCAATTGTGCGACGAGGAACGCGACTCCAAGCGGCGTACATTTCACGGCAGGTCTTAGCTCGCGCCCGATGCGCGAAAAAGGACTTCCGATCTCGTCGGTGATTACGGAATACTAGTTCGTTCCCGGCGCCCCAGGTCCGGTTACTGGATATCCCGGAATGCGTCCTCTAGAATATCAGCCACATGAAACCGGTTTACGTCGTTCTGACTTTCTGCACGATTTTCTGTGTGGGCATGTCCCTGGAAATGGCGGACCGGCTCGAAACCTGTGCGCCCATTCCCGATTTGGATGTCTTCGGCCCCACGTTATTGAACGCCAGTCGGGGGCTGGGCCTGGTCAATATCGTCGAGGGGTACAATACGAACATCGCGCGCGGTATTGAGGGGGCGAACGTTGTCCCCGGAAGCCACTTCCAAGTTCACATCTCCCCGGCGCTTTACGTTTTTGTTCCCCTGCTCTGGATCTGGAGCAAGACGTTGCTGCCGCTGCTCGTCAGCAGTATCGCGTTCATCGCCGCGACCGCGCTGGTCATTTTTTTCTATGCCCGAAAGGTGTGGAAAGATGAGTGGGCGGCGGCCGGGTTGGCCGTCGTATTCCTCCTTCACCCGTCGGTTCATGGGCTGGTTTTTTCCGGCTTCCATGAACTGACCTTCTGCGCCCCCTTCCTCTTGATCTTTATCTGGAAGATGGAGGAGGGGGATCGGCGTTGGGTGGCGGGAAGTCTGCTCGCGATGATCGCGTTTCGCGAGGACATTACGATCACCACGGCGACAGTGGCGGCGATCGCGGCGGTGTCAGGGATCAAGTCACGACGGTGGCGACTGGGACTCGAAGTGTTCGTCGTTTCGGTCGCGTATACCGCCGTCGCGTTGACGTTGCTGCACCGGTACGACCTGAGCCATGGCGGCAGCGGTTGGGCCCAGGATAGCCTGGTGTTCTCGGGTCGGTGGAGGGACCTCGTCAGCAGCTATCGACTCTGGGCGCTGGGGGTGATTTTTCTCCCGTTGCTTCTCGTGCCGCTGAAAGGCTGGCGGCAACTGGCGCCGGTCGCGCCGTGGGTGGCGATTATGTGGCAGAGCCATTGGTGGGCGCATCAGAGCCCCATCTCCCACTACACGACCCCCGTCGTCATCTGCGTCTTCGCGGCGACGATCGCCGCGTTGCGGAACACCAGGCGGAGGCGGAGCATTCTGGCCGTCATGGCGGCAGCCGCGGTGGTCCTGAGTCTGACGATCTTCAAAGACATCTGGCAGCGCCAGGATTCGCGGTGGCATACCGCCATGTACGACTGGCCGCCGCTGAGCGTCGCGGAACTGGCCTTGCTGAAAAATACGATCATCCCCGCGATCGAAGGGCAGGGTTCGGTGGCCGCGAGTCAAGCGCTGACCCCCTTGCTCGCGCCTCACGTCCACGAGCCGTTTCTCCAGCAGATCATGGCCGCGAAATTGTTGGAGCAGGGAAAGTTCAATACCATCGTGCTCTATACCGGCAACGGATTTCCCAATGAGGACGACAAGAGGCGGGCGTTGCAGATTCTAAGTTCGTGTTACCGGCCGGTGATCGGCCGAAACGGAGATCGGCTGTTCCTCCTCGTGCGCCGACCGTGCGTTTAGCCTGGCGGTTCAATCGCCGACCCAGACCCGCGGGTCGGCCGCGACTCGCGGCTTTTTTCGATTATCCCGGTTGACGCGCCCGCCACGTTGCGCGACGATTCGCTCGCATCCTTATACCATGAAAACGACGAGCACGGTTCACTCGGTGGGAGTAGCGCGCATGCGCAGCAAACATCTTTGTCTGGTGTTGATTGTCGGCGCATTCGTCGCCCTCGCGTCCTTCGCTCTGGCGCGCCAACGCGGCGGCGGATTCTCAGGCGGACAAGGCGCTGCGCCGGCGGCGTGGTACGGCAAGAGCATCGCGTTGGTGGTGGGCATTGACCAGTACTCGCAAGGCTGGCCGCCGCTGTCCGCCGCGGTGAGCGACGCAAGCCAAATGGAAACCGCCTTGCGCGGCCAGGGCTTCCAGGTCATCAAGCTGCTCAACCAGCAGGCGACCAAAGACGAGATCCTGCACCAGTTGCAGGATGTGATTCCGCCACAACTCGGCAATGGCGATCGCTTCCTGTTTTACTTTTCGGGCCACGGTCAAACCGAGCAGGCGCCGGGCGGACAACTCGGCTACCTCGTGCCGGTCAACGGCCGCCGGCCCGGCGGGGAAGACTACTGGTCGAGCTACATCTCCATGAAGGAGATTCGCAACGTGCTGCTGGACAAGTACTCGGCGAAGCACGTGCTGCTGGTCGCGGACGCGTGCTTCAGCGGCCTCTTGGCCGGTCGCGGCACGCTGCGTTCGCCGACCGTGCAAGCCGCCTTGCGCCACGAAGGCCGCATGGTGCTCACCGCCGGTGGTCGCGGCGAACAAGCCGTGGACGGTCTGTTCACCGGCGTGCTGGTGCGTGGCATGCTGGGTGATGCAGATTACAATCACGACGGCTACATCACCTTCAGCGAACTGGCCCTTTACGCGCAGCAGCACGTGACCGACCGCAGCGAGGGCCGGCAGCATCCGGTTTTCAATCAGTGGGAAGGCGAAGGCGAAATGGTGTTCCGCTGTGGAGATATGGGGCAGGGAGGTGGCGAAACGCCGACGCCGACGCCGCAACCTACGCCACCGCCGGTGGTGGAACAAATGCCGCAGCCCGAGACTGCAGGCGGCATGGTTCATCTTCCCGGCGGCACGTTCTGGATGGGCTGCTCGCCCGGCGACAGCGAATGCGACAGTGACGAGAACCCGCGCCACCAGGTGACGCTGAGACCGTTTTGGATGGACGTGACGTTGGTGACGCAGGCGGAGTACCAGCGCGCGATGGGCAACAACCCCAGCTATTTCAGCGGCTGTGCCGACTGCCCGGTGGAACAGGTTTCGTGGAACGACGCCAACAACTATTGCTCCCGGGTGGGGAAGCGCTTGCCGACCGAGGCGGAGTATGAGTACGCCGCGCGGGGCGGGATCGACAGCGCACGCTACGGGGACTTGGACGCGATTGCCTGGTACAGTGCAAATTCCGGCGGACGAACCCACCCGGTAGGCCAGAAGCAACCGAACGCCTACGGCCTTTACGACATGCTGGGCAACGCGTGGGAGTGGTGCGCGGACTGGTATGATAAGAACTATTATCAATCTAGCCCGTCAAATAACCCACAAGGCCCGTCGTCGGGCTCGTCCCGTGTTTTGCGCGGCGATGGCTGGCTCGGCCCTCCCAGGAACGGTCGCGCGTCCATCCGGGGCAGGGGCGTACCCGTCGCTCGGAGCAACGGCCTCGGCGTTCGATGCGTTCGGGACCGAAACAACGAACTGACACCCTGATTCGGAGGTATCAATGAGAGGCTTTCTGCTCCGTCTCGTTGTGACGCTGATTCTCGTCGGCATCCTTGCCGTTTCTCCGGCTTACGCCGCTTCGCTCATCGCGACGCGAGACGCAGCGGTCTTGCTGGCCCCGGTGGCCGGCGCGCCGGAGGTGGCGAAGGTCGAGCAGGGTACGCTGGTCGAGGTGACTCATCAGGCGGGCGCGTATTGGCGCGTGCAGTTGCCGGACGGCAAGGCGGGGTACGTCACCGCGAGTGCGCTCAAGCAGGTGCAGACGCGTGGCGGGCCGCTGATTCCGCTGCTGGTCATGGCGGCGGCGCCGATCCTCAAGGTGGTGTTCACCGGGGTGATCAAGTTCTTCAAGAAGCTGTTGGGTATCAGCGATGCGACCGTCGCCCAGGCCGACCAGGTGCTCTCGCTCGGCCAAGAGGCGATGGTCGTGGCGAACAATCCGGCCGGCTGGCTGCAGGTGAAGCTGGCGAATGGTCAAGTAGGCTACGTTCAGCAAAGCCCGCAGGTGGTGCCGCTGCAGCCGGTGCAATACGCCCCATCGACGGTGAACACCGTCTACCAAGGAGCGCAGCCGATTCCGCAAACGGCCACCGGCCTGACGCTGTTCGTCGAGGTGCGCCGTCCGGACGGCACGCCGGTTCCGGCGGGCAGCACGCTGCGGATCGGCGACGAATACCTGATCTACGTCACGCCCAGCGCCGACTGCTTCGTTCGTATCACCTGCGAGACGCCGGACTTCAATCACGTCTTCCAGTACTACCCCAACCAGTTCCCCGGCACGCAAACCTCGGCCTTCTTCCGTGGCGGCTACACCTACAGCGCGGAGCTACTGCCGCAAGGGATCAAGTTCAAGGTCTCCGAACCCATCGGCCGGCAAGACATCCTGCGTATCGAGGCGACCACCGCCGGGCCGTTCACGTACGTGCCCGAACCGGTAAACGGCATGCCGACCGTGCGGTTCCGCGGCGGCGGCTTCTCGGTGTCGGGCAACGTTGTCAACCCGACCGCGCAGGTGGTGGTGGAGTATCCGATCAACACCACCCGGTAGACGCGCACGGATAGATCTCGCCGTTCAGTGGCGGCGATTAGGGTGAGTCGCGTCAAGGCCAAAGAAAAGGGCCGACCGGAAACGGTCGGCCCTGCTTGCTTGAGCAAGTTCGCTGCTTACTTGCCTTCTTCCGCTTTCGGAATCCGCATGCCGTAGAACGAACGGATGACGAACACGACGGCGATGAGCCAGAAGATCGCCGACAGGGCGCCCTTCACGGCGGTCGACTCGATGGTGATCGCCAGTTCCAACGCCAGCAAGCCGAACAGCGTCGTGAACTTGATGATCGGGTTCATGGCCACCGAAGAAGTGTCTTTGAACGGATCGCCGACCGTATCGCCCACGACGGTCGCGGCGTGCAACTCGGTGCCCTTGCCGCCGAAGGCCAGATCGGTTTCGACCAGCTTCTTCGCGTTGTCCCACGCGGCGCCGGCGTTGGCCATGAAGATCGCCTGGAACAAGCCGAAGACCGCGATGGAGATCAGGTAACCGATGAAGAAGTAATGGTGCAGGCACGCGAAGGCGAGGGTGGAGAAGAACACCACCAGGAAGATGT
>PMZC01000336.1 GCA_003170555.1 Deltaproteobacteria bacterium
TGGGCGTGGGCGGCGGCGACGGCCGGGGAACCGGCTGGGAAAGAATGTGCGTCGGCTGTTCGTCGGGCGGCAGCTCCGACGGCTTGGGCTCCGGCCGCAAGTCGCTGATCTGGTATTGCGTGGTCTTGCCGGTCGCTTGCGGCGCCTGGCCTTCCCGGCGCGCGAATTTCGGCATCAGGTCGGTGTTCGGCGGGGCTTCGATCGCGACGCCGCTGAAGTCCTCGCGCGGTCGGCGCGTCCCCGGGCGCGGCGTGGCGTTTTCTTTGCGCGCGCGGCGAAAACGTCCGGAAAGAAAATGCGACGGCCGCGGCGCATCGGGGCCCAGCCGATCGCGCAGCCGTTTGGTGTACATCGGCAGATTGCAACTGCCGCAACTGCCCGCTGACAGCGGCGAGCGCGCCCGACAGCGCGGGCAGCGGACCGTTCGTTCTTTGCCGTTGGGGGTCTGCGCTTCCACCATCATTCTCTTCGCGGCGAATGGTAGCAGAAAGGCCGCGGGCTCACAACGCGGGACCGCTCCACAGCCAGCCCTCGCTGACGATGCAGCCGTCGCGGTTGCAGCCGATCACGATCAGGCTCAGGCGGATGTTGTCCGCGTCGACCAGCAGCGTGTAGCCCGCGGCGTCGTTCTTGAGCTGCCCCTGGCCGAACTGCCGCGTGAACTCGAGCACCTTGGCGCGCACCAGGTCGGGCGACCAGCGCTTTTGATGCACGAACGCAATCGCGGACAGGCCCCACGCTTTGTCGAAACCGAGTTCCCAGCCGCGGTCGTTCGCCTCGTCGAGCCACTTGCGGCAATCGAGGCCGGGGTAGAAGTCCGACGGCGCGAGGCCGTGGTTTAGCGTTTTTTCCACGTCCTCGGGCTTCATGCCGAACTTGACGCCGAACACCTCGAACGACGCCGCCGCCTGCTGCTGCCAGCGTTTGCGCGCCTCGTCGAGCGCGCGATACGCCGGCAGATCGACGAACGCGACCGCCGTGCCCTCCGCGGCGCCGTGGGTCACGAAGGCCTTCATCATCGGCGTTTCATATTCGTAAAACGTGATCTCCTGCTGCGACTGGTCGGCGACGAAATGATAAGCCCGGTCAAACTTTTTCTTCAGCGCGGCCGGCGCCGGCGCGGCGTCTTTTTTCAGGTACAAGCGCACGCGAAATAGTTTGCCGTCCCAGAACGAACAGGCGATCCGCCACGTCGCGCGCGTGAGCCATTCCGGCGCGGGCGGCCGATCGCCGAACGGCGACTCAATGTTCCAGCTTTCACCGCGCGGCGTGTCGTACGCGGTGAGCGTGATTTCCTTACCCGGAAACGCGTCCTTCACCTGCCCGACGCTCATCCCGAAATGCAGCGCGCCCAGCTCGAAGGGCTGATCCTGGCCGGGAAGCTTGGCGCAGGCGAATACAAAAAGAGACGGCAGTAACAACAAGATCAAGATACGTTTTCGCGGCAAAGCAAACTCCGTTGGTTCCAGCATTCCCAGCATTAGAAATGCTGGGCTACTGACTCTCGCCCGCTTCACGGGCGTTGCCGACCGGTCCCGGTTTTTATCCCAGGGCTCTCTCGTGTTCACACTCCAGCATACCCAGCATTAGAAATGCTGGGCTACTGACTCTCGCCCGCTTCGCGGGCGTTTCGGACCGCCCCTCCTGGGGCGGGAGATACTAGCCCCGGATTTTCAATCCGGGGTGATTCCCCCTACCCCTTCACCACCACCAGCGGCCGGAGCCGCGCGACTTTGCGCGCGAGGCCGGCGCCGTGGACGACATCGACGACGTTACTCACGTCTTTGTAGGCCTCGGGCATTTCCTCGGCGAGCGTGTCGCGGTCCTTGGCGCGCACGATCACGCCGCGCCCGCGCAACTCGTCGGCGATCTTGCGGCCGCGCGCCTGCTTGATCGCCGCGTGGCGCGACAGCAGCCGCCCCGCGCCGTGACACGAACTGCCGAACGTCTCCTGCATCGCGCGATCCGTGCCGACCAGCACGTAGCTGGCGCGGCCCATGTCGCCGGGCACCAGCACCGGTTGGCCGACGTGGCGATATGCCGCCGGGATTTCCGGCCGGCCCGGCCCGAACGAACGCGTCGCGCCTTTGCGATGGACGACGAGCTTGCGCATCTCGCCGTCGACCTCGTGCTCCTCGAGCTTCGCGATGTTGTGCGCCACATCGTAGACCGTGCGCAGGCCGAGGTCGCGCGGCGACGTTTGCAGCGCCTGCTCCAGCGCGAGCTGCACGTGGCCGAGCAGCGCCTGCCGATTGGCGAACGCGTAGTTCGCCGCCGCCGCCATCGCCGCGNNTAATCGTCGCACACCTGATGCCCCAGGCCGCGGCTGCCGCTGTGAATCTGGATGACGATTTGATCCTTGCGCAAACCAAACGCGTCGGCCGCCTGGGCGTCGAAGATTTCCTCGACCACGTCGACTTCGACGAAGTGATTGCCCGCGCCGAGCGTGCCCACCTGGTCGGCCCCGCGTTCGTGCGCACGCACGCTGACCGCGGTCGGATCGGCGCCGGGGATGACGCCGCCGCTCTCGATAAACTCCAGGTCGTTCTTGCTGCCCTTGCCGAGCGCCACCGCGTGCGCGGCGCCTTTCGCCATCGCTTCGTCGAGCCCGTGCTTGCCGAGATGAATGTCGCCCGCCGTGCCCACGCCGACCGGCACTTCGCGGTAGATCACGTCGGCGAGGTGGTCCAGTTGGTCCGCGAGGTCGGGCNNCCGTAGCCCCAGTGAATATCCGGCATGGCCAGGCTGGCGCCGACGATGCCCGGCAGATGCGCCACGTTGCGCACCTGTTTCACCGCCTCATCGGCGATCAGCGCGCGTTCGAGCGTCGCATCGGCGTAGACAATGCCCCGCACGCGCATGGCGCCGGAACGCGGAATCTCCAGCCGGTAATCATCCAGCCGTCGCCAATCGGACATGAGGCCTCACTGATCGAAGAAAAGCATGCTCGCGATGCCGCGCCCGTGCTCCACATCGCTGACGCCATTCTCCGTCCGCGTGACCTTGATGTCCATCAGCACGCGGAAGACCATCGGCTTGGCGACGAGCAGGCGAATCACCTGCCGCTCGATTTCGGGGAGCGAACGCAGCGGATCGGACGTTTCGGCGAGTTGACCGTTGGTCGCTTCCACGCTGACGTCGGTCGCGCCGACCCTGCCGTGCGCGGTAATCGTGGTGGGAATTCGATAGTCGGTCGCCTGAATCCAGTTGGTGAAGTCCAGTTGCGGGTTGGGCGTCGAACGGATCGGTTGATCGTTGTTCGAGAGCGACAGGTTGTTCACCGACTCCGCCCCGAGGCGGTTGCTGACCAGCAGGTGAAAGAGCACGAGCGAGCCCTTGGGGCTGAAGTAACGCAGGGTGATCCAGCGCTTCGAGAAATCGAAGAAGGCCTTGTTCGACCAAGCGTGATCGAGGTAGCCGTAGCCGGCCACGTCATACGTCTTCCCGCCGACGGTGACCTTGCCCGTCGCACGGCCGCGCGGCGCGTTCACCATCCAGTTCCACGAGTCGCGCGGGTTGCCGAGCACGATATGGCCCGTGCCCTCCCGCCACGGCGCGACGGTGGGGGTCAGCGACATGTCGACCAGCACCTGCCCGCGCGGAATGACGCAGCGGATTACGCCGCCGTGTTTCCACAGGCGCATGTCGGCGATGGAGATATCCAGCGTCTGGTCCGACGCGTGCAGCACGTGGCGATTCAGTTTGATATCGTTCGAGACGGCCGGTCCATCCGGCGGGAAATAAGCCGCCCCGATGCCCGGATTGAAATCGCCGAGGCCCGCGTTGCTGACGACGAACGTGACGTAGAGGAAGCCGCCGTTGTCGGCGTGGACGATGAACTGCCAACTCTCCATATAGTTTTCGTCGTTGCACGGATGCCAGACCCAACCCGCCGACTCGGGCCACGCCTCCGACCCCGTGAACGCCACCAGTGCGCCGGCCAATGCGGTTCCCGCCGCCAATAACAGTGGGACCATCCAGAGCAGTTTACGCATCGTCGTCGAAACCCCGGTTCTCGGCCAGCCCGCGCAAGGTGGTGACGTAGTCGCGCGACGGCCGCTTGATCAGGCCGCTGCGGTTGGTGAAGGCGTGTCGCGTATAGCCGCGCGCGCAGAGGTCGCCGTTTTCGTGCCAGAGGCGGTATTCGAAACGGATCGACGCGCTGCGCACCCACTTCTCGCTCAACCAGGTTTCGACGGTCAGCAGATCGTCGAAGCGCGCCGGCTGCTTGAATTCGAGGTGGGCCTGGATCACCACGATCAGGTATTCGTATTCTTCGTACAACACGCGCGGCGGCAGCGAGAACTTGCGGAACCACTCGACGCGCGCCATGTCCATGATGCGCAGGTAGTTCGCGTGGTACACGATCCCCAGCGCGTCGGTGTCGCCGAAAATGACCCGGTATGGCGCGCGAATAGTGGCCAGGCTCGCCTCCGCCGAAAAATTTGCGCGTAATATAACAGAAAGGACCGACGGTGTGCCATAGTCTTGACTGGGTGCCACTGGCACACGGAGCGAAGCGCAGTTTGCCAGTGCTGTCGAGGAAGTCCCGACTAGCCTCGTAGTTTGCTGGGTGGCACTGGCACACGAAGCCCTGCGGAGTTTGCCAGTGCTCTCGAGGAAGTACCGACTAGCCTCGCAGTTTGCTGGGTGGCACTGGCACACGAAGCCCTGCGGAGTTTGCCAGTGCTCTCGAGGAAGCTTCCATACCGCAATTAGCCGCAGGGTGGCGCTGGCACACGGAGCGAAGCGCGGTTTGCCATTTATTCATGAGCCTTCGGCTCACCCCGACGGATGAAAATTCGCCGCGGCGCTACATCGAACCATGAGTCAGAGTAATTTCTCAACCGCGAATTTACGCCAATAGACGCTAATGGATCGGGATTCGCGCCCATTCGCGTCCATTCGCGGTTTTCACTGTTCGTGATTTCCCGGCGCGCGCTACTTACCCGGTCGCGGCCCCCCAAACGGCGCGGCGAAATTGACCAGCTCCGTGCGCAGCCAGCGCAGCTCGTCGAGCGCCGCCACGCCGTGAAGCTCAACTTTCCCGACGGTGGTGATCAAAAACAGCGTGCCGACATCGCGCGGCGGCATGCCCGGCGCCCGCTGGATATCGAAGCCCTGAATTTGATTCCAGGCGAACGACTTGGCGCGGCCGAAGAAAAAAACGCGGCGCCTGGTGATCACCAGCTTTTCCCTCGACGCCACAATGGCGCCCGGGCTCATGAGCAGGTAGATCGCCAACCGGAGACAGACCAGGCCGATGATCACGGCCGGAATGAGCGCTGGCAGATCGCCGTAATCGCCGGTCGACCTCGCGTGATGCAACGCGCCGATGGAAATCACCGTCAGATAGACGGTGACCGCGAATGGAATCAGCGCGAATTTCCAGCCCCAGGCCGGCAAGACCGCGCGCAGCTTCGATTCCGAATTGTCGGTGATGCGGATGATCGGATTCGGCGGACGCTGGGCCGGCGCGTTCAGGCGGCGCCGATCTTCCTCGATCGCCTCCTCGACCATTTGCTGCTTGCGCTTGCGTTCGGCTTCGGACTCCGCCGCGGTCGCGATGCGCGTCACATACGTCACCCGGTCGAAGTGGACCGTCGTGCCGCAATACTTGCATGTGGCGTATTCCGCGTCCGCCTCCGCCGGTTTTTCCAGCGGCGCACCGCAACGCGCACAAACCAGTTCTTCCATCGCGGCCCTCAAGGAATGGGGGATAGTTACCACTCGCTATCAATTCGAGCAATGGCGCTCCGGCATCCACGGTGTGGCCATCTCTCGCGTCCGCCAGAAAAATTTCGCGTTCTATGCGGCAGAAACACATCTTGCTTGACAAAAGAGCAAGAAGAATATGCTATATTTCGTAGGAGGGTTTTGCGAAGGTGATTACCTTGGAATCGGTTCAATCAAAACTGACATCGAAGCGAAGCATGATCCGTGACGACGAAGAGATTCTACGTCGCCGAATGAACGGGGAATCTTTAGTCGGTCCAACTCGATTCAGACTTATCGACCTTTTTCGGTCGTCTTAGGCCGAATTTCAGGATATCTGTTAACGCGTTTGTTGCCTGAAATCGACGGAGGAATATTATGGATGAACAAAAAACGGCGATACTCAGCATAGGGTCCGGTCATGATCTGGAAATGACTATGTTCCTTGACGATGGAAGATACGTGGCAAGTCTAAGTATTAATGGGGTAATGTACCATTTCGAGCGAATGACACGCAAAGAATTTACATCGTCCTACGTTGTAGATTTAGACCCAGACTACGAGCCAAAGACGGACAAAGATGGAATGTGTTTTCTCATTGCACCTTTCTGTAAGTGAGCATCGTGATGGACCGTAAAGGAATTTATGGCAAACTCTGGTCGCGACAGGAATTAATTCTGGCGCTATATCTCTATTGTCAAATTCCATTCAGCCATGCTCATGCACGCAACGTTGAGGTGAAGCGCTTGGCCACGATCCTAGGTCGTACGCCGAGTGCTGTCGCAAGAAAACTAGGCAATTTCGGTTCGTTCGATCCATTATTGGCCGCCAAAGGAATCAAGGGGCTTATACACGCCGGCAAAGGCGACCAGGAGGTATGGGAAGAGTATTACGGAAGTTGGAGCAACCTTGTTGTTGACTCGAATGCCGCATTGTCAGAACTGGCATTCGCTCCGGAGGCAATCGAAGAGGTTACGGATGAAGGGCAAGAACCGGTCATTGCACAACCTATTGGTCCGACCAGCGAATATCGGACCATCATTACGAGACGATTCCAATCGTTCTTTCGTCGTGCGGTCTTGTCAAGTTATCGCTCTTCCTGTTGCATCTGCGGACTTGATCTTCTGAATCTGCTCATTGCTAGCCACATTTTGCCATGGTCGGAAAGAGAAGAATCGCGAACCGATCCTCGGAATGGTCTGTGCCTGTGCGCGCTGCACGACAGAGCGTTCGATTCGGGTCTTGTCTCAGTGGACACGGATCTGATTATTCATCTTTCACACATCATTACACGTTCGCACAATACGAGAGTCCGTGACTTCTTTTTTGAATATGAAGGCAGGCAAATTGAAAAACCATACCGCTTTTCTCCGGATCCAGTCTACTTATCTTGGCATTTTTCAAATCGATTTGTGGCCTAAATTTTTCTTGAGATAGCCATTCAATAATGAATGAGCCGTCGAGCGCGTGAACTGAGGACGGAATTCGGTTGTTTCGGTGTTTATGTTCTTGAACTTGATCGCCAAAGCCCGCCGCACGATCGTAATATTCTCGACAAAGTGCGAATGGAAGTTCTGGAGCGCGACTCGTATAAGTGCCGCAAATGCGGTTGGAACTATGAAAAGTGGAATCCCGCAGACCCACGCCATCTTGAGCTTCATCATAAAAAGCCACACGTCGAACGCGGAGAAAACGAAGCCGATAACCTAATGACCCTTTGCGTTCGTTGCCATGACGATGTTCACCGAAAGGATCAGTCTAAGAAGAAAGACCCTGAATAGTCCCTCCAACTTCCTTGCATCTGCTTTCCATTATGTTATCATTCGCTCGGTTCGTGACGTCCAATCCGGAGAAATACCATGAAGATTACTCCCCTCGACATTCAGCAGCAGCAGTTCACCAAGAAGCGCGGGCGCTATGATGCCGGCGAGGTGGACAGCTTTCTCGAGATGGTGCGCATCGAGATGGAAGAGGTCCTGCGCGAGAACGCCGGAATAAAGGACGAGCTCAAACGCGTCAAGAACCGGCTGTCCGAGCTGGTCGAGCACGAGAATACGCTCAAGGGCGCGATCATCTCCACGCAGCGCGCGTCGGACGACATCAAGGCCCACGCGCAGAAGCAGGCCGAGATCATCATCGCCGAGGCGCACCTCGACGGCGAGAAGCTGGTCGGCAACGCGCACGATCAGGTGCACCGGCTGAGCCAGGATATTCAAGAGCTCAAGCGCCTGCGCGTGCGGCTCGAAGCGGAGTTGTCGGCGATCTTGCAGGCGCACCTCAAGCTGCTCGACGCCAACAGCGAGGATTCCAAGCGCCACGAGTACGAGGCGGACAAGGTCGCGCTGATCTCCAAGAAGTGATCGTCTCCCCCACCAAAGACGGAACCCTGCTGCGCGTGCGCGTGGCGCCGAAATCGAGCGCCGAACGCATCGGCCCGCCGCACGGCGATGAGCTGAAAGTCGCCGTCACCGCCGCCCCCGAAAAAGGCAAAGCGAACGACGCGGTCGTCAAGCTGCTGGCGAAGAAGCTCGGCGTGGCCAAGCGCGACCTCGAGGTCGTGTCCGGCGCCGCCGATCGCCGCAAGACCGTGCTGGTGCGCGGCTTGCCCCCCGAGGCCGTGCGGGACAGACTGGGGATATGAAACGCGCGGCGGCGTTCTTGTCGATGCTGGTCTTGATGGTCTTCGTCCACGCGTGGGCGGACACAAGGCCCGCCCCTACGCCGCGTGCAATCCTCGCCGCCAATCCGCAATCCGCGGCTCGACTGAGCTCGCCGAAGTCAATCGGCAATCCGCAATTGAAATGGCAGCGCCTCGACACGGTGAACTTCGCCATTTTCTTTCCGGAAGATGAAGGCCCCGGCGCGGTGATTTTCGCCGATCGCGCGGAGAAGATTCGCCAACACGTAGTGGGGGAGCTCGGCCACGATTTCAAGATCAAGATCAAGGTCTACCTCGCGCCGGATCGCGACGCCTATCGCGAGTTGACCGGCGGCAACCGCAAGTCGGAATGGTCGATCGGCTCGGCGCTGGCCGGCGAGGATACGATCGTCATGTTTTCGCCGCGCGGTTCGTACCGCGAGAAGGTGCACGCCGACGCGGCGCAGGTGTTCGCGCACGAACTGGCGCACGTGACGCTGTTCAACGTGCTGCGGCGGCAGGACGTGCCGAACTGGCTGCAGGAAGGGATCGCGCAGATGGTCGCGCGCGACTGGAGCCGGGTGGACACCGCGCGGCTGACCGTCGCCGTGCTGGCCGATCGTCTCATCCCCCTCAGCGAGTTGACCGGACGCTGGCCGGCGAACGAAAGCGAGGCGCACCTGGCCTACGCCGAGTCGCTGAGTCTCGTGCTTTATCTGCGCGACAATCTCTATCTCACGCCGCTGCTGGCCGCGATCCGCGACGGGCAGGACACGCTCGGCGCGCTGCAAAAAACCACGGGCCTCGATCTATCCGAGCTCGAAAAGCGGTGGCATGAATACCTGCGCCGCAAGCACACGTGGGTCCTCTTGTTCGACGAGGGGTGCTTGTGGGGTTTCATGGCGCTGTTGCTGGTGCTCGGCTATTTCGTCGTGCGCTGGCAGCGGCGCAAGCAGTACGCGCGGTTGGACGACCCGGTCCGCCGCCGCCGCAAGGGCCGGCATTACGACGACATCGACGATTTGATCGACGACAGCAAATGGGGCGACGGATGGTACTGAGATGAAGCGCGGCAAGCTCATCAAGCAGTGGGCGCGCAAACACCGCCGCGAAATCTTCGCCCTCACGGCGACGGTGCTCTTTTTTCTCGTCGCCGAATTCACCGTGCGCGCGCTGAATCTCGTCGGGCGGCCGGAGCGCGGCGCGCCGGGCGTTTCGCCCCGGCTCGAAAAAAAGATCGTCGACCACCCGCAGCTCTTCTGGCGCTTCAAACCGAACCAGGAAATGGAAGGCGACGGCCGCCATTACCACATCAATTCGATCAGCCTGCGCGACCACGAAATCGTCGCGCCCAAACCGGCCGGGGTTTACCGCATTCTGTCGCTCGGCGAATCCTCGACGTTCGGCGCGGGCGTCGCCGACGACGAAACCTACACCAAGGTCGCCGAACGTCTGCTGCGCGAGCGCCTGCCGCAACGGAAGTGGGACGTAGTCAACGCGGGCGTCGGGGCGTATACCTCGTTTCAGTGCGTGAAGTACCTCGAACTGTACGGCCTGGCGCTGCAACCGGATATGGTCTGGATTTTTTCCGGCGCGAACGACGGCCTATCGAGCTACATGCGCAATTTCGCCAACCTGAAACACGGCTTCGGCTACACCGACAAGGAACTTTACGAAATCCGCAATCGCTTCGCCGGCCTGCTGCGGCTGCTGAACCACAGCGACCTGTACAAACTGTTCAAGGAGTTGCAGACCGGCCGCCTGCTGGAAAGCTACGGCAAGAATGTGGCCGGCCGTGAAAACCAATTGAAGCAGCAGCGCGCGTGGCGGCCGCGCGTGCCGGCCGCGGATCGTCGCGAGAACCTGGAACGCTACGTGGAGCTCGCGCGAAGCCACGGCGTTGCGCCGGTCTTCCTGCTGCCGGCGTATTGGACCACCCCGCCGCAGCCGGACGACGTGATGCGCGAGGTCGCCCGCGAAAAGAAAGTGCGGTTAATTGATTTGCCCGCCGCGTTGTACGCCAGCGGGCAATTCAAAAAATGCTGGTTCGCGATGGACGAGATCGGCGGCCACCCGAACCCGACCGGTCACCGCCTGATGGGCGAAGCGATCGCCGCCGCGCTCGTCCCCTACTTCAACGGCTCAGTCAGCCAATAGCTGGCTGACGACCTCCGCCACGATCCCCGAACCGAAACCCGCCCACTTGACCTGGATGACGTGGTCTTGATCCAGCACCATGTTGAACGGCACGCCGCCGTTGGCCATCAGGTAA
Organism: Deltaproteobacteria bacterium; assembly: GCA_003170555.1. GTDB lineage: Bacteria > Lernaellota > Lernaellaia > Lernaellales > Lernaellaceae > FEN-1099. Next base: position 10,626 of record PMZC01000336.1, read on the forward strand.
TAGTCGCCGAGCACCGCAAACCCGCCGTCGTTGAGGGCCGGGATGCCCGCGGCGGCCCAACCGTGCGCGGCCACCCAGGCCTGCAGGTCGCTCTGCTGCACGTTGTTCGTGCCGCCGACCGTCTGGCCCATGAAGCCGACGATCTGCACCGGCTTGCCGTCGGCCGTGTACTGCGTCTGCAGCGTGGCGTTCTCGTTCGCTTCCTGCTGGCAGTATGTGCACCAGCCGGTGAAGCCCTCGATCACGACGATGTCGCCGTCGAAGTCGGATAGGCTGACGTTGTTGCCGTCCTGGTCCACCAGCGTCCACGCTTCCATCGTCGTGCCCATCTTGTAGGGCGCGTCTTCCACGCTGTAGTTGAACGTCTCGTGGTTGCTCTCGTTGCCGCCCTTGTCGATCCACCACACTTCGAGAGCATGACTGCCTTCGGCCAGCGCGCCGCTGATCTGCGTCAGGTCATAGCCGTAGAGGCTGGTCAGGTTCTGCGTCCATTGGCAGGGCATCTCGCCCATGACGCCGGGCGTGTGGGCCGGATCGCCGCCGTCGAGCGCGTACCACATGCGGCCGCCCTTCAGATCGCAGGACCTGTCGGAGTCCTGCCACTCCACCACCAGGAACCCGATTTCATGCAGGCCGATCACATACGGCGAGGTTTCACCGTAAAAGCCCGTGAAGTTCGACGTGGTCACGTACAGGTGGAAACCGCCCAGCACCGGCGGATTGCCGGTGGCGGTGTCGTCGTCCGGCGTCGTGTCGTCGTCCGCCGTCGTGTCGTCATCCGCCGTAGTGTCGTCGTCCGCCGTCGTATCGTCGTCGGTCGCGTCATCATCGACCGGCGGCGTGGTATCGTCATCGAGCATGACGTCGTCGTCGCCGCCGCCGCTGTCGTCGTCGCCGCTGCTGCTGCTGCTGGTGCAGGCGGTAAACAGACTCAGGCTGAGCACCATGGCGAATAGGGCCGCCATCAACCACCACTTGTTATTCATGATTCGAGCCTCCGCGTCTTCCGCCGTTTATCTCGTCGATCTTACTAAGCCCGAAGCCTTTGGCTGTCAACGCCCCAACTTGACCCGCGCCGACCCCGCGGCACAAACTAGCCGCCAGTGCAACTACCCCTGAGGGGTCATGCCCGAGGTTTCGATCATCATCGCCGCGTGGCAGGCGGGCCGCACGATCGGCCGCACGTTGGACTCGCTGCGTCTCGCCGACGGCGCGAGGCAAGCCGAGATCGTCGTGGTCGATGACGGCAGCACCGACGACACCGCGGCCGTGGCTCGCGCTCACGGCGCACGCGTGTTGACCGCGCCGCACGGGGGACGCGCCGCCGCGCTCAACGCCGGGTTGGCGGCGGTCACGGGCGAGGTCGTGCTGTTCACCGACGCGGATTGCGTCGCGCCGCCGAACTGGATCGCCGATTCGCTGGCCGCGTTGCCGGGATACGACGGCGTCGGCGGCTGCCTGTGGCCCACGCGGTGCACCGCCGTCGAATTGGCCAAGGTGCTGCGCTACGTCGAGGAGTTCGAGGAAGCCATCGACCTGGCCGGCGACTATCGCGGCGTTTGCCTGAACGGCAACAACATGGCGGTGCGCAAAGCCGCGCTCGACGCCGTGGGCGGCTTCGATCCGCAATTCGTGCACGGCGCCGACGCCGACCTCACCCGCCGCTTGCTGGCCGCCGGCTTTCGTTTGCGGCGCGTGGTCCCGCTGCGCACGTTTCATCTGAAGGTCGATTCGCTGGGCGACTTCCTGCGCACGATGTGGCGGCGCGGCAGCACGGTGCGTTTCGGCATGAAGCAGGGCGACGAATCGCCGGCCACGCTCGCCCGCGCGTTGTGCTTGTCGCCGGTGAAGTGGTTGCTCGTCGATTGGTCACGCGTCGGCCGGTTGAATGTTTTGGGGTCGGCGGTGAAAAAACCGCGCGCCTGGCTGGCGCCGTGGATCAACCTGCTGGGCGGCGTGGTCAATGCGCTCGGACGTATCCACTATTACCGCCGCTTCCGCCGGGAGGGGCTGTGAACCTCGCGCGTCGCGCCGCCGGCGGCGCCGCCTGGGTGGCGGGCACGACCTATTTGAACCAGGTCATCACCTTTCTCGCCAACGTCGCGTTGATGCGCCTGATCGCCCCCGAGGCTTTCGGCGTGCTGGCGCTGGCCGTGTTCTTCTGCACGCTGGCGCGCAAGATCACGGCGTTCGGTTTCAACTACGCGCTCATCCACCGGCAGGACGAACTGGACAACGCCATCGGCGCGCACCTCGCGCTGCAGATCGCGTCGGCCGCCATCGTGCTCGTCGCGGCGATCATCGCCAAGCCCCTGGTGGCGGCGCACTACAACACGCTCACCGCGGCGATTTTGATCGGTGTGGCCGTCGGCGCCGCATTCGAAAACATCGGCACGACGCCGCGCGTGCTGCTCGAAAAAGACGTCGACTTCCGCCGCCTGCAGATCGTCAACACGATCATCAACGTCGGCATCAACGGGTTGGCGGTGCTCGGCGCGCTGCTCTGGCCGAACGTCTGGATGCTCCTGGTTCGCCTGGTGGGAGCGCAGGTCGCGGGCGCGGTCGGTTACTGGTATTTGAATCCGCATCCGCCGCTACGCCGGCCGACGTGGTCGATGCTGCGCTGGTACACGCGCTTCGGCGCGCCGCTGTGGCTGGGCGGCATCGCGACGTTCGCCGTGCTGCAATTCGACGATTTCCTGGTCGGCACGCTGATCTCGGCGCAGGACCTCGGCTACTACACGCGCGCCTACGCGCTGGCGGTGCTGCCGACCACGATGGTGACGCACATCATCGCGCGCGTCGCGTTTCCGCTGTACAGCAAGGTGCAGCACGACCGCGCCCGGCTCTCGCGCGTGTTCGGCATGGTGATGCGGCTGATCGTGCTCTTCTCGGCGCCGGCCGCGATCGGCCTGGCCTGGTGCGCGCCGGAATTCGTCGGCGTCGTCTTCGGCGACAAGTGGCGGCCGATGGCGCTGCTGGTCCGGCTGCTGATCGCCTACGAACTGCTGCGTCCGATCTTCGACGACGTCGGCGAGCTCTTCGCGGCGGTGGGTCGGCCCAAAACGATCGGCCGCATTCAGGTCGCGCAGGCCATCGCGATGATCGCGACCGCGACGCCCGCCGTCTATTTCTTCAAGGCGGAAGGCGCGGCGATCGCCGCCGGCGTGGTGATGCTCGTCGGCGTTATTTTGGCCTACCGGCAGGTGGGGGAGCATGTTACCATCGATTACCGGGGCATTTTCGTCGTGCCCCTGGTCGCGTGCGTCGCGGCGGTGATCGCCAGCGCGCTCGTGCTGGCGCACTGGCCGGTGCAAAACGAAGTCGCGCGGCTGGCGGCGAAGATCGGCCTGTTCGGCGGCGGCAGCATCTTGTTGATGGCGTTGCTGCAGGGCCGGCGTTTTTGGGACGAATACCGCTATCTGCGCGACCGCTTGAAGGAGGAACCGACGCGTTGAAGGTGCTCGATCTCGGCTGCGGCGCGCGCAAAGTTCCCGGCGTCTTCGGCGTCGACGCGTATCCGTATCCGGGCGTCGATCTGGTGCACAATCTCGACGCCGCGCCCTGGCCGCTCGCCGACAACGAGTACGATCTGATTGTGATCCGCCACGTCATCGAGCACGTCGCGGATATGGTCGCCTTCTTGCGCGAAGTCCACCGCGTGGCGAAACCGGGCGGGCTGGTCGAGATCGTCACGCCGCATTATTCGAACCGCAGCGCCTACGCCGATCCGACGCACCGCCGCGCCCTGAGCGCGCGCGTCTTCGATTTCTTCACCGGCGGCGAACCGCGCCCCATGGATCGCTTCGCCATCGCGCGCCATTGGCTCTTCGAACATCGCTTTGTCCTCGAGCGGCTGCCCGACGCGCCGCGCTTTTCGCTCTTGCGCCGCCGCGTGACCTTCAGCCGCATCTATCGCTGGCTCGGCCTTGATTGGCTGGCGCGCCGCCATCTCGATTTCTACGAATTTTACCTCGCCTGGATCTTTCCGGCGCGCGACATCGAGGTCGCGTTGCGCGTCGACAAGGGCTAGTCGATGGACCTCTCGCGCTTCGGGCCCAAGGTCGTCCTCTTCTCGCAGACCACCGGCGTCGGACTGTACGGCGTGATTCGCCGCGCGCAGCTCGCCGCGGGCAAATCGCCGCGCGAGCTATTTCACACCGTGCGCCGCAAGCTGCATCGCCGCTTTCGGCCGCACGAGATCATGCCGTTCGCGCAGGCGATCCATCTCGAAGTGACCAACGCCTGCAATCTGAAATGCGTGATGTGCCCGCGCCTGAACATGGACCGGCCGGTCGGCTTCATGTCGCGCGAATTGTTCGCCAAGGTGGTGGACGAACTCACGAAGCAGCGCGGGTGGATCGAATCCGTCGCGCTGATGGGCTTGGGCGAGCCGTTTTTGCACCAAGAACTTTTCGAGTTGGCGCGGATCGCGCGCGACGCCGGCCTGCCCGGCCTCTACACCAGCACCAACGCGACGCTGCTGAACGACGAACGCGTCGACCGCCTGCTGACCGAAGATGTTTTCGATCTGCTCATCTGCTCGGTCGACGGCGTGACCAAGACCACGTACGAAGCGGTGCGGCCGGGGCAGTCATATGAAATCGTCGAGGCGAACGTCGAGCGGCTGCTCGCCGCGAAACGCGCGCGCGGCGCGAAACGGCCGGTCGTCGAATTGCAGATTCTGCTGATGCGCCAAACCGAAAGCGAGGTCGAGGCGTTTTGCGAACGCTGGGCGCCGCGGCTCGGGCCGACCGACCGCATTCTCGTCAAGGAAGCCGACACCTTCGGCGGCCAGACGCCGGACGTACGCATCGCCGCGCAGCAGCGGCGCGAGCCGGCGGTCCGTTTCGCCTGTCGCCAACTGTGGAAAGATTTGTCGGTCGGTTGGGACGGCCAGGTCACCGTGTGCTGCAAGGATGTTCTATACAAGCTCGCGGTCGGCAACGTCGCCGAACAAACCCTGGCCGAAATGTGGGCTGGCGAACGCTGGCGGCGGCTGCGGCAAATGCATCTGGCCGGCCAGTGGGATCGCCTCGACCCCTGCCGCGATTGCCGGGAGTGGTGGATTTGACGCGCCACGTGCTGCATGTGACCGATGCGTTTCCGCCCGAGCACGGCGGCGTCGAACGCGTCGTCGAACAACTCGCCGCGGGTCAGGCCGCGCGCGGTTGGAAGGTCACGGTGCTGACCAAATCCGTGCCCGGCGCACCGCCGGTCGAGATGCGAAGCGACGGCGTGTACGTGCTGCGCTACCCCCACGCCTCGCGGCCGACGCCCCTGGTTTACGGCTCGACGTGGTGCTCGACGCGAAGCATCGCGCGCGGGCTGCGGCTGGCCGACCGGCCGGATCTCGTGCACTACCATCTCACGCTTTCGGCGCAGGGCCCGCTCGGCGTGTTCGCGCGCACGCCGTCGGTCTACAGCTTCTACGGGCCGTGGCACGGCGAGTTCGCGGTCGAGGCCGAGGAGCTGCTCGCGCGTTCGGGTCCGGCGTATCGCGCCTACCTGCGCGCGCAGATGAACATGCAACGCGCCCTGCAACGGCGGCTGCTGCGACGGGTCGACCGCATCGTCGTGTTGTCCGAATTTTCGCGCGGTCGCGTGGCCGAACTCGCCCCGCAACGCGCGGCCGACGCCGTGGTGATTCCGGGCGGGATTGATCCGCAACGTTTTCTTCCGGGCGATGTCAACGAAACTTTGCGCGGGGAATTGGCGCTGCCGCCCGACGCGTTCGTCGTACTGACCGTGCGTCGCCTCGCGTGCCGCATGGGCCTCGACATGCTGCTCGACGCCCTCGCGCTCGTGCGCGCCGATCTGCCCCGCGTGCATTGCGTGATCGCCGGCGAAGGGCCGCTGCGTCATGAACTGGAGCAGCGCGCCGGCACGCTCGGGCTGAATGATCTCGTTCATTTTCTCGGCTATGTTCCCGACGAACGGCTGCCCGATCTCTATCGCCTGGCCGACTTGTTCATTGCGCCGACGCGCGCCGAGGAAAACTTCGGATTGATCGTGCTCGAAGCCGCCGCCTGCGGAACGCCGGTGGCCGCGACGCCGGTCGGTTCGCTGCCGGAGTTGCTGCGCGCGACCGATCCCCGCTGCCTGGCCCGCGAGGTTTCGGCCGCCGCGATCGCCGAGGTGCTTCGACGCGCGATAGCCGAGCACGCGGAAGCGAAGCGTCACGCAATCGACGTGGTCGCGCCGCGCGTGCACGAACGCTTCGCGTGGCCGCGCATCGTCGAGCGCGTTCTCGCCCTCTACGCCGAGTTGGGGGTTGCGTGATGCGCGTCGCGGTGCTCGGCCACACGTACATCGTCGCGGCGAATCGCGGCAAGCTGCGCCAGTTGCTGCGGCGCGGGCATCGCGTGCTGCTGTTGTCGCCGCGCCTTTGGAACGAAACCGATTTCGGCCTGCGGCGCTTCGAAACCGAAACCGAGCTCGACGTCGAAACGTTCGACTGCCCGCGCCACGGCCACGTGCGACGCTTCACTTTTCCCCGCGCGCCGCTGCGGCGGACGTTGCGCGCATGGCGGCCGGACGTGCTGCTCGCGGAGACGGAGCCGGGCGGCCTGGCCGCGCTGCAGGCGGCGGCGGTGTCGGCAGCGCTGGGCATTCCGCTTGTTCCCTTCGCGTGGGAGAACCTGCCGCTTGCCGGCTTTTCGCGTTGGACCGCGTGGCCGGTGTACGCGCGAGCGCGGCGGCTGTTCGTCGGCTCGCGCGGCGCGGGGCTGGTCGCGCGTCAGGCCGGATGCCGCGCGCCGATCACCGTGATTCCGCAAGTCGGCGTTGACCCGGCGTTGGCGCCGCCGCGCGAGGCGCCGTTCGACCGCCGCCCGCTGCGCGCCGTGTTTGTGGGGCGACTCGATCGCAAGAAAGGCGCCGATCTGCTGCTGTCCGCCCTGCCCGCCGCGCCCGATTGGAGCGCGACCATCGTCGGCGACGGCGCAGAGCGATCGACGCTCGAACCGCAAGTCGTCGCGCTTGGCTTGACCGGTCGCGTCGAATTCACCGGCGCGGTGGCGCACGATCAGGTCCCGCGGATTTTGGCCGAGGCCGACGCGCTCGTCTGCCCCAGCCGCACCGTTCCGGGCTGGGCCGAGCAATTCGGCCACGTGCTCGCGTGGGCGATGGCCGCCGGCGCGCCGATCGTCGCATCCCGCTGCGGTGCGATTCCCGAGGTAGTCGATGACGCCGGCTTGCTGATCGACGAGAACGAAGTCGCAGCGTTGTCGGCCGCGCTCTCACGCTTGACCGCGCCCGACTTGCGGCGGAAGCTGGCCGCGGCCGGCCGGGCGCGTGCGGCGGCCGTGTTCACCGACGAAGCCGTGGCGCGGCGGCTGGAACAAGCGCTGGTCATGACCCTGGAGCGAAGCGATGTCGACGTCGGGCTATAACAGTCTGGTGCGGCGCGTCGTGCTGCAGCGCGACGTCGGACTGGTGGCGGCCGGCGTCGCGGGCCTCGCCGTGGCGTGGCTCGTCGGCAAGAGCATCGCCGGCATGGAGTTCGCCGTCCCGGGCGCCCTGGTCGGCTTCGTGATCTTCCTGCTCGTCTTTTTCCGCCCGCATTCGATCGTGTTTCTGATGCCCGCCATTCTCGCGGCGCCGAACTACGGACTCGACCTGCCCGGCCCGTGGGCGATCACCATCGAGGACGCTTTCGTGCTGCTCGCCTTCATCGGCTACGTCGTGCGGTCGTTGATCCGCCGCCAGTACATCATTCCGCGCGACGACAAGATCATCTACCCGCTGCTCATCTTCAACGGCATCGCCATTCTGTGCGTGTCGCAGGTGGCGACCATCAATCCGCAGGACCTGATCTTCAACGTCAAGGAGTTGATTCGCCTCACCTTGCTCAACCTGTGCTACCTGGTCGTGATCGACATTCTCGACAGCAAAGCCCAGGTCCTGCGCATGGTGAAATGGCTGGTGGTTTTTTCGGTTTGGATGATGGGCGTGAGCTACTACATGTACGTCACCAAGTCGCCGTTCTGGTACTACATTCTGACGATGACCCCGGCGTACATCTACCTGCACACGAAGATCCTGCGCCTGGTCAGCATCGCCGGCTCGACCAGCTATACGGGCATTTACTACGCGACCATCCTCGCGCTCGCCACTCATTATCTGCCGTTGGTGGTCACGGGGGCGCGGAAGGTCGGCGCCTATCTGCTCTGGTTCTCGCTGCTCGCGGTGATCGCCCTCACTTTCAACCGCGGCACGTGGGTGGGCATTCTCTTCGGCCTGGCGGTCCTCGCGCTGCACGGCCAGATCGACTCGCGGCGCATCGCCTGGGTGGCGCTCTTGGGCGTCGCCGCCATCCTGCTGACCACCACCGATATCTTCGGCGAGTTCGACATCGAGCAAAAAGTCGCGGACTTCATCTATTACTCGAGCAGCAGCGCGCAGTCGCGCGTGGTGCGTTGGATCAGCTCGATCAACGCCATCCTCGCCCATCCGCTGTTCGGCGTGGGCTACAACAACTACGCCTTTGTCTATGGCCAGTACTCGATCCTCGAGGGCGTGCACCCGATGTACGGCAGCCCGCACAACATGTTCGTCGATATCCTCACCGGCACCGGCTTCGTCGGCTTCAGCGTATTCATGACCGTGATCGTTCGCCTCTGGCGACGCCTGCGCGACAATATGCGGCTGATCACCGACCCGGAAATCGGCCTGCTCAACCGCGGCCTCTTTCTGGCGTTCCTTTTCTTCCTCGGCTCCGGCGGCTTCGACTCGTTTCTCTTCAAGCCGCACCACAGCTCGTACCTGATCGTGTGCGTCTGGGCGATGGGGACGGCGATCTATCGCATGCGCGTCGGCACGATCATCGAGCCGGGCGTCACGCCGCCCGAGATCATCGCGGCCAGGCAGGAGCCGAAGCGATGAAGACGCCGTACCTGCTCCTGCGCGCCGCCGCGTGGCCCGGGCTGCCGCGTCGCAACCGCCGTCGCGCCGCGTTTGATCCGGCGCACGTACAGCGCATCTGGGTGCACAAGCCCGACCACCTCGGCGACGCGTTGCTCGCGCGCCCCGCGCTTTTCGCTTTGCACGCGGCGTTTCCGCGGGCCGAACTGCGCGTGGCCTGCGATCCGGCCGCGGCGCCGCTGCTCGCGCTGGATCGCATCGCCGCGCCCGAGCCGTGGGCCAGCCCGTTTCTCGGCGGCGACGGCCGGCTGCGCGACTATCGCCGGCGGGTGCGCGCCTGGGCGCCCGATCTGATCGTGAACCTCCGCCACGACGTGCGCGACATTCTGCTTTGCGCGCGGTTGGGCGCTCCCTATCTGGCGACCTACGATCACCGCGGCCTGGCCGCGTCGGCCACGCACCCCGCGCCGCCGCCATTGCCCGATCGGCCGGAGGCGGATAATCACCTCGCGCTGCTGGCCGCGACGTTGTCGGTCTCGCCGCTGACGCCGCCGCCGTTGACGCCGCCGGATGACGCCCGGCGAACCGCCGAGCAAGCGTGGCGTGAGTTCGAGCGTGACGGGCCGCGGATCGTGCTTCACGCCGCCGCGCGCACGCCGGCGAAAACCTGGCCGCTTGCCCATTGGCGCACGCTGATCGAGTTGCTCGCGGCGTCCGGCGCTCCGCGATTGGCGTTGATCGGCGAGAGGAGCGACAGCGAAATCAACCGCGAGATCGCGCGCGGCCTGCCGCACGTCAGCGATTGGACCGGCCGCTTTGACCTGCCGGAAACCGCCGCGATCATTCAGGCGGCGGAGCTGTTCGTGGGCGTCGACTCCGGCCCTGGACACCTCGCGCACGCCGTCGGCGCTCCGCTGGTTTCGATCATGAGCGGCGCGAACGACACGCGACGTTGGGCGCCGGCGTCGTCGCGCGCGCTGTCTTTTCTCGTGACCTGCGCCCCGTGCAGCCGCGAGATGTGCCCGGTCGCCGGCCATCCGTGCCTGCGAAATATCGAACCCGATCGCGTAGCCCGCGCGGCGGCGGAGGTGCTCGGCGCATGAGACAGTTTTTGTTTGACGCCACGCCTTACGCCGCCGACAATGTGACCGGCGCCGGGCGCATCGTCTATCACCTCATCGAACAATTGGCCGCGCTGGATCGCGAAAACAGCTACCTCGTTTTCGGCTTCGCGCAGCAAATCTGGCCGCCCGGCCTCCTGCCCGACAACTTCACGTATCGCCGGCTCACGCCGCGGCGTTGGCTCGGGCCGCTGGCGATGGAAGTGGCGCGCCGCTGGTTTGTCGAACGTCACGCGCTCAACCACCGCGTCGATCTGCTGCACTGCACGCTCGAGATGGTCCCGCTCTACGAGGAACGCGCACGCGTGCTCTTCTCGCTTTACGACCTCGCGCGCTGGAGCCCGCACTTTCTATATTCCGCGCCCGGCAGCCTGCGCACGATGATCCGCACCCGCCTGCGGTACTCGCTGGCCCGCCGCGCCGACATGCTGCACACGATCAGCGAATTCAGCGCCGACGAAATCGCGCGGCAGTTGAAGATCGACCGCCGCCGCATTCGCGTTATCTATCCGGGGTGCCATCCGATCTTCTCGCCGGGCCCGCCTGATCTCGAGACGCTGCGCCGCCATCGTTTGCACGACGTGCGCTATCTGCTGTTCGTCGGCGAATTCGGCCGGCAGAAAAATGAAGAAGGACTGCTGCGCGCGTACTTCATGGCGCGCGCGGAGCACGGCCTGGCGAGCGAGGTCAAGCTGGCGCTCGTCGGCGACGCGAGTAAACTCAAGGAAAGCACGCGGCTGCTGCTGGCGCACCACGAGTTCGGCGCCGACGTGCGCTTTCTCGGCCGCGTGCCCGACGGCGAGTTGCTGCATCTTTATCGCGGCGCGGTGGCGCTGGCGCTGCCGAGCTACTACGAGGGATTCGGC
>PMZC01000360.1 GCA_003170555.1 Deltaproteobacteria bacterium
CTGGTTTGGGACCAGGAGGTCGCCGGTTCAAATCCGGCCGCCCCGATTTTCACCGAAGACGATGGCGTCGGAAACAACATGAGTGAAACCTGGACGGTGCTGCGCCTGCTGACGTGGTGCCGCGAATACTTCACCGGCAAGGGCATCGACACGCCGCGCCTCGACGCGGAAGTGCTGCTGGCCAGCGTGCTGGGCGTCGATCGCGTCGGCCTGTATTTGCGTTTCGACCAACCGGCGTCCGCCGATGAGTTGCAGCGCTTTCGCGAATTGGTGCGGCGGCGGGCGAATCGCGAGCCGGTCGCGCACCTGGTGGGAACAAAAGAGTTCTACGGGGTGTCTTTTCTGGCGGATGCGCGGGCGCTGGTGCCGCGTCCGGAAACCGAAACGCTGGTCGAGTACATCCTGGCGGCGCTGCCGGCGGATGCGCTGACCTTCGCCGACGTGGGCGTGGGCGGCGGCTGCGTCGCGCTGACGTTGCTCAAGCAGCGGCCGGCGTGGCGCGCGGTCGCGGTCGACGTGTCGCCCGACGCGCTTGCCCTCGCGCAGGCCAACGCCGAGCGGCTGGGCGTGACCGAACGCGTGCGGTTCGTGCACGGCTCGCTGCTCGACGGCGTGACCGAAGACCTCGCGGCGGTGGTGAGCAATCCGCCGTACGTGCCCTCGGCCGAGTGCGACACGGCGGCGCCGGAAGTGGCGCACGATCCGCGGGTCGCGATCGACGGCGGCCCCGACGGCCTCGAAGTGATTCGCCCGCTCGTCGACCAAGCGGCGACGAAGCTGCCCGCGGGCGGTCTGCTGGCGCTCGAGATCGGCGCGGGGCAGGATCAGGCCGTGCTCGCGCTGCTCGAACGCGACGGGCGCTACGAGCGCGGCGAAGTGCGCCGCGACCTGGCCGGCATCGCGCGCGTGATCGGCGCGCGAAAAAAGGAGAGCTAGATGGATAAGATGGTGATCCGCGGCGGCGAACGCCTGCTCGGACAGACGCGCGTCAGCGGCAGCAAGAACGCCGCGCTGCCGATTCTCTGCGCCGCGATTCTCACGCCCGAGCCGTGTACGCTGCGCGGTGTGCCGGCCCTGCGCGATATCCGAACCACCCGTCTGCTGCTCGACCGGCTGGGCGTGAAGATGAGCGCCGATGCCGGCGACGTGGTGATCGACGCGAAGAACCTCTCCGGCCACGAAGCGCCGTACGAAATCGTCAAGACGATGCGCGCCGGCGTGCTGGTGCTCGGGCCGCTGGTGGCGCGCCTGGGCCGCGCGCGCGTCTCGCTGCCGGGCGGCTGCGCGATCGGCGCGCGCCCGATCGACCAACACCTCAAGGGCCTGGAAAAACTCGGCGCGCACATCCGGCTCGAACACGGCTACGTCGAGGCCGAAGCGCCGCAGGGCCTGAAGGGCGCGGTCATCAATTTTGACGTGCCCACGGTCGGCGGCACCGAGAATCTGCTGATGGCCGCGACGCTGGCGCAGGGCAAGACCGTCATCGCCAACGCGGCGCGCGAACCGGAGATCGAGGCGCTGGCCGAGTGGTTGCGCGCGATGGGCGCCAAGATCGACGGCGACGGCACGGACGAAATCACCATTCGCGGCGTGACCGAATTGCACGGCGCCGACCTCCCCCTGATTCCCGACCGCATCGAGACCGGCACGCTGATGGTCGCGGCCGGCATCACGCAGGGCAACGTGCTGCTGCAGAACGTGCGCCTCGATCAGGTCGAAGCGGTGGTGGACAAACTGCGGCAGGCGGGGCTGGTCATCGAACCCGAAAACGACGGCGTGCGCGTCGTCGGTCCGCACAAGGTCCGCGCGGTCGACGTGCGCACCCATCCCTACCCCGGCTTCCCCACCGACATGCAGGCGCAGTTCATGGCGCTGATGTGCATCAACGACGGCCTGTCGGTCGTGACCGAAACGATTTTCGAAAACCGCTTCATGCACGTGCTCGAATTGCAGCGCATGGGCGCGTCGATTCACATCGAGGGCCGTTCGGCGATGGTGCGCGGCACGCCGTTCCTTTCGGGCGCGCCGGTGATGGCCACCGATCTGCGCGCGTCCGCGAGCCTGGTCCTCGCCGGCCTGACCGCGGAAGGCGTCACCGAGGTGCAGCGCATCTATCACCTCGACCGCGGTTACGAACGTCTCGACGACAAGCTCATCGCGTTGGGCGCGAAGATCAGCCGCGCCACGCAGGACACCGTCTGACCTCCGTAATTGAATTCGACTCACGCGATAGCTACAATCGCGTTTCATTCGACCGAATCTGATCTGAGTCAATCGCCAGAAAGACCATCGGGGTTGTCGTGCGGCGGACCATCGCCATCAGTTTGATTCTGGCCGCGACGCTCGCGCTGTCGTGGACGATCGCCGCGGCCGCTCATCCCGAAGCAAGGCCGCATGACTCCGCGGACGAAGCGTTGATTCCGGCGGGTTTCTTTTGGATGGGCTGCGAGGCGGACGATCCCGCCTGCCCCGATCGGCCCGATGAACGGCCGCGTCATCCGGTGCAACTCGACGAATATTACATCGACGTGCGTCTGGTCACCAACGCCGATTACCGCGATTACCTCGTCAATCAAAACCCGTCGAACGATTGCGACGGTTGCGTTTGCGCCGCCTCCGCGCACGAAGACGGCTACGACGATCTCGGGCTCTACTTCGACGGCGCGACGTGGCGGGTCGACGACACGTACGAAGACCGGCCGGTGATCGACGTATCGTGGTATGGCGCCGCGGCGTTTTGCGCGGCCCAGGGGAAGCGGCTGCCGACCGAGGCGGAATGGGAGTATGC
>PMZC01000085.1 GCA_003170555.1 Deltaproteobacteria bacterium
GACCCGTGCCGCTCTGGTCGCCGATCGCGCTCATCGGCCCCGACCCGTACCACTTCAACGCCACGACCGCGTCGCAATCGTCGCTCAAGTCGGTGATCACCGGCCCGTAGATTGTGCGGTAGATCGTTCTCGTCTGCGTTTTGCCGCCGGGAAGACGATAGACCTGTTGTTCCTTTTGAAATTCGATTGAGCGATCTCCGACGATGTAGCGACCGCGATGTTGCGGATCCAGCCGGACGACGAACAGGTCCACGATGTCCGTCATCACGTTGGTCCACGCCCAGGCGATGTGGCTGTTGTGCCCGAGGACAATGCCGGGGACGCCGGGCATCGACGCGCCGGCGACCTGATACTCCGGTGTGGCAAGATGGCAGAAGTACCACACGCCGGGAACCATCAGCGCGAGGTGCGGATCGTTTTCCAACAGCGGCTTGCCGTCGGCGCTGTGCGCGACCACCCAATTGTTGCTGCCCTGCCCCGGCGCACTGGGCAACGCGGAATAGATCGCATCCATCGCCGGGTATAGCTTGCCCAGTTTGCGGCCCCGCAGCTTATCGAAATAGGCGTCCTCCGGCAGACGCGCGTTCGGGTAAGACGGCAGCGCGTCCTTCAGCGCCTCGCGATCAAGATGCGCGCGGCCGGCGAGGCTGATCCATTCCTGCAGAAAGTCGGTTTCGAGCAGCCAGGAATTGACCACCGGCACGCTGAAGATGTCTTCCAGCGTCCACGGTTCGGGGACGAGGCCGAGCTGACGAAACTCGAGCGGCAGATCGCGCTTGTTTTGTTCGATGTACGCGTTGATGCCGGCGAGGTAAGCCCGCGCGAGGGCCTTCTGTTCCTCGCCCATCGTCGCGACCAGCTCCGTGCGCATTTTCGGCAGATTGACCAAGCGCGCCCAATGGTCGGTCTCAAGCAGCTCCGGCCCGGCGACTTCGGCCAGCCGGCCCGCCGCCATCCGCCGAAACATTTCCATCTGCCACAAACGGTCCTGCGCGTGGACATAACCCATCGCCGTCATCGCGTCGCGATCGTTGCGCGCGAAGATGTGCGGGATGCCGTAGCTGTCGCGCACGATCTCGACCGGTTCGCGAACGGGCAAACCGTGGATCGCGCCGTCCACCTGCGGCAGGCCGTGGTGCAGAATCAATCCGGCGCAGCCGCACACCGCGACCAAGAGCAACGCAACAAAGAAAATTCTTCTTTTATGGCTGGCGATGAACGTCATGAAGACCCCTCTCTGGAACCAACAAATTCGGACGGCGATTGGTCTGGGCCGGCATTATGTGCACTCGCCTGACCGTTGGCAAGGTTTGTCGTCGGAACTTGCGGCGCGCGAAGCTTTCCGCCGTTGAAACGAGAGCGCGTCGATGTTACTATTAATAGTAGAAGGAGACAGAATAATGGGCGGCCAAAAAGACAACCTCGAACCCGCTCAAGCCGTCGCGCAGGTATTTATTACCGCGCTACAAGCGGCGGGAGAGGACGTACGTCGCGAGGTGCTCGCTCGTTTGTTGGAAAACGAAGACCTGCGCGACGAAATCGAAGCCGCCTTGTTGTGGAAAGAGCGCAAAGACGAAGAAAGCCGACCGCTACGTGAATTTTTATCTTCCTTGCCTGATCAATCCGACGAATGACCTATTCCGTTTCCGTCAAACGGTCCGCCCAGAAAGAAATCAGAAACCTTCCTCTACATATCCGGAAAGCCGTGGCGCAAGAACTACTCGACCTCGAAAAAGAGCCGCGGCCAACCGGGCGGTTTCGGGTTCTCCGGTCGCCGTTGGAGGGATATCGAATCCGCGTCGGGGATTGGCGAATTCTCTACAACGTAGACGACACCACCCGCCAAGTGACGGTCTTTTCGGTGTCCCACCGGCGAGAGGCTTACCGATAACCATCCGATCTCGTCGTCTTCAGGTTAGTTACTGAGAGGAAACGACAGTTAGTCGGGTCTTTTCTTCGGCTCGTTCAACACGGCGCCGCCTTTGGCATAGAACTTCGCGAGCTTTTCATCCGTCTGCTGATCGACAAACGGCCCATGGCCGGAGCAGAGATAGCGGATCGGCGGGCGATCGCGCAGAAAGTCGAGCGTCAGGCGGTGACATTGCGCCTGGTCGATGCTGAACGTCGCCACGGCGAGGTAGAAACGTTCCTTAAAACGCAGCGGCGGCACGCCGGAGAGCAGCGCGTCGCCGGAAAACAGCGTCTGCGTCGGCTCGTGATAGATCATCACCGAACCCTCGCTGTGCCCATACGCCGGGTAGTAGACGAGATTGTGGCGCCACGGGCCGACATCTATCACTTCGTCGACCGGGCACCGCGCCGGATAGTTGTCCTCCAGGCCGGCCAGAAACTCCTCCCACTTCGTACCGATACCGCGTTTGAGCCGCCCGCGCGGCTGCTCGCCGGCCAGGAGCGGCGCGTCGAATTTGTGGCAGACCACCGGGCACCGAAAATGCTCGCGCAGCCATCGTGCGTTACCCGCATGATCGCAATGGCGATGCGTCAGCAAGATCGCGGTCAGATCGCCCGGGCGGCGAATGCCCGCGCGCCACAGCGCGAGGCGCAACACCGGTCGTTCGGCGACGTGCCCGTTGTCAATCAGAAAGCGGCGGTGGTGATCGTCGACCAGCAGCCACGTGTTCGAGGCGATCATCCCACGCGCCAGACCGATGTGCCGATTGTACTGCCACATGAACGTCCTCTGGTCGGTTCGGCCGGCTATCCCGACATTTTGTGAAATTCGCGTGTTAGATTACCCGATCAACAAGAGAAAGAAAGGGTGCGCCGGCCTACATCGAAGCCATCGTCACGCAGAGGTTCACCAGCTTGTTGGAGAAGTTACCCGCGCTGTCCGTCGCTTCGATATCGACGCAGTAGTCGCCCGCAGCGGGCGGCGCGGAAGCGGGGCCGAAGCCGATGGTCACGCCGGTCTGTACCGGGGCGCCGCAATCACCGGCCTGGCTCAGGTCAACGTCCGGCGGGCTGTTGAAGAAGCTCCAGTTGATGGGGTTCGTGGTGTTGAGGAACCACTGGGTGGTGCCGGCCAGGTAGATGTACACGGCGCCATCCGGCAGCAAGTCGTTGTCGAGGTCGCATACGGAGAACATCAGCGCGCTCTGCCAATACTGTTCGGGCGCGTCGTCGTAGTCGGCCAGAACCAGCGTGGTGGGATCCCATAGACCGTCGCTCAGCACCGGCGCACTACTCATGTCGTCGTCGGGCGAGATATCGTCGTCATAGTAAGTGTCGTCGTCCGATTGCTGAATGTTGCTGTAGCAGGTACCGATCTGATCGCAATCGCCGTAGTACTGCTCGATGCAAGCCAGCGCCTGGGCGAACCAATCCGGAGCGCCGGAGGAGCACCAAGCCAACGCTTCGTCTTTGGTGTAATCGGCGGGGTGACCGGTATCGCCGCCAAAGGCGAAGCCGCAGGTATCATAGAAATACGTCACGGCATCGGAGCAGCTCAGAGTAATATCGTCATCCGCAGTGTCATCGTCAAAGACCGTGTCGTCATCGTAGTACGTGTCGTCATCGAAGATGGTGTCGTCATCGCCCGGACAGTTCAGGTCAACGTCGAGACTGAGTTCGCAAAACGCGGCCGCATCCGGGTCGGTGCTGGCGGTGACGTCGATCGTGCGGTAAGTCTCGCAATCCAACGTTTGGGAGCGGACGGTGAATGATCCGGCGTTTTTGATGCGGTCAAAACAATATTTCCCGCTAAGGCCCTCGCCCCGCAGATAGTAGGCGTTGCCGTTGTTGATGCTGTACTCGCCTTGAATTTCGACAATCGTGAGTTCCGCGTTGACCGAGACCTTGCTGACCACGAGCTCGACGCCGATTGAGCTCGGGCAGTCGAACGAGACGCCGCCAAAGGGAACTTCGACCAGATTGTTCCCCTCGATATCGCAAGTGGCGCCGTCGTTGGAATCGTCATCGCCGCCGCCGCTGTCGCTGCCGCACGAGATCGCCAGACCCAGGCCGAATACCAGCAACGCCGATAATGCCAGGCAAATAACGCGCTTCATCTCGCCGCCCTCCCGTGGTTATCGTTCGTTCCAGACCTAACTTGCCACGCCAATGGATGTGTTGTTTCGAGGTGCAGGCGAATTATCTCGTGACCGGGGCCGCCGGTCAAGGAGGCAAGCAAGCCGTTTCGAGCGCCTAGTCGCGTGCGCAGCGAAAGCCGATGTTGCGGGCCTGGTAGTCGGGACTGAAGGCGCCGCGATACGAGGTGCGGGTGGTCCAGGGATCATTCATCCACGACCCGCCGCGCAGCACCCGCGCCGTGCCGGAAGGCGGACCTTTCGGGTTGTCGGCCGGCGACGACTGATAATAGGTCGCGCCGAACCAATCCGCGGTCCACTCCCGAACGTTGCCGCTGATGTCGCACAAGCCGAACGGGTTCTTGGTGAAGGCGCATACCGGCGCCGTGCCCACATAGCCGTCATCGAAATTGTGGAACGCGCCTTGCTCGTGCGGGAAACGCGCGCTGTATGTATTGTCCGCGAAGTCGCCGAACCCCGGCGGCGGCGTGGCGCGATCGCCCCAGGGATAGGTTTGACCTGCGGCGCCGCCGCGCAGCGCGTACTCGAATTCCGCTTCGGTCGGCAGGCGCTCCCGCCGCCACCGGCAGAACGCGTACGCGTCGTTCCAGTCGACCCCGTTCACCGGATGATCCCGTCGGGCGAAGCGCAAACCGTTGCTGAATTCGCGAAACTCGCCGTCGGCGAGGCGCGGCGCACGACAGGCCTTCGCGTCCACACACTGCTCGTACTCGGCCACCGTGACCTCGTGAAGATCGAGGGAGAAAGCGCTGAGCGTTACGCGATGCGCCGGTTTTTCATTGTCGTCGCACTGGGTGTCGCGGGGTACGCAGCCCATCGTGAACGCGCCGCCGGGAAGCCGAACCATGCTTTCGCGGACGGCCTTCCCCTCGTGTTGACAAGCTACGGCTGACGCGCCGGCGATCACGACGATCAACAGCCGCGCCAGATGCCTGCTCCGCATGATCTTGCTCTCCGCCGAATACGACATCACCTGCGCATTAATACCTTTTCCACGGCCGTTTTCAACGCAGTCGGGCAGTTACGCGAAAGCCGGAAATAAAAATGTCGATCGAAAGTCAGCCGTCGTCGTCGCTCAACTCACCGCGTCGTTCGTGTTTTCCCGCTTGAAAGGAACCATCGTTTGCGCGATCATTTGGCCGCCTCGTTTTCGTCACAACATTCGCGTCGAATGAATCGACTTCGTAGTGATATTTTTCTAGGAAAGGACCATGGAAACTCGTGACCCAGCCATCCGGCCAACCGTCTCGGCGGCGAACCCGCGTCGCCGCGCGATTCGATTAGCGCTGTTCCTCACCGCCGTTTCGTTTTTTCTGGGCCTGGCGCTGCGTCTGCACAGCATGGACGACGCTTTCATCGCCTTTCGCTGCGCGCGAAACCTGGCGCATGGTCACGGCCTGGTGTACAACCCCGGCGAACCGGTCGAGGCGGTTTCCAATTTTCTTTACGCCGCGCTGATCGGCGGGGCTTTCGTTTTGCTGCCGACGGTCGATCCGACCGCGACCGCGCGTTTGCTGAATCACGCCGGCCTGTTTCTGATTCTGTTCCTACTGTTTCGTAATGGGGGACGCGCCGCTTCGCCGGCCGAGCGTCGCTGGCGCGAACTGGGCGGCTGGTGGGTGGGGCTGCATCCGGCAGTCTGGATTTACGCGCACTCCGGCATGGAAACGATTTTCTTCACCGCGCTTCTCGCCGGCGGCTTTTTCCTGTTGCTCGAGGCGGTGGAAGGCCGGCGTTCATCCGTTTTCGCGGGATTGCTCTTCGGCCTGGCGGCGGATACGCGTTTGGAAGCAGCGGCGTTCGCCGGCCTCGCGGTGGTTTTGGTTTTTGCGCTTGGCCCGCGGGAAGGCCGCCTGCGCCGCGCCGCGCTGCTGGCCGGCGCCGCCGCGGTGGTTTTCCTCCCTGTACTCGCCGGGCGCTGGCTCTACTACGGCTACCCGTTTCCCAACACCTATTACGTCAAGGTGGACGGCGGCAGCTACGACCTGGCGCTTCGCGGATTCAAGTACGACGCGATTTGGCTCGTCCAGAATCCTTTGGCGTTGCTGGCGCTGGCGGCCAGCCCGGTGCTATTCGCGGCGATTCCGCGCTGGCGAAAGCGGGCCGTACTCGGCTGGAGCTTTGTCCTGGGCTATTTTTCCTATTGTATTTTTGTGGGTGGCGATTATTTTCCGTACAGCCGCTTTCTGGTCCCGCTGCTGCCCGTCGTCGGCTGGCTGCTCGGCGACCAGTTGGCGCTGGCGGCTGAGTGGCGGCGGGCGCGGCGGCCGGGGTGGAGGCTTCGGACCGCGCGGCGCCGGCACCCTGATCGCGAGCGACGCGGATTACGAGAAANNGCCGGGGTCGAAGTTTCTCGGACGACGGCTCGCCAACGGCCTGCTTGCGGCCGGGCTGTTATGGACCCTTTTCTATCCTCGGCAGTTGAGGCAATACGCCGACCAAATGCTGTGGTCTACCGCCTGGGCGGCGGAGGGTCGGGCCATCAAGGCTGCAACGCCTCCCGGCTTGTCGCTCTACGTGATGACTGCCGGCGCGATACCCTATTACTCCGAGCTGATCGCGCATGATTCCCTGGGCCTTTCCGATCCCGTGCTGGCGCACGAGAAAATTCCGCTGGGTCGTGGCATAACCGGGCATGAGAAAATGGATCTCTGGCGTATTGATGCGCTGTCGCCTGATTTGATTCTGATCAACGGCTTTGGACCGGGCGCGAATATCGAGCATGAAATCAATAAGGCGCGCCACCAACGCCATCGCGTGGGCAGCCTCCTGCAACTCCTTTTTTACCGGCACTTTGCGGAATTCTATCGCCCGAGAATCCTGACCGCGGAAACCACACGGATTCTCTTCCTGGTCAAGTTGAGCGCCATTCCCCTGGTGCAAGATCAATTCAAACCACTTGATTTCAATTTTTCGCCGTGATTTCCCGCGGGCGAAATATTCGACGACGGCCAAGTCATGTCGCCGGGAGTCGAGTTCCGCTGCGCTTATTGGTTGGGGCGCTGAACGCGTCGAGCCGGCGGCGCATCGGCCGCGCAACGAACGCCTTTGTCGTCGGTCCGTAACGGCGGATGCCAGACCTGACGGTAATAGACGAAGAGCTGGCCGGCGTTTGAGTACCACGACGAACCGCGGGCGATGTGTTCGTTTTCACGCAACGGTTGGTCGGTCGTCGCCCACTCGCGTACGTTGCCGGACATGTTGAGCAGACCAAACGGGCTGGCCCCGGCGGGAAAGCTGTTCACCGGGGCGGTATACGCGAAACCATCGCGCCAGGCGGGGTCGGCCCAACTGAAGACACACCCGCGACCGCAAATATTGGCGCGCTTTGCTGTCGGCGCCGCTTCGCCCCACGGATAAGGCCGGCCGTCCGCGCCGCGAGCCGCCGCCTCCCACTCATATTCCGTGGGCAAACGTTTTCCGGCCCAGAGGCAGTAACGCTCGGCCAACGGGTAGGTCAGGACCATCGGCCTATCCGGCGCTACCCCGACTTCCGGCCTGACGCGGATCGGCAAACACTGGCGCGCGGCGACGCAACGGGCGTAATCCGCTTGACTGAGTTCGGTGCGGTCGATGTAAAAGGCCGCGATTCGCCGATGCTGCCGCGGCAGCCATTCGTGCGCCGTGGTCAGCCGGTCGAAACCGATGATGTACTCGCCGGCCGGAATCAACACCATGCCGGAAACATCCGGTTCGCGCGGGTCCAGCCCCGACCGGATATCACGGCGCAGATTCTCGTAGAGCAGGTAAGTCCATTGCGTATTCGGGTCGTTGCGATTGAGCGGCCAGTTCTCACCCCACAGCCACGTGTCGGCATTCTGCATCGGGGTGGGCGTCGGCGGAGGTTTGGGTTTCGAATACCGGCAACCAGCGCACATCGCGAGCGCGACGAACAACGCCAGCAGACGGAACGTCAACCGCAAAACAACCCTCCCCTTNNCTTTTTGTCATCGTCAACCGACGGGTCGCCGTTCTTGTGATTCGAAGTTTAGACTGTAGCGCGCTCGACGCTGTGTTGTCACCCGTGATGGCGCTCTGCCAGGCCAAGCGCGAGAGCGCGCGCGTCCGCATCGTAAGCGAACCAACGAGAAGGCCGAGCTTTCCGCCGACCGAGTTGTTGCGCCAGGAAACGCGCGGCTAACCGCCGTAATGCAAGATAGTCCCTCCCAAGCCCACGGCGAACACGTCGGTGGCNNGTGGCGGAGCTTCCCCAAACGCCGCGCAACGAGGCTATGGATATTGCGCCAGTGTCCTCATTACGACATTTGCCCCACGGCTCTTTTCATGACCTTGAGCAGCCGGGCCTGAACTCGTTTGAGCAGCGGCGCCAATTCGGCGCGCCACAGCCTGAGGGCGGCCCGTTGGTTGTGCGACAGCAATTCGCGAAGTTCGCCGAGCTTGGTCTGAAAAAGCGAGACCGCGGTAAAAAGTTCATGGTCGGCGAACAACTCGGGGCGGTCGGTGAGCAATTCAAGATCCGCCACGGCATCGGCGGCGCGGCTCCAGAAGGCGGACAGCGGCGCGCCGGGCCCGCGCTTCCGCGACAGCGGCTTCAGGTCGATGCCGCAGGCGCGCAATACCTCGTCCAACCGGCTGAGGTGTTGCACCGCGGCCTGCCAGCGCATCGCCTCGACATGCCGCCGCGTCACCTGCGGTGATTCGAGGGGCGCGTGATACGACTGCAAAGCCATGCGCAGATGAACCAGCTTCAGCGGCGGTTTGCCGAACCAGCGATGCATGTGCGTCAAAATCGACCGCAGTTCGCGCACGTTGGCGGTCCAGGGATAGCGTTGCAGTTCATCGAGGATTTCACGCGGCAGCCGAGCGTCATCGTTCCCGCAGATGCCGCGCCACAGGTGCTGCGCGATGAGGGGAATATCCTGCGGATGCTCGCGCAGCGGCGGCGTGCGAATGTAAAACTGATTGAGGCGATAGTAGAGGTCATCG
>PMZC01000309.1 GCA_003170555.1 Deltaproteobacteria bacterium
CAACTGCGGTAATGGTCGCGCGCCGTGAGGATCTGGGCGCGCAGCGCGGCCGGCGAGCCCGCCAGCAACGGGAGCAGGGCGTGCGTGGCCGCACAGGTGATGATTTCGATGCGCCCTTCATCCTGGTGCTTGCGGAAGCCGGCGACTACGTTACGGTGGTATTTCTCGTGAAAATCGCGGCGAACATCGACATACCAATCGCGCCACATTTTGGCCAGCGGCAGCTTCGAGTCGCCGGTCTTGGCGAACGAATGCTCGTCGACTTCACTCGCCGTGATCTTCTGTTGCAGATAGTCATCCAGATGCTCGGCGAAAACCGGGTGGGCCAGTTGCTCGCACAACACCGGCGTCAGGCCCAGCGTGATCGCCGGCCGCACGCCCTCGGCGGCCAAACGATCCAGCACGCGCAGCAACGGAATGTAGCACTCGACCGTGGCCTCGTTCAGCCAGTCCGTGCCGTGCGGCCACTTGCCGTGACCCAGCACGTAGGGCAGGTGGGCGTGCAAGACAAAAGTGAAATAGCCGTTCTGCATCACAGGCTCCCGGTGGTCAGAGTCAGTTGCAGTGTTTTACTCTCCCCGCCATCGAGATGGAAGCGGCTGCCGAAGACGAACGCGGTGCCTTGGTAGGTGCGCTCAAAACCGCCCTCGCTCTGGCTGACCGTCTCGACCGGGAAATGCCACAGCTCGACCGGCTCGACCAGTTCGAAATCGACGCGCAGCTTTTTCCATTCGTCGTTGATCGAAAAACGGTCGACGTTTTCCGCCACGCCGCTCTCGCCCATCTGGCTGCGTTGTCCGGCCACGTCGATCCAACGGTCGGGCGCGTTACCCGCCAGCAGCGACAAGTTCCATTGGCGTGCGAGCCATAGATCCACCGGGCCGCCCTGGTTGGTCACGATGGTGGTCAGCGTCAAACGCGGTTCGTTGATCTGAATCGCGACCAGCTTCCGCATTTGCAGCGGCTGCTTCTGGCCGCCCGGATAGATGCCGCCGTCGCGGAGCATCTCGATTTCGAAGACGTCGCCTTTGCGTTCGGCGCGCACCAGCTTGAACGGCTGGTTGACGAAGTCGCCGAGCTCGCCGTAACGGCAGGTGGCGAAACTCGCCGCATCGGTCCACGGCGCCAGGAAATGGTCGAGCGACGAGTAGCGGTCGAACCAATCATAGAACAGCAGCGCGTCGAGGCCTTTCTCTTTGGCGCGCGTCATCTCGTGTGGGCTCTTGGGTTGCTCGGTGACCTGATTCTGCGTGTGCAGCTTGTCGTGATAGATCTCGCGCCGGCGCGCCAGCACGTCGGTGAGATGGTGAAACGTGCGGCGGTCGACCAATTCATAAATGCTGCCGCCGTAAGACGGTTTGACGATCACGCTCAGGTGCGCCGTGTCGATGGCCACCTCATCGTTGCCGTCGGCGTCGTGGTCGAGCACGTCGAGCCGCGGCAGGCCGAGCACGCGGTCGGCGAGGTTCTCGGCTTCGTACAGTTCGCGGGACACGCCGTCGCGCAGGTAATTGAGGTACAGCCCACCGAACAGGCCATGCCAATAGGCGCAATTGCATTGGCCGCGCAGCAGATGCAGCCGGGCTTCCATCGTGCTTTTTTCGCGCGGCTTCTGTCGCAGCGCCTCCCGGGTTTTCGCCGAGACGCGAAGCATCCGTTTGTGCAGGCGATTGGCTTCGGGGTACTTGGCCAAAAAGTTGTCCCAGAAACCGCCGCGGACGAACTGCGAAAGATAATCCCACTGACCCGCCTGGGTCGCGCCTTGGCGCAGATTGCTCAACGCAATGCCGGCCTCGACCGGCAGCGCCCACTCCATCATCTCGTGATAGCTGGCGGTGGGCACATAAACTCGCCCGGTCGGCGGATCGTGATCGAGCACCTCGCTGTAAAAAACGGTTTCCACGTCCGTGGCGCTTTCGAGATGGGTGAGGAAACTCTCCAACCAACCCTTTTCGTAAACCCACTCATAGGTGTCGGGCCACAGGCCGAACTTTTCGCCGTCATCGGCGTAAGTGACCACCGGGTTGGTGTGACGCTCGCCGATGGCGCGCAGATAAGCCAGGTTGTTCTTCGGCGTATCAAACGGGATTTTGTAACGCAGCACGCGATCGATGGGGAACAACGCCGTCGTCGCGCCGGCGCGCTCGGTCACATAATAGCCCACCATCTTTTCTTTGGGCACGCCCGCGATGTGGAAATGCGTTTCGTCGACGATGGTGAATTCCAGACCCGCTTCGCGCAACAACAACGGCAGGCTCGGCTCCCAAATGCGCTCGGTCAGCCAGATGCCGCGCACCTTCGCCCCCAAACGTTTCGCCGCCCAGCCGTTCATGATTTGGAGTTGCTCGAGCGCGTCTTCATACGGGATCACGGAAAGAATCGGCTCGAAAAAACCGCCGCCGAGAATTTCCACCTGCCGGCGTTCGACCAGCGCGGCGAGCCGGTCGATGAACGCGGGCTGATTCTTCTCGATCCATTCCAGCAGGCAGCCGGAGTGATGCAGCGAGATGCGGACGGTCGGATGCTGCTCCAGCTTTTCCAGAAAGGGCAGGTAGCAGCGACGGAAAGCCTGGTCCAACACGCCCTCGAAGTTGCCGACCGGCTGGTGGTCGTGAATGCCCAGCGCCAGACGAATCTTGTTCTTGCTCATTTCACACGCTCCAATTGGTGCTGTCGTAATTCGCGTCAGGCACGTAGACGAGCACGCGCCCGTTCTTCGGAAAACGGTCTTCTTCCATCTCACCCTTCATGATGTGCACGACGAACCATAGCGGTTGCCCGGGCGTGACCGACAAGGCGGTGAACGGCACGGCGACCTCGATGATCGACCCGACGCGCACCAGGTCGAACGTGGCCGTCGCTTCCCAGACATTGTCCTGGTTGAGCGCCAACATTTGGTATTCACGCACGGTATGGTTATTGAACCGGCAGGCAAAACGCACTTCACGTTCGATCTGCCCGCTGAGGTGAATGTGGATTTCGTAAGGATCGGCGTGCGGCACGAGGCACTCTTCCGTCGGATCGAGACGCAGGTAGAGGTTCTGTTGATCGAAGCCGAAGTACAGGCCGCGCAACAGGGTCTTGGACAAATGCATGCTGCCGCGCACGCGACGCACTTCAATGAAACCGGCGTCGGCCCACTCATAGAAATGCG
>PMZC01000366.1 GCA_003170555.1 Deltaproteobacteria bacterium
AGCTACCTGCTGATCGGCTTCTGGCATCAAGACCCGGCGAACGGCGCGGCGGCGCGCAAGGCGTTCATCGTTACGCGCGTCGGCGACACGGCGCTGGCCATCGGCCTGTTCATCCTCGTCGCGCGCTTCGGCCGGCTGGACATCGATCTCGTGCAGCAATCGGCGCACGCGGCGTGGATGCCCGGCGATTCGACGGCCGTGATCGTCGCGCTGCTGTTTCTCGGCGGCGCGGTGGGCAAGTCGGCGCAGCTTCCGTTGCAGACGTGGCTGCCCGACGCAATGGCCGGCCCGACGCCGGTCTCCGCGTTGATTCACGCCGCGACGATGGTGACCGCGGGCGTGTATCTCATCGCGCGGATGCATGGTCTCTTCGAGCTCGCGCCGGACGTGCTGCACATCGTGGCGGTGATCGGCGCGGCGACGCTGCTGCTCGCCGGCTGCTCGGCGCTCGTGCAGCGCGACATCAAACGCGTGCTCGCCTATTCGACGATCAGCCAGCTCGGCTACATGTTCGTCGCGCTCGGCGTGGGCGCGTGGTCGGCGGCGATTTTCCACCTGGTCACCCACGCATTTTTCAAGGCGCTGCTCTTCCTCGCGGCGGGCGCGGTGATCGTCGCGCTGCATCACGAGCAGGATATCTTCCGCATGGGCGGCCTGCGCAAAAAACTGCCGCTCGTTTTCTTGGTGTTTCTCATCGGCGGCGCGTCGCTGGCTGGCTTCCCGCTGGTGACCGCCGGCTTCTACAGCAAGGAATGGATCCTGGGCGCGGCCGCCGCTTCGCCGTGGGGCGGAACATGGCTGTGGCTCGCGGGCGTGGTCGGCGCGCTGCTCACCGCGCTCTATATTTTCCGGTTGATCTTCATCGTCTTCTTCGGCGAAGCGAAGGCGGAAGTGCATCATCGACCTAGATGGCGAATGGCCGCGCCGCTCGTCGCGCTCGCCGTGGGGGCGGTGGTCGCCGGGCTACTGCAACCGCCCTTCGCGTCGATCATGCAGTCGATCTTTCCTTTGACCGAGGCCGCGAACGCCAACGCACTCGCGCTCGAAGTCGTCGCGGTCGTCGTGAGCCTGCTGGGTATCGCGCTGGCGTACGCGCTGTTCGGGCGGCGACGTCTGTTCGCGCAGCGCGTCGCGGAATCATCCGGCGGACATGCCTTGCACCGCTTCTGGTTCGGCGGCTGGGGCTTTGATTGGTTGTATCAGGTGTTGCTGGTCCGGCCCTTTGTTTGGCTCGCGGATATCAACCGCGCCGATGCGATCGACAAGTTGTACGACGGTGTGGCGGCGCTGACCGAATTTCTTCATCGCCTCGCGCGGCGCACGCAGAACGGGCGCGTGCGGTGGTACGCCGCGGCGATGATCGCCGGCGCGCTGGCGATTCTGACGTGGGCGGTGTGGCCATGATGCTGATCGGGCTCATCGTGGTGTTGATCGCGGGCGGCGTCATCGCCTGGGCGGCGGAGTCGCGTCGCGCGGGGACCGCGCGCTGGATCGCGCTGGCGGCCGTGGTGTTCGACGGCGGATGGCTCGGGTGGGCGGGAGCGACGGGCTTCGGCAACTCTCTCGGGTCGCGTTGGCTGGCGACGGTGAGCTACCCGTGGATTCCCATGTTCCGCATCAGCTTCGAGTTGTCGCTCGACGGCCTGTCGCTGGTGATGCTCGCCCTCACCTTCTTCCTCGGCGCGATCGCGGTGCTCGTTTCGTGGCGCGAAATCACTGAGCGCGTCGGCTTCTACTTCTTCAATCTGCTGCTGACGCTCGCCGGCGTCACCGGTGTGTTTCTCGCGACCGATTTATTCCTCTTCTACTTTTTCTGGGAGCTGATGCTCGTCCCGATGTATTTGTTGATCGCCATTTGGGGCCACGAGAACCGGCGTTACGCGTCGTTCAAGTTTTTCCTCTTCACGCAGCTCGGCGGCCTGTTGATGCTGGTCGCGATCCTGGGCCTTGTTTTCTTTTCGGGCGTCCATTCGTTCAGCTACGAAAAACTGCTGGATACGAAGCTCGACCCACGGACGGCGATGCTGCTGATGCTCGGCTTCTTCGTCGCGTTCGCGATCAAGCTGCCGGCGATTCCGCTGCACACGTGGCTGCCCGACGCGCATACCGAGGCGCCGACCGCGGCCAGCGTGATTCTCGCCGGCTTGCTGCTCAAGACTGGGGCGTACGGCCTGCTGCGCTTTGTGCTGCCGCTGTTCCCCTACGCCGCGCGGGAGTTCGCGCCGGTGGCGATGACGATCGGCGTGATCGGCATTCTCTACGGCGCGGTGCTGGCGTTCGCGCAGACCGACCTGAAGCGCATGGTCGCCTACACCAGCGTCAGCCACATGGGCTTCGTGTTGTTGGGCGCGTTCGCGTTCACGGCGATGGCGTATCGCGGCGTCGTCATGCAGATGCTCTGCCACGGCCTGTCGACCGGAGCCTTGTTCGTTTTGGCCGGCGTGCTGCAAGAGCGCCTGCACACGCGCGACCTGCGCCGGATGGGCGGGCTGTGGGCCGCGACGCCGCGTCTGGGCGCGGTAGCGCTGTTCTTCGTCTTGGCGTCGCTCGGCCTGCCGGGGCTGGGAAACTTCGTCGCCGAATTTCTGGTGCTCGCCGGTTCGTTCCGGGCGAACCCGATCGCGACATCGCTGGCGACGATTGGCTTCGTGCTGGCCACGGTCTACGCCCTCGCGCTAATGCAACGCGCGTTTTTCGGCGCGCGCGCCGCGACCGATTCGATCGCCGACCTCTCGCCCCGCGAATGGTTGATCTTCGGCGCGATGATGGCGGGGTTGATCTATCTCGGTCTGTTTCCGGATGGCGTGTTCCGCCTGCTCGAACACGTGGTCCGCGCGAAGTCGATGTTGTGATTTGAGGTGAGCGCATGACCGGCTACGACCTGCTCTTCCTGCTGCCGCTCGTGATCGTCGCGGGAACGGTCTTGCTGGTGATGTCGTCGATCGCGCTGCGGCGCCGCCACCTGCTCGTGGCGCTGATGTCTGACGCGGGATTTTTAGCGGCGCTCATTGCCAATCTCGCGCTGCTCGCCGCAGACGACGGCTCGCATCAAGTGACCGCGCTGCTGATCGTCGACCGGTCATCCCTCATTTTCGGCGCGCTGATTCTCTTCGCCGGTCTGATCGTGACGCTGCTGTCGTACGATTACCTGAAGCGGCGCGACGAACGGCGCGAGGAATACTACCTGCTGCTCCTGCTCGCGGCGGCCGGCGCGCTGGTGCTGGCGGGTGCGGCGCATTTCGCATCGTTCTTCCTGGGGCTGGAACTGCTCAGCGTTTCGCTCTTCGCGATGATCGCCTATCTGCGCACGCGGCCCGACGCACTCGAAGCCGGCGTGAAGTACCTCGTGCTCGCCGGGGCGTCGTCGGCGTTCATGCTCTTCGGTGTGGCGCTGATTTACGCGCAAACCGGCCGGCTGGATTTTTCGGCGCTTTTCATGATGCGCGCGTCGCCGTGGTTGATCGCGGGGCTCGCGCTGCTCGTGACGGCGGTCGGCTTCAAGCTGGCCCTGGCGCCGTTCCACTGGTGGACGCCGGATATCTACCAGGGCGCGCCCGCGCCGGTCACCGCGTTCATGGCCACGGCGTCGAAAGCCGCGATGGTCGCCGCGCTGCTGCGGATCGCCGCGCCGGCGGGCCTCGACCAGCAACCGCGGCTCTGGTACGCGCTGGCGGCGATGTCGGTCATCTCGATGTTCCTCGGCAACCTGCTGGCGCTGCGGCAGAACAGCGTGAAACGCCTGCTCGCCTATTCGTCGATCGCGCATCTTGGCTACGTGCTCGTAGCGTTGCTCGTCGGCGGAACGGCCGGTTCGCAAGCCGCGACGTTTTATCTGATCGCCTACACGGTCACGATGCTCGCCGCGTTCGGCGTGGTCTCGGTGATGTCCGCCGGCGAAACCGAGGCCGACGCGCTCGAAACCTACCGCGGTCTCTTTTGGCGGCGGCCGTTCGTCGCGGCGGTCATGACCGCGTCGCTGTTGTCGCTCGCCGGCATTCCGCTGACCGCGGGCTTCGTCGCCAAGTTTTACCTGGTGGCGGCGGGCGTGCGCGACGCGCAGTGGGCGCTGGTGCTCGTCCTGATCGCGGCCAGCGTGATCGGGTTGTTCTATTACCTGCGCGTCATCTGGACGATGCTGTCCGCGAGCGACCCCGCGCCGGCGGCGCTGCCCGCGCTGTCGTTGATCGGCGGGACGGTGCTCGCCGCGCTGGTGGTCGCGCTGCTTTGGCTGGGGCTCTACCCCGCGCCGATATTACGCCTGATCGGCCGTGTTTCCGGCCTCTGACCCGGTCGCGGTCTTTACAGAAGCCGCCCTAACCAGTAGCATTCTGGCCTCGTGAAACCCAGGGAGTTCGGGGTCATGTGTGGCATCTTCGGTTTGATCGGCAAGGAACCGGTGGCGGCGCGGCTGATTGCCGGCGCGGGCCGGATGCAGAACCGCGGACACCGCTCGACCAAGGTCGTCACGTTCGACGGACGGATCTTCCATAGCCACGGCGGCCTGTCGCCGGCGATGGTCTTATTCGCCGACTACGACACGCGCCTGCTGCAGGGCAACAGCGGCATCGTGCACACGCGCTACGCCACCTCGGGCAAGACGACCCGCGAGGCGCTCGAACGAAACATCCAGCCGGTGTTCTCCGACCATCCGGGCATGGCGACGTGCAACAACGGCGATTTGGTCAACCTGTACAGCCAGACCCAGGCGCTGAAGGCGCGCGGCTTTTCGTTTCAGACGGAAGTCGACGCGATGGTGATTCAGGACACGTTGATCGAGCATCTCGTCCAACTCAAGGCGCTCAGCGCCAAGCGGCCCGGCGAGTTCGCCAAGCGGATGTGGAAGGCGCTCGAACTGGTGCACCAGGACCTGATCGGCGCGTACAGCGTGTTGTGCCTGATGGAAAACGGCCTGCTCGCCTTCCGCGATCCGCGCGGCATCCGGCCGCTGTGCATGGCCGAACGGCGCGACGACGAGGGCAACGTCGTCGAAGTCGGCATGGCCAGCGAGTCCAGCGTGTTCAACTATTTCGGCGACTACCATCACATCAATGAAATCAAGCCCGGCGAGGCGGTGTGGGTCGACCGCGAATGGCTCAACCCGGTGCACAAGCAGATCACCACCGAGCAAGAGGCGTTCTGTTTCTTCGAATACGTTTACTTCGCGCGCCCCGATTCGGTGCTCAAGGATCGGCGGGTCGAGGTCGTGCGCGGCGCGCTGGGCGGCGTGCTGGCCGAGGAATGCGCCGACCTGGCCGACCGGATCGACGTGGTCTGCGGCCTGCCCGGCACGAGCGTTTCGGCGGGCCAGGAATTCGCGCTCCGGCTGAACAAACCGTATCGCAACGCGATCATCAAGGTCGACAACCGGCGCAGCTTCCAGGAATCGTCCGACGAGAAACGCAAGCTGGCGATCGACGAGAAGTTCATCTTCGTCCGCGACTTCATCGACGGCAGCCGCATCGCGATCATCGACGATTCCAACGTGCGGGGCACCACCGCGCGCAAGATCGTGCAGCGCCTGCGCGACCTCGGCGCGAAGGAAGTGCACATGCTGTACTACTCGCCGCCGATCATCGGGCCGTGCTTTTACGGCATCGACACGCCGGACGAAACCAAGCTGATCGCCTTCGGCCGCACGCTCGAACAGATTCGCGACCTGATGCACTGCACGACGGTGCGTTACATCAGCCACGAAGGTCTGTTCCGCGGCATCGGCGTGCCGAGCGACCAGCTCTGCGCCGCCTGCATCACGCGGCAGTATCCCACCGACACGGCGGAGATCACCTTGCGCAGCAAGGGCCGTCGCCTCGAACGACAGGCGTCGGGCGAGGAATAGCGGTTCAGCTCAATTCTTTTTTGGTCAGATCGCCGAGGTCTTGTTGCAGCTTGTGCGTCCGCGCTTCGATCGTCTGCAAGTGCAGGCGCATCTCGTCGGTGACGGGCGCGCCCGCGCGGCCGCGTCCCCGCTTGGCGATGAACGACTGCAGGCGGCGCCAGTCATCGGCGGCGAGGTTTTCAAAGCGGATGCCCATGCCCGCGTCGTCGCCATCCGTGCGCACGTGAGTGACCACGCCTTGCACCAGCACGCGATCCTCCATGTCCGGCGTTTCGGCGGACGACTCGAGGCTGAACACCAGTTCGACGCGCGAACCAATATCCAACGGCCGCGGTGTTTTGATGAACACGCCGCTCTGACTGATGTCGGTCGTGACGTAGAAAAGGCTGGGGTTCTGCGATTCCGAAAAATAGTCCACCGCCAGAATGGCTTCTTGTCGCTGGCGATAGCGTCGTTCTTGTGCCATGTCGTCCTGTTCGATGTCCTCCCCGACGCCGAACGCGGATGAACCTACCGATTTCCCTTCACGGTGTCAAATGGCGCCGGCGTTCTTCCCATCGATCGGTAGGGGCGTACTGCTGGACGCCCTCGTTGTGACGCTTTTATCTACGGAGCGCGCACAGCGGTGCGCCCCTACGGTGCGGCGCGGCCAAGAGAAACGAGGCAAACACGAAGCGGCAACGTTCGATTCGAAGAATCTACCAGCCGCCGCCTCCCCCTCTCTATTCGGCCCGATCCGTTGACCGGCCCGGGAAAAGGGCCAGGACTGCCGCGGCTCTCTCGCCGGGCAATGCGCCCGACGACTCCGGCCCCGGCGTGGTTGGCAGTCCCGCGAGCATCGAAAGCCGATGTTGTTGTTCGTATTGTCCGGCCTGTTGTTGTTCCGGTTGGACGCGCGATTGTTCCTCGGGTTGTTGTTCCAGCTACCGCCACGAAGGACACGCGTCGTTCTCGGCCCTTTCCCCTTTCGAAAAGACAAACGACGGAACTAATGCCCGTCGTAAGTTGCCACTATCCCCATAAGAAGCGTGAGCGATCCACGAGACCACCGACGCGCGCACGCGTTCCACCGTCACCTTCTTCGCCGCGTAGTCGCGCACCAGCCCGCGCATCCGCACCGTGAACCGC
The DNA here is from genome assembly GCA_003170555.1 of Deltaproteobacteria bacterium. Lineage (GTDB taxonomy): Bacteria > Lernaellota > Lernaellaia > Lernaellales > Lernaellaceae > FEN-1099. Next base: position 6,965 of record PMZC01000366.1, read on the forward strand.
CTGGTGTTCTCTTTTCGCACCCTCACCCGCCCCGGTAAATGACGAAAGCCCAAAAACTCCACGCCTTCCTTTACTGTGTAAATGCGGCTTTTTCCTTCGTGAATCGTCAACCGGTGCTGGGCCAGAAATTCCTGAATCGCTTCGCGGATGTCGTTGAGCCGCGTCTTGTCGTCACCGAACACACAGAAGTCGTCCACGTAGCGCAGGTACGGCCCCACGCGAAGATCTTCTTTTAACCAGTGATCGAAATCATTCAGGTACAGGTTGGCGAAAAACTGGCTCGTTAGGTTGCCGACCGGAATACCCCGCCGGCGCTCGCTCGGCGTGAGCAAATCGTCGCCGGGGAAGTAGACCGGCGGGTTCTGTGCGTTGTAGTCACGCGACTCGACGATCTGCTCCAGCAACCACAGCGTGTCACGGTCGGCGATCTTGCGCCTCAACTTGTCGAGCAGCATTCCGGGATCCATGCTCTGGAAGTACTTGCGAATATCGCACTTCAGTACGTACCGGTGGTGTTTCAGAAACTCGCGAAAGCGCAGCAGAGCCGCGTGGGTTCCTTTTCCCCGGCGACAAGCGTAGGTATCGGAGATGAAGATCGGGTCGAACAAAGGCTCAATCACATTCATCACCGCGTGATGAACCACGCGGTCTCGATACGGCGCGGCGGAGATCAGCCGCTTTTTCGAATCGGTCACGATGAAGTCGCGGTACGGCCCCGGTTCGTAAGTCCTGCCGAAAAGCTCATCCCGCAGGCACAGCAGGTTGGCTTCCAGGTTGAAATTGAACTCCATCGTGCTCTGTTTGTACCGACGGCCATGCGCCGCCTTCTTCGCGGCCAGAAGAAGGTTCTGAAAGCTCGCGATCCGCTCAAACAGGTTCTTGAACGTTTTGGCCAAGCCGCTTCTCCGCCTGTTTGCGCCACCCGACGACCTGTTTACCGAGTTCGGTCACCATCACCATCACGTGCTCATACCCTTGGTTCGACAGCGGCCCCAGCTCTCGCGACAGCCGGAGAAGCATCCTTACCTCTTCCAGCCGCCGGTGGGCTTTCTCCAGCCAGGCGATTTTGTCCTTGGAGTAGGCGGCTCCCAGCAGCGATTCCAGCACGTCCAGCACGCGTTCCGCGATGCGATCACCCAGGGTGAACTTATGGTCACGCGGAAACTTGGCGACTCGCGTCAACATTTCTTTCGCCAGGTCGTAGGAGAGTTGAATCGCCGGTAGGTCTTTACTCAAGAAATCGAACCATCCTTTTCAATTCGTTTGGGGGGCTTCGCCCCCCAAACCCCCCAAGGGAAAAAGGGAACAAGGGCCCAAGGGAATTCTTTTAGTCCCGCGAGCAGCGAAAGCCGATGAGGAAGTTCGTAAGGCCCGGCCTGAAGTCGAACCGGATGGACGCGCGAGTGTCCCTCGGGCCGCTGAACCAGCCACCGCCACGAAGGACACGCGACGAGCCCGACGACGGGCCTCGTGGGTTATTAGATGGACTAGATTGATAATAGTTACTATCATACCAATCCGCCGTCCACTCCCACACATTCCCGCTGATGTCGCACAGGCCATAGGCGTTGCGCGTGAAGCTGCACACCGGCGAGGTGCCCACGTAGCCGTCGTCGTAACCAGCAAAATAGCCGTAGTTGGCGAAACGACGGTGGAAGCTCTCGTCCGCGTAGTTGCCGAAGCCTTGCGGCGGCGTCGAGTTGTTTCCCCACGGATAGATGTAGCCCTGGCTCCCTCCGCGCAGGGCGTACTCGAACTCGGCCTCCGTCGGCAGGCGCTTCTGCCGCCAACCGCAATAGGTGTTTGCATCGTTCCAATCCACGCCGTTGATCGGGTGGTTCTCGCGGTAGGCGTTGTTCAGGTTGTAGAACTCCGCCCACTGGTCGGTACTTGCCCGCGCCGCCTTGCATACGCCTGCGCTCACACATTGGGTATACTCGGCGACGGTCACGTCGTGCACATCCATGTAAAAAGAGTTTAGATTCACCCGATGCGCCGGCTTCTCGTCGTTGGCGCACTGGCTGTCGCCGTCCACGCAACCCATGATGAACGTGCCGCCGGGAAGGAGGACCATGTCGCCCGCGGCCTGCGGCTGCGGCGTTTGTTCCACCACCGGCGGCGGTGGCGGTGGCGGCGTCGGCGTCGGCGTTTCGCCGCCGCCCTGCCCCATGTCGCCACAATGGAACACCATCTGGCCGCCGGGCTCCCACGGCTGGGCCATCGGGTTCTGCTGTCCGTTGCTGCGCGCGGTAACATGTTGCTGCGAATAAAGCACCAACTCGTTGAACGTCACATAGCCGTCGCCGTTCGCGTCGGCCGCTCCGGAAATGCCCTGCACGAAAACGCTGGTGAATAGGCCGTCCACGGCCGGTTCGTCCTGCTGCCCGGCAGTGAGCACCATGCGCCCCTCCTGGCGTAGGGCCTGTTGAACATCCACCGGTCGAATGTTGCCCCCGCGCGCCAACAAACCCGAGAAGCAGGCGTCCGCCACCAGCAGCACGTGTTTGGCGTTGTACTTATTCATCAGAACGGTCTTGATTTCCTCCATCGACAGGTAGGTTGAAAACTGGTCTTGACCGTTGGCCTTGCGCCCGTCCACGGGAATGAGATAGCCCATCTCGTGCCCGCCGACCACTCTCTCGGTCTGGCCGTGGCCGGAGAAATAGAAGACGAAGCGGTCGTTGGCGGACAAATCGGGCGGAATGACGTCGTACAGGTGGCGCAGAATCTCGGCTTTGGTCGCCTGCTGGTTAAGCAACAGGTAAACCCTGAATCCCTGCCGGCGAAACACGTCTTCCACCTTGCGCGCGTCGCTCACGGCTGCGCGAAGCGCGGGCCAGCCCTGCGAGTATTGGTCGATGCCCACCACCAACGCCACGCTCTTCTGATACCAGCCGGGCGGCACGGCTGTCGGCGTGCCTGAAAAGCCGCCGCCGCGCCGGCGGTGCTGCTGGGCCAGGGCAAAAGAAAAGACCAGACCGACGGCTAATAGAATCACTACCCCTGTTCTGATCCACGATTTCATCGACGCACTCCCACCGGATTGGCATTTCCATTGTCCGGCCGCATCGGGAGTGTGTCAACGGACAGAATGGCTCACTTTTCCTTCTCCGGATACCGTTCGCGGCGCCGGCGAATCCATTCGAGGCGTTCCTTGAGCCGGGCTTCGAGACCTTCGGCGGTCGGCTGATAGTATTCGCGCCCGTCGAGTTTTTCCGGCATACACGGCTGGCCCGAGAAGTGATGCTCGAACTCGTGGTCATAACGGTAGCCGTCGGCGTAACCGAGGTCTTTCATCAGGTTGGTCGGCGCGTTGCGCAGATGCTTGGGCACCGGCAGATCGCCCTTGGCGTGCACATCGGCGACGGCCGCGTTGAGCGCCGCGTAGCTCGCGTTGCTCTTCGGCGCGAGGGCGAGATACGTCACGGCCTGCGCCAGGATGATGCGCGCTTCCGGCATGCCGATCATGTGCACCGCCTGCATGGCCGTCGTGGCCAGTTCGAGCGCGCGCGGATCGGCGTTGGAAACGTCCTCGGCCGCGAGAATGACCAGCCGCCGCGCGATGAACATTGGGTCTTCGCCGGCTTCGACCATGCGCGCCAGCCAATACAGCGCCGCGTCGGGATCGGACGCCCGCAGGCTTTTGATGAACGCGCTGATCACGTTGTAGTGCTGCTCGCCGTCCTTGTCGTACATCAGCGCCTTGGCTTGGATCGCGTGCTCGGCGACCTCGAGGGTGATCGTCGGTTTGCCGTCGACCAGCGGCAGCTCGCCGGCCGCGGCCAGCTCGAGCGCATTGAGCGCCACCCGGGCGTCGCCGCGGGCCTGTCGCGCCAGGTGATCGGCCGCCTTGTGCGTCAGCGAGATGTCGCGCTTACCCAGGCCGTGGGTCGGGTCGGCGAGTGCGCGGCGGACCAGCGTCTCGATGTGCCGCGGCTCCAGCGGCTCGAGCGTGATCACCCGGCAGCGGGACAGCAGCGCCGAGTTGATTTCGAAGCTCGGGTTTTCCGTAGTCGCGCCGATCAGCACGATGGTCCCGGTTTCGATGTGCGGCAGGAAGCTGTCCTGCTGGCTTTTGTTGAAGCGGTGGATTTCGTCGACGAACAGAATCGTCCGCCGGCCGGTGTCGACCAGCCGCTGGCGGGCTTCGGCGACGATCTGCCGTATTTCCTTGACGCCGCTGAGCACCGCCGAGAACGAAACGAACGAGGCTTCCACCATCTGCGCGATGATGCGCGCGATGGTCGTTTTGCCGGAACCGGGCGGCCCCCAAAAGATGATCGACGGCAGTTCGCCCGCGGTCAGCGCCTTGGCCAGCATCGTGCCCGGACCGATGGCTTGCTCCTGGCCGACGACTTCTTCCAGTTTGCGCGGACGCACGCGGTCGGCCAGCGGGGCGTTCGCCGCCGCCTCTTCCGGCTTGTCGAATAGATCGCTGGTCACGTAGTTCCTTCCCCCGGAACTTCAGTCTGCCACAAGGGGCGCCCGCCGTCCAAGGGCGGTTGGGGATTGGGGTACGAATGCTTCCTCCTCAAACCCCAACCCTCGAACGCCAATTGGCAACGCGCGATTTGGACGTTACAATCCATTCACTCTTTCCCGGAGGAATGACTCGTTGCTGCATAAGGCGGCGCCCTGGTTGCTGTTGGCGGCGGTGATGGCGGTCTACGTCGCGGCCGACCCCGTCATTCCGTTCGGCCCGATCGATGATTCGTACATCTCGTTCCGTTACGCGCAGAATCTCGTCGACGGGCACGGGCTGGTTTACAACCTCGGCGAACGCGTCGAGAGCTACTCCGGCGTGCTCTGGGTCTTGCTGCTCGCGCTCGGAGCCAAGCTGGGCGCGGCCATTCCGACGGCGGCGAAATACTTCGCCCTCTTCTTTCACGCGGCGACGATCGCCCTGTTCATGGCCTACTTGCGGCGCGTGCTGAGCGAACCGCTCCGGCGGCCGCTGCCGATTTTCGCGTTGGCTTTCCTGATGCTTCATCCGACCGAAACCGCGTACGCCGAGTCGGGTTTGGAAACCTCGCTCGCCGCGTTCCTGCTGCTGGCGGCGGTGTACGGCACGACCCGCGCGGTCGAAAAAGAAAACGGCGTGCGGTGCGCGGCGCTGGCCGGGTTGGCGGCGCTTCTTTTGGGTTTGACGCGCCCGGAGGGCATTTGCGCCGCCGCGCCGTTGGCGTTGTGGCTGTGGTTCGGCCGTAAAGAACATCGCGGGTCGCGGACGCTGGCCTTCGTGCTGGTGACCGCGCTGCCTTACGCCGCGTTCCTGTTGTGGCGGCACAGCTACTTCGGACATTGGCTGCCGAACACGTTTTACGCCGAATTCTACGGCGCCGGCTTCGGCCTTGTGCCGAAGGGCCTGAAATATTTCCTGCACTATCTCAACGTCACGCTGTTTCCCTATCTGCTGATTATCGCGATCGCCCTCGCCGCCCGGTTCCGCGCGCGACTGCCGGGCTGGTGGATCGGCGTGAGCGCGGTGGCGCTGACGTACATCGCCGCAGTGGTCTTGATGGGCGGCGATCACTCGACGCTCGGCCGCTTCCTGGCGCCGGTCACGCCGCTGCTGCTGGCGCTGCTGGTACACGCGGCGCGACTCGCACGCGACGCCGTCAACCGCGCCAATCCGATTTTCGCCACCGTGCATCTGCGCAACCTGACCTGGGCGTTGGTCATCTGCGCGATGCCGCTGTTCATGCTGTGGAGCATGATGTTTCGCAATGAAGGGCTGAGCTTCATCGGGCAGGTGCGCCTGACGAAGACGTGGTGCGCCATCGGCAAGTACGTGGGCCGCCATTACCCGCATGACACGACCGTTGCGTTGACGTCGATCGGGGCCATCGGCTATTGCTCGCGGCTGCCGATCCTCGACCTCGCCGGCCGGGTCGATTCGCGCTCCGCTCGCCCGGCGACGGATGATTCCGCGCGACCGGGCCGCTTCGACGGAGCGTACGTGCTGGACCAGCGCCGTCCGCCGTTGGTGTTCGTCGTGCCGGATGAAACGCCTTTTCCGCTGCCGGAGTGGGTCGTGCGGCTCAGCGCGACGGACCATCTTTCGCGGGACCTGCTGCAGCATCGCGAGTTCGCCGCCCAATACGCGTACCACCGCTTGAAGATCAGCGGGAAATATTTTCACTACTGGAGCCGCCGCGATTTCGAAGGGCCGGAAATCAACTCCGGCGATTTCCCGCTGCCGGGCGTACACAGCCCGTTTCCCGCGAACGAGCCGCTCTACGGCGACACACTGGTGGAAAAGATTTTAGGCTTGGGACTTCAGCCCGGGCCGAAGTCCGAGGCGCCGGACAATGGGGAGGTGTGGTAGGCGATGAAAAATGTCGGCATCTACATCAAGCGCTCGAAACCCGAAGCCGGCGCGGCCGCGCGGCAGTTGATCAACTGGCTGGAACGGCGCGGCCTGACGCCGATGGTCCCGCAAGCCGAAGCGGAGATGTACGGCCTTCCCGACGGCCGGCCGGTCGAGGAGGTTTTCGGGACCTGCGATCTGCTCATCGTGCTCGGCGGCGACGGCACGTTTCTGGCCGCGTCCCGTTTGCTCACCGGCCGCCAGGCGCCGGTCCTCGGCGTGAACCTGGGCGGCATGGGCTTCATGACCGAGGTGCGGTTGCACGAGGTGCCCGAAACGCTCGACCTGCTGCTCGAGAACAAGCTGCGCATCATCAAACGCTCGCGCCTGCGCGTCGAAGTCTGGGCGAACGCCGAGCGGCAGGAATACCAGGTGCTCAACGACGCGGTGCTGACCAAGCGGGCGCTCGCGCGCATTTTCGATCTGCGCATCAGCGTCGGCGGCAATTTCTTGAACACGGTGCGCGCCGACGGCCTGATCGTCGCCACGCCGACCGGTTCGACCGCGTACAATCTGGCGGCCGGCGGGCCGATCGTGCATCCGCAGGCGCAGGTGCTGATCATCACGCCGATCTGTCCGCATATGCTGACCGACCGGCCGATCGTCGTGCCGGCCGACCGCGTGGTGGAAATCGAGCTGGTCGACGAGGTCGACGTGTTCGTCACCTGCGACGGCCAGGAAGGCCGCGAACTGCACATGGGCGACCGCATGCAAATCGCGGCGTCGCCCGACCCGCTCCTGCTGATCAAGAGCCACAAGCGCTCGTACTTCGACGTGCTCCGCGAGAAGCTGCACTACGGGGAACGCTGAGGCATGCTCCACGAATTGCGCGTCCGGCGGCTGGCCGTCATCGAGGACATGACGGTCGCCTTCGGGCCGGGACTGAACGTGCTCACCGGCGAGACCGGCGCGGGCAAGTCGATTTTGGTCACGGCGATCGGCCTCGCGCTCGGTTGGCGCGCCACGGCGGACATGATCCGCACCGGCTGCCGCGATGCGGAAGTCGAGGCGCTCTTCGACGGCGAGCGGAACGCGCGCGTGCGGCGCGTGGTGCAGTCGGCCGGGCGAAACCGCATGGAAATCGACGGCGGGGCCGTCACGCTGTCCGCCTTGCAGCAGCTCGGCGAATCGCTGATCAATCTCTACGGCCAACACGAGGCGCAGGGCCTGATGCGCGCCGAGACCCATCTCGATCTGCTCGACGCCTACGCCGGCCTGACCGCGGCGCGCGGCGATTTGACCTCGCTCTTCGCGCGCTGGAAGGAATTGGATGCGCGGCTCGCCGCCCTGCACAAAAAGGAAGCGGAGCGCGAGGCCCGCGCGGGATACCTGCGATTCGTGGTCGACGAAATCGAAGGCGCGCGCGTCAAAACCGGCGAGGACGAGGAGCTCGCGGCGCGGCGCAAAGTGCTGGCGAACGCCGAGGCGCTGCATCACCTCGCGCGCGAGATCGGCGAATTGCTCTACGAGCAGGAGGGCTCGATCGCCGAACGCGCCGGCGTGGCGTTGCGGCAGGTCGAGGCGAAGCTCGAACTCGATCCGCGCCTGGCGCACGCGGCCGAAAGTCTGCGCGAACTGGTCGCGATCGCCGAGGACGCGAACCGCTGGGTCCGCGATTACGGCGAGTCGCTGGAACACGATCCGTCGCTGCTGGCGGAAATCGACGAGCGGTTGAATCTGCTGCGCGACCTGAAAAAGAAATACGGCGGTTCGTTGGACGCGGTGCTCGCCACGGCGGATGCCTCCGCGCGGGAATTGTCGACGTTGGAAAATCTGTCGCGCGAAATCGCCGAAGCCGAAGCCGCGCGCGAACGCGTGCGCGACGACCTGCTCACCGCGGCCAAGAAACTGACGGCGGCGCGCAAGAAGGCCGCGGCGAAGATGGAGAAGGAAGTCGAGCGCGAGTTGGCCGACCTCGACATGGCCGGCACGCGCTTCGTCACGCCGGTCGAGCCGCTGGAAGAAGGCGGCGTGTTGTTCGACGCCGTGCGCCTCGACGCCGCCGGCGCGGATCGCGTCGAGTTCCTGCTCAGCCCGAACGTCGGCGAACATCCGCGCCCGCTGGTGCGTATCGCCAGCGGCGGCGAACTGTCGCGCGTGATGCTGGCGATCAAGCGCGTACTGTCGCGGCACTTCCCGGTCCCCACGCTGGTCTTCGACGAGGTGGACGCGGGCGTCGGCGGCGCGCAGGCCGAGCGCCTGGGGCGCAAACTGCAGGAGGTGGCGGCGGAACATCAGGTGTTGTGCATCACGCACCTGCCGCAAATCGCCGCGCTGGCCGACCGGCATTACGTCGTGCGTAAGGGCGTCAGCGAGGGGCGCACGCACACGACCATCGATCTGCTCGACGAGCCGGGGCGCATCGAGGAACTGGCGCGCATGTTGGGCGGCGAGCAGATCACCGACGCCGCACGGGCGGCCGCGCGCGCGCTACGCACCGGCGGACGACGCCCGTCGCGCCAGCCGCGCCAATAGCCGCAGGTCGTCGCGAAACGCTTCGTCGCCGCCGGGTACTTCGAGAATTTTCGGTATCCCAAATAGCCGCGGTTCGGCGAGCAGCCGCGCGAAAAAATCGCGCCCGAGATATCCCTGACCGATGCGCGCATGTCGATCGACACGGCTCGCGAACGGTTTCAAGCTGTCGTTGAGATGCACGCAGCCCAGCCGCGCCAACCCGAGCCGCGCGTCGATTTCGTCAAGCAGCCGCGACAATCCAGCGGGCTCGTGCAGCGGATAGCCCGCCGCCAGCGCGTGCGCGGTGTCGAGGCACATGCCCAGCCGATCCGGCCGCGGATGATGGTCGATCAACCACGCGAGTTGCTTCAGGCTGTGGCCGAGTTGCGTCCCAGTACCCGCCGTGATCTCGAGCAGCACCACGACCGCGGCACCGCTCGTGCGGTCGATGACTTCCGTCAATCCGGCGAGGATGCGCGCCAGGCCCTGCTCGGGCGTCGAGGCGCCCGCGCCGCCCGGGTGGATCACGATGCGGTCGATGCCCAGCCGCGCACAGCGCTCGATTTCATCAGTGAAGGTGTCGATGCTGCGGCGCCACAGCCGATCGTCGGCGCTGGCCAGATTGAGCAGGTACATCGCGTGCGCCACGACCGCCGCGAGGCGTTGCCGTTCGCGTTGCACGGGGAACTGTTCGACGTCTTGCGCTGCGAGCGGCGGAAACGCCCACGCCCGCGGTGAGCGGGTGAACACTTGAATCGCCGACGCGCCAAGGTCGCGGCCGCGCTCNNCGATAGACGGCGGGGCGGCGCGCGGAATCAGGCGGGCGTTTTTTTGGGCGACTCAACAAACAGCGCCATCTCCAAATCGTCGAGGCGCCGGCCGTTGGGCAAACCGACGCGCCGCTTGAGCCGGCCTTCGACTTCGAAACCCGCGGTTCGCGCCAGCGCGGCCGCGGCGGCGTTCGCTTCGCGGATGCGCACCTCGATCTTTTCGACCTCGGGTGTTTCGCGCGCCCAGTCCAGCGCCTGCCGCAGCATCTTGCGGCCGATGCCGCGCCGCCGGAAGCGCGGGTCGACCACGAGACTCAGATGGCGAAGATGCTGCAGCGCGCGCAACGGATACGCTTCCAGGGCGATCATGCCGACGACGTGCTGATCGTGCACCGCGATGGTGAAGATCTGGCCGCGCCGCGAGACGCATTGACGAATGCGGTCGCGCAGGTGTTCGACGGAAAGCTCGTCCGGCGCTTCGACCAGCGAGCCTTCCTCCTCGGCCGCCGCCACCAGCAACTGCTGCACGCCGTCCGCATCGACCGGACGCGCCGGGCGGTAGTCAACGGTGAAGTTCGTGATCGAAGGCAATGCGGCCTCGGCCAGGTCAGCGCTAATGGCGGCCGTGGAACGGGCTGGCGATCGCCAGCAGCACCAACGCGCCGACGGTGGCGACCAGCAAACTCCAGCAGTTGCAGCCGGTCACGCCGGAGCCGCCGATCAACCGGAAGAGAAATCCGCCGATGCCCGCGCCGATAATGCCGAGAATGATGTTCATCAGGCAGCCGTGTTCGCGGCCGGACAAATGCGACGCGAGCACCCCGGCCAAAAGTCCGAGTACGATCCAAGAGAGACAGCCCGTCATGTCCACACTCCCTCTCGTTTGCCGCCAGCTTAGCAGAAACGGCTTACGCTTGCAGCCGCCCGGCGCCGTTTGGATGGGGGCTTAGAAATCTTTCGGTCGTTGCTCTGTTTTCGCGGCGATCACTCGCAGAGCCAGAGATTGAACTTTCGTGATCGCTTCTTCCCGAGTTTCACCATAGGCCAATACGCCGGGTAGATCGTGCACCTCGGCGATCCATCGCCCATCTTCTTCGCGTTCGATGTCAATTTTCATCGTCGAATCCTTTCATCTCCGTCGATTAATATAGGTCCGATTTCAAAGTACGCGCAAGGCTGTTGAACGCCGCACGTGGTGGAGGTTCGACTACTTCGTCTCGGCCGAACCGAGCACGTCGTACACGCTTTGGATAAAGACATTGAGGTCAAACGGCTTGGCGAGGAACAAGCGCACGCCCAGCTCGTGGAGCTCGGATTCGCTGATGTCGCCGGGAAAGCCGCTGCAGACGATCACCGGCAGTTGCAGCCCCTTGCGGTGCATGCGCTGCAGCACCTCGTAGCCGGACAGCTCGGGCATGATCAGATCGAGAATCACCAGGTCGAACGGCGGATCATCGCGCTTGAGCAGCGCCCAGGCCTCCAGGCCGTCCTTCGCTTCCTGCACGGCGAAACCGCGTTGCGCCAACACCTCGTGGATCAACTGGCGGATGGGGCTGTCGTCTTCGACGACGAGAATCCGCCCGCTGATCGCCTGCACCGCGGGCGCGGGCGGTCGAACCTCGTGTTCGGCCGGCGCTTCGTCCGCTTTGGGCAGGTGGATCACCATATCGGCGCCGATGCCGGGCTCGCTTTCGACGTTGATCCAGCCGCCGTGCGACGTGACGATGGTATAGACCATCGCCAGCCCCAGGCCGGTGCCTTTGTCCTTCGGCTTCGTGGTGAAGAACGGTTCGAAGATGCGCGCCATGGTTGCGCGGTCCATGCCGATGCCGTTGTCCGAGATGGTCAGCCGAACATAAGAACCCGGCCGCGCCGGACCCGCGCCGGTCGTTTCGGCTTCCAGCACCACGACGTTTTCGGCCGTGATCTGCAGCCACGGGTGACCCTTGCTGCTGCGATAGTCCGCGCCGTGCCGTTCCTGCAGCGCGTCGCGCGAATTCAGGCAGAGGTTCATGATGATTTGATGAATCTGATTGGCGTCGGCGCGCACCGGCCACAGATCATCGGAGAGGTTGTCCATCAACTGGATGCGGCGGTCGAAGGTCGAGCGCAGCAGCGCCAGCACTTCGCCGATGACTTCGCGCAGATTGGCCGCGCTGACTTTCGTCGGCTGGCGGCGCGAAATCTGCAGCAGTTGGCGCGTCAGCTTGGCCGCCTGATCGGCCGCGTCGAGGGCCAACTGAACCAGGGACGCGGCGTCCTCGCCTTGTTCGAGTTTCAGTTGGCTGAGGCTCAGGTTGCCGATGATGCTGGTCAGCAGGTTGTTGAAGTCGTGGGCGATGCCGCCGGCCATCGCGCTGACCACCTCCATCTTCTGCGCCTGCAACAATTGATCGCCGAGGTTGCGCTCGTCGGTCACGTCGCGGTCGATGCCGACCAGGCCGACGATATGTCCCTCCGCGTCGCGCAACGGCGCTTTGACGACCTGAATGATGTAGGTCCTGTTGTTGAAGATCATGTGGTGCTCGACGCGGATCGTCTTCCCCTCGTCGATCGACTGCCGGTCGGTGCGCATGATCTCCAGCGCGGTCTCCGGCGCGAACACCTCGGCCGCGGTGAGGCCGATCACCTGCTCGCGGCGCAGGCTCAGTTTGTGCAGCATCGCTTCGTTGACCAACGTGAAGCGCCCGTCGATGTCCTTGGTCCAGATGGCGTCGACCGCCGATTCGACCAGCGCGCGGAAACGGTCTTCGCTCGACTGCAACTGCCGCTCGGTCTCCAACTGCATACGCAGATCGCGGCAGATGCTTTGGATGATGATTTCGCCGTTCGCCGCCACGGTCGAGACCAGGGTGATCTCGAAGGGAATCAACCGGCCGTTTTTGGCGCGAAACGATTTGCGGTAGCTCGGGTAGGCGCGGCCCGCCTTGAGCCCCGCGATCTTTTGATGGCTGTCGTTGAGGCTTTCCGCCGGGACCACCAGCGCGAGCGGCTGGCCGATCATCTCCTCGCGCGTGTAGCCGAGAATCTCGGCGGCCCGCTGGTTCATGTCGAGCAGCACGCCGTCGCCGGAGATGTGAAACGAGGCGTCGGGCTGCGCGTCGAACAGGCGGCGGAACCGCTCCTCGATGGGGGAGTTAACCGGCTTCTTCGCGTCGCTCAACGGTGTTCCCTTTCATCCGGCCGACGGACGAACGGTCGATCTGAAAGAACTATGTTAGCGCGGTTCGGCGGCCTTGGGTAGCAGTTCATCCTCGTGCGGTCGAGGGGGAGAATCGCCCGGGCAGGTCGGCCTGACGAGTTACTGGATATAGCCCAACTGGTGCAATTGCTCGTGGGTGCGCATGTCGACCTTGTTCGGCTGCCCCATATGCAGCTTTTCGGCGCGGACGTTCATTTGTTGATGCTGGTGGTACAACTGGTTGCGCAACGCCGCGGCCTGTTGGGGACGGGCCGCCATCAGGTCGTGTTCCTCGCGCGGGTCGACGCGGAGGTCGAACATCATCTCGCGCAACGGTTCTTTGAAGCGGTGGAAAAACTTGACGCCGCCGACTTCGATCGCCATCTCATAGCCGTGCGGGCTGTCGTGCGCTTTGTCGATGCGCGACAGGTTGGTCTCGCTGACGAGCATGCGGTTCGCGTCGCACTGACCGCGCCCGAAAATCAGCTCGAGCAGCGAACGACCGTCGCCCCGGTAACCTGACCGCCGGACGCCGGCCAGCTCCGCCAGGGTGGGATACAGGTCGATCAGCGAGACTGCGCAGTCGATCACCTTGTGCGATGCGGCGCCCGGCAGCTTCACGATCAAGGGCACGTGCACCAGTTCATCGTATAGAGAATGTCCGTGGCCGCGCTGCCCGTGGTCGAGAAACTCCTCGCCGTGGTCGGCCGTGAGGACGATCGCCGTTTTCTCCCAGAGCCCCATTTTTTTCAGCGCGTCGAACAGCCGGCCGAGCTGGCTGTCGGTCCAGGCGATCTCGCCGTCGTATTGGCTGACCGTGTACGCGTAATCAGCCGGGTCCATGCCGACGACGAAACCGTGGTTCTGCTCGAAATTGTGCATCGAGAAACCGCCGTGGTAGTCGCCGGAGAACATCGTGTTGTAGGGCGGCGGCGGGACGTAGTCGAAATGGGGATCCCACATATGCATAAAAACGAACCAGGGTTTGCCGCGCGGTTCTTTGATCCGCTGCAAGGCCCGGTTCACCACCTTGTCGGACGTCACGGCCGCGTGGCTCTCGCGCACGCCGACGTTGGCCAGGCGGTCGTCGTAAAAATCAAACCCTTGCGCGAAACCGAACTGCCTCTTCAAGTACGGCGCGCAGCCGAACCCGAAGGTGGCGTAGCCCGCGTCGTGCAGGACCTCGGTGATCGTGACCACGCGATCGGCGATCGCCGTCCCCGCGCTCGCCACGTGATGAACGCCCATCTCCTGCCCGGTGAACATCGACACGTGACTCGGCAGCGTGAACGACGACGGCGCCACCGCCCGGGCGAAGCGCACGCCTTCCGCGGCCAGTCGATCGAAGTGCGGACTGGTCGGGCGCTGGTAGCCGTAGCAACCGAGATGATCGGCGCGCAGCGTGTCGATGCTGATGAAGAGGATGTTCGGGCGCGCGCCCGGATTCCAGCCCCTTCCCGACAACAGGAGCAAGAGCCCGCCTATCGCCGCGACGAAGAGAATCAGGGCGACCGCGATCAGTATTCGCCTGCGCCGCGCCATGACGGCCGTTATATCATGAAGGTCGGAATACGCGCCACCGGAGTTCCGACGAACCGCCGCCGGCGTAGGTCGACAAAAGACGAACGTCAATCGGAATCAGTTGACGTACCCGAGTTGATGCAATTCGTCGCGGGTGCGAACGTCGAGATGATTCGGTTTTTCCATCCGCAGCTTTCCGGCCAAATAGGTTTGGCGCCGTTGGATCGCGATCAGGCGCTCGCGCATGGCTCGGGCCTGCGCCGGCCGCTCGGCGATCAAATCGCGCCGCTCGAGCGGGTCGGTGCGGATATCGAACATCATCTCCCGCTCCGCCTCGCCGATGCGGTGAAAAAACTTCACTCCGCCGGTTTCGATCATGGTTTCGTAGCCGAGCGGACTGCCGTGGTACTTGTCCAGGCGGGAGATATTGGTTTCACTGACCAGGACGCGGCTCTCGTCGCAGACCTGCCGGTCGAGGATCAAATTGAGGAGGTTGCCGCCGTCGCCTTCGTAAGCCCCCGGTTTGGTTTCGGCCAGTTCGGCGAAGGTGAGATAGAAGTCGGTCGGTGAAACCGGGCAGTCGATCACCCGGCCCGGTTTGACGCCGGGCATTTTCACGAGCAGCGGAACGTGGACCAACTCGTCATACAACGCATGTCCGTGGCCGCGCTGCCCGTGCTCCAGAAACTCCTCGCCGTGATCGCCGGTGACGAAAATCGCCGTTTGGTCCCACAAGCCCGACTTTTTCAACCAGGCGAACAAGCGGCCGAGTTGGTGGTCGGTCCAGGCGATTTCGCCGTCATACTGGCTGACCGTGTACGCGTAATCCGCCGGGTCCATGCCGACGTGGAACGCCTGGTTCTGTTCGAAGTGGGCCATCGAAAATCGGCCGTGATATTCGTCGGCGAACTTTTTGTCGAAGGGCGGCGGCGGCACGTAGTCGTAATGGGGATCCCACATGTGCAGAAAGACAAACCACGGTTGGCGGCGCCGCGCTTCGATCTGCTGCATCGCGCGGCTCACCGCCTTTTTCGACGTGACCGCTCCTTCGCTTTCGGGGATGCTCATCGAAGCCAGGCGATCGTCGTACACGTCGAACCCCTGGGCAAACCCGAACGGCTTTTTGAGATACGGCGCGCAGGCAATACCGACGGTCGCATAACCGGCCCGGTGCAAGACCTTGGTGATCGTGTCGACCCCGTCGGCGATCGCGTGGCGCATCGCGGCCACCCGGTGAACGCCCATCTGCTCCCCGGTGAACATCGAGACGTGGGCCGGCAGGGTGAACGACGCGGTCGTCACGTCGCGCGAGAATCGAACGCCTTCGGCCGCCAGGCGATCCAAGTTCGGCGTGGTCGGGCGATGGTAGCCGTAACAGCCCATGTGATCGGCCCGCAGCGTGTCGATGCTGATGAACAGAATATTCGGCCGGTGGTCGCGGATCCGCCGCACGGCGGCCGGCGAAACAAACCACACGATCAGCGCGACCAGCGCCATGCCGCCCAGCACCGCCGCGGAAACGAGTATCATTTTTTTACTTCGCGTCATCTGCGCCCTCTGCTCTTTCTCTTAGAACCCCTGGTACAGGAAGTCCACGACCTCGTTGGCGGAGAAAATCAGAATGGTGATCACCATCGCCGCCAGCGCCGCGCCCCAGGCCAGATCGATCAACCAACGACGCATCATCGTCCTCCGGTGAACAGCAGCACGAACACCTGCACCGCCCGACCCAACGGACAGGCGAACAGCACCCAACCGAGCGTCACGAAGTGGAACGTCAGGAACCACGCGCCGAACCGCCGCCAACGTCCCGGATGCACGCTGCGGTCGCCGCCGTGGGCCAGGCGGGTATAGGCCCGGTAGATCAACAGGCCCGCCGCGTGGTACAGGCCCCACCATAAATAGTTCGGCGTGAACCCGTGCCACAACCCGATGACGGCCATCACCATCACGGTGTTGATCGTCGTGCTCGCCAGGCCGCGGCGGCTGCCGCCCAGCGGGATAAACAGATAGTCGCGCAGCCAGCCGGTGAGGCTCATGTGCCACCGTTTCCAGAACGCCGAGATATTGGTGGCCAGATACGGCCAGCGGAAGTTCTCTTCGATGCGATAGCCCAGCATCGCCGCCGCGCCCACGGCGATGTCGGTGTAGGCGGAAAATTCGAGGTAGATGTTGAGCGAATAGGCGTACGTCCCCAAGACCAGGTCGACCCAGCCGCGGGTCGCGGGGTTGGGCAGATAATCGGCGATCGGCGAGGTCAGGCTGACCAGCACCACGCGTTTGAAGATCCCCACGATCACGCGGGTGACGCCCCACCAGAAATTCTCGCCGCCGCCGGTCGCGAATTGTTTGGCCAACGGCGCGAACCGGCGAATCGGACCGGCGGTGAACGAAGGGAAAAAGGAAATCCAGTTCCAGAAATCGGCCAGACGCACCGGCCCGACGAGGCCGCGATAACGATCGACCGCCAGGCCGATCAGGCAGAACACCAGGTAGCTCAGACCCAGGTTGTCCGGCCATTGCTTCATCGACGGAACGAGATGGGCGATCTTCGGCCGCAGGAGCGCCACGATGAGAACCGCGATGACGATCGCCAGCGCCCCGCGCGACAACTTCCGCTTGCGCCGCACCAACAACCACACGAAGGCCATGAGCACGACGAGCAACACGGCGTACGATNNAAAATGAGCATCATCAGATTGAACAGGGCCAGGACGATCTGCCGCGGCCGGCCCGGCGGCGCCAGGCGCATGGCCAGCGCGGCGATCAACAGCGTGAGAAACGGGTAGACCTCAAAAATCATTGGCCGAGGCTCTCCGCCATGCGCTGCCGTTTACGAATTTCGCTGATCAGCAGATCGGCCAGCTTGCCGCGTCCTTCGGCCGTCAGGTGGTCCATGTCGAGGAACCAACCGGGCTCGCCCATCTCCGACAGGTCGAGAAACACCGCGCCGGCCTGCTCGATGAGCGCCCCGAGCAATTCCAGATTTCCGTGAATCGTCCGGCGGTCGGCGATGAAATATTCCTCCAGGTGCGTCCAATCGTAGGGCGTCGCGTACACGATGGTGATGAAACCCCGCTGGCGCAGCTCGGTCAGCAGCGCGAACAACTTCAGCATTTGCTTACTGCCCAAACGAAGTTCGGAGAAGCTGACGGCCTGCCGCATGTCGTTGATGTATGGCGGCTGCCACCGGCTGTAAGAGATCGGCTGCGTCGGCGCGCCGGTCATCGTGCAGCGCACCCAGTGCAACTGCTGCCGGAACCAGCCGTTGGAAACCTGCCAATGCAGCCAGGCACCCGGGCGATTGCTGAAGAGCCGGTCGGAAATCCACGCGCCGTTGCGCAGCAGGAACCAATGGTTTTTCAGCAGCCGCCACCCCACCCGCGCGATCCAGACCGGCGCGGTCAGAATGCGGATCTCCGGCGGCAGATTCAATTCCTCCTGGATCGGAGCGAGACCGGGGTAAATGGTGAGCGGCGTTTCGGCCTGCGGGCCGAGGAATTTGTAGTTCACGGTGACGATGACCACTTCCGCCGTCTTCGGCAGCAGCCGCACGATATTCAACTGGTCGGCCAGGTGCGCCCCGGACAGCCCGAGGTTGGCCACCTTCCAACGCGGATTGCCGGTCGCCGCGCGCAGCCGCTGCTGCATCAGGTTGGGCACGGTGATCTCGTGCGGCATCTCCGGCAGCGGCTGCAGCGTGCTGTCGCCGACCATCGCGATCAGCGGATCCCGATACTCCGCCAACTGCTGGAGGTATTCGCGCACCAGCGCATCCGAACGCCACGGCGGCGAGAACTCATCGCGCGCCAGGTCCCAACGCGCGACGACCCGCGCGGCTGCGTCCGCCAACGCGAGCAAAACGACGGCGATGACGAACGCGCGCCAGGTCGGGCCGTTCTTACGCAGCCACGCGCCCCAAGCCTGAACGCGGTCGGCCGCCGTGGGCGCTGGGTTGGGTCGGTCACTCATGGCGGAAGATCACCATCCCGCGGAAGTTCACGTCACGCGATTATACACAAGAACCGAACGCATGGCAGGCTTCACGCGGCCGAGCCGGCGAGACGTTTGATCCGGCGCAGGTAGTCCCGCAAACCGTCCCGCCACGGCGGCATGACGAAGCCGGTCGCCGCTTCAAACGAGAACGTATCCAGCCGGCTGTTGGCGGGGCGCTTCGCCGGGCGGCTGAGCCGATCGCTGGTGGTCGCCGCCAGCGGATGGTCGGGCCGGCCGATCAGTTCACAGATCGCGGCGGCGACATCGAACCAACTGCCGTCGCCGCTGTTGGTGGCGTGGTGCGCGCCGCGCAGGTCGTTTTCCACCGCGGCGCGCAGGCCCGCGGCGAGATGCGCGGTGTAGGTCGGCGCGCCGAACTGGTCGTTCACCACCTGCAACGGCTGGCCGGCGTCGATCTGGCGCAATACCGACGCGACGAAGTTCGCGCCGTGCGGGCCGTACAGCCACGCGGTGCGCACGATGGCAGCGTCGGTTTCGAGCAGTTCCCGCACCGCCTGCTCGCCCTCGAGCTTGGTGCGCCCGTATACGTTTTGCGGGTTCGGTTCGTCGACGGGCAGATACGGCTCGGCGCCCGCGCCGTCGAAGACGTAGTCGGTGGACAGATGCAGCAACCGCGCGTATTCGTCCAGGCACGCCTGCGCCAGATGGCGCACCGCCGTCGCGTTGATCGCGCGGGCCTGCTCCGGTTCGGACTCCGCCTGATCCACCTTCGTATAAGCGGCGCAGTTGATGACCCAGTCCGGCGTGTGGCGGCGCAGCAGTTCGCGCGCGGCGTCGGGATCGGTGAGGTCGGCGTCGGCGAGGTCCGCCCCGACCGTCTCGTGATGCAGCTTCAGCTCGGCCACAAGATCACGGCCCAACATGCCCGCGGCGCCGGTCACCAGTATCTTCATGATTTTCGATCCTCGCGTTTCACGACGCCCCGGTCAAGGCGCGCTAACGAATCATCAATCGCCCGGCCCGTCGGTCTCGCCGAGAATGCGCGCGGCTTCCGCGCTGTAGCCGCCTTCCGCCTCGTGCACGTAGAGCGGCGCGCAAACACGCAGCCCCGGCTTGCCGTCGCGGCGCGCCTCGAGCATGACCAGCGCGGCGTCTTCGTCGCGGCGCGGATGCACCAGACGCAGCCGTTGCGGCTCGAGCCGCTGCTCGCGGCACAGCGCCAGCAGATCCGTCAACCGCTTGCTCGGATAGATGAAGTACGCGCGGCCTTTGCTGCGCACGAGGTAGCGCGCCGCCCGCGTCACGTCGGCGAGCGTCACCGAGATTTCATGCCGCGCCTGCGCCCGCTGATCGTTCGGATTCACGCGCCCCTGCCCGGCCGGAATATACGGCGGATTGGAAACGACGACGTGGAACGAGTCGGCGGCGAACAGGCGTCGCACGTCGCGGATATCGCCGGGCGCGATCTCGATCGTCTCCGTCAGCCCGTTGGCGCGCACGCTGCGCGCGGCCATGTCCGCCAGGTCCGGCTGAATTTCCAAACCGACGAAGCTCGCCCGCCGCTCGGCCTGCCGGTGCGCCAACACCAGCGGCAGCACGCCGCTGCCCGCGCCGAGGTCGATCACGCGATCATGGTTCTTGAGCTCGACGAACGACGCCAGCAGCAGCGGATCGAGCGAAAAACGGTAGCCGCTTTTTTTCTGAATGATCACCAACCGCCCGCGCAGCAAATCCTGCAGCGCTTCGTCATCGCGGACGGCAGGTTTCATTCACGACCTCGAGGATTGTTGGAAAACGGCGTCGCTCCGCCCCGCCGGCGTCAGGCTCGAAGCCTCACTTGCTCGCGAGTCGAACGCCCAACACGCTTTCGATTCGCGCGCGGGAGACTTCGCCTTCGCGCAGGAGCACCGGCGGCCGCGGGCGCAGGTCGAGCACCGTGCTGCCTTTGCTGTGCGGGAGGGTGGGACCCTCGGGCACGGGCAGTTGGTCGCCGAAGTACGCCCGCACCTCGGCGGGGCTCATCGCCGGCCGTTGGCCGCTCGGGTTGGCGCTGGTGGCGACCAGCGGCACGCCGACCATCGCCGTGATGCCGCGCGCCGCGGCGCTGCCGGGCACGCGCGCGCCGACCGCGCCGGTCCCGCCGGTGATCAGGTCCGCGACGGACCGCGCCGCCGGCAGCACGATGGTCAGCGGTCCGGGCCACAGCGCGTCGATCAGGCGGTGCGCGACGGCGGGAACGTCGACCCACATCATCAGCGCCGCTTCCACTTCGGCGACGATCACCGGCATCGGGTTGTTCTCCCGCCGGCCTTTCAGTTCGAAGATGCGTTGCAGGGCCGCGGGCGAATCGACCCGCGCGAGCAACCCGTAGACGGTTTCGGTCGGAAAAGCGATCACCTCGCCCGCCCGCAGCAGATCCGCAAAGCGGCGAAGCAACGCGTTTTGGTCGTGGTCGGCGGCTGGTTTCATCACGGCTGCCGCTTTCGGCTGGCGTTCATTTTTTTGTCCTTGGCTTCGACTTTGCGCGCCATTTCGGCTTTGTACAAGGCGAGCTTGTCGGCGAGCTTCTTGCGCGTCGTACCGAGAATCTGCACGGCGAACAACGCGGCGTTGCGCGCGCCGGCCTCGCCGATGGCGAAGGTAGCCACCGGCACCCCGGCCGGCATCTGCACGGTGGACAATAGCGCGTCGAGGCCGCCGAGGCCCGTCGCCGACAGCGGCACGCCGAGCACCGGCAGCGTCGTGTGCGCCGCGACCACGCCCGCCAGGTGCGCCGCGGCCCCGGCCCCGCAGATGATCGCGCCGAAGCCCTGGTCGCGCGCTTCCGCCGCGAGCTTCGCGGTGTGCCGGGGCGTACGGTGCGCGCTCGCCACGTGGGCCTCGTAGCCGACGCCGAAACCCGCCAGCACTTCGGCGGCCACGGACATCACCGGCCAGTCGGAATCGGAACCCATCAGGATCAGCACTTTGGACATGGTTCGCCTCAAACTTCTTTCACCGCTTTTTTGCCGATATCGCTGCGCCAGATCGCCTGGTCGAACGAAACCTTTTTCACCGCGGCGTACGCGTGGTCGATCGCCGCTTTGATCGTCGCGCCTTTGGCGGTGACGCCCAACACGCGGCCGCCGCTGGTGACGACCTTGCCGTCGGCCTGCTTCGTGCCGGCGTGGAAAATGAACGCGTCCGACAGCGGCGCGTCGAGCCCGCGAATCTCCATGCCTTTGGGGTACTTGTTCGGATAGCCCTTCGCCGCCATGACCACGCAAACGCTCGGCCGTTCATCCCACTCGATGGTGCGCCCGCGTAGTCCGCCGTCGATGCACGCCAGCAGCAGCGGCACGATGTCGCTCTTCATGCGATAGAGCAGCGGCTGCGTTTCCGGGTCGCCGAAACGCACGTTGAATTCGAGCACGCTCGGTTCGCCGTCGCGGATCATCAACCCGCCGTACAGCACGCCGCGATAGGGCGCTCCCATGGCGGCCATCCGGTCGACGGTCGGCTGCATCACGCGGCGCATGATCTTCTCGTGCACCGCCGGCGTGACAATCGGCGCGGGGCTGTAGGCGCCCATGCCGCCGGTGTTCTCGCCCCGGTCGCCGTCGCCGATGCGCTTGTGATCCTGGCTGCTGGCGAGCGGCAGCACATATTCGCCGTCGGTGAACGCGAGGAAGCTGGCCTCTTCGCCGGGCAGACAATCTTCGATGATGATGTGCTTACCCGCCGCGCCGAATTTGCCGTCGACGAGAATCTCGTGGATCGCTTTCTTCGCCTCGTCGTCGGTCGTGCAGACGTACACGCCCTTGCCCGCCGCGAGGCCGTCGGCCTTGACCACAATCGGCGCGTGCTTTTCGTCGATATACTTTTTCGCCGGCGCCGCGTCGGTGAACGCGCGATACCCGGCGGTCGGTACGCCGGCGGAGATCAGCACCTCCTTGCAGAAAATCTTGCTGCCTTCGAGGCGCGCGGCCGCACGGGTCGGGCCAAAGATTTTCAATTCGCGAGCGCTGAATATGTCGACGATGCCCTCGACCAGCGGCGCTTCCGGACCGACCACCGTCAGCTCGATGTGTTTCTCGAGCGCGAAGGCCAGCAGGCCGTCAATGTCTTCCGCGCCGATCGGAACGTTCGTCGCGCACGACGCCGTGCCGGCGTTGCCCGGCGCGCAGAACACGCGGGGCGCCAGCGGCGACTGCGCGATCTTCCACGCCAGCGCATGTTCGCGTCCGCCGCCGCCGACAATGAGAACGTTCATCAGGTCTCCGCGGAGTGAGGGTCTTGGGGCTAGGGTCTAGGGTGAAGAGGTCGGTCTGGGATCAGCCACTCTTCACTTTTCACTCTTCACTTTTCACTTGCCCCGGCATGAATTCACCACATCGCGCGGCGCCCGTCAATGCGCGTCGAAAAACAAACACCGCGAAGTTCAGCGGTTGGCGTCGAGATGCGAGTGAATGAACTTCGCCACGGCGTCTTTGCCGCGGATGACGCCGAAATGGCCTTCGCACAGAATGTCGGCTTCGAGCGCGAGCAGCTTGTCCATGCTGGCGCGCCACTGGTCGAGGTCGGAGCCGAAGTCGGGCAGGAACGGCCCGTGCACATCCTGGCCGAAGAGAATGCGGCCGTCGGGCGTGTCGCAGTACAGGCCGATCGAACCCGGCGTATGGCCGGGCGTGTGCAGCCAGTTCAGGCCGCCGCATTCGCCGCCGTCGCCGAACAGCACGTCGTCCAGTTCGATCTTGGGCAGCTTGATGCCGTACATCTTCGCCGCCGTGCGCACCGGGTCGCCGTTCTGGATGGCCTCGGCGTCGTCCTCGTGCGCGACCAGCCGGCACAGCGCCGCCTCGCGAATCTGCTCCGCGCCGCCGATGTGATCGACGTGGCAATGCGTGAGCACGCAATAGGCGATCTCCTGCACGTCGTGAATCGCCTCGGCGAGATTATCGAGAATGCGGTGCGGCAGGCGGTTGGCCCCGGCGTCGATCAACACCGCCGGCGGACCGGCCACGAGGTAGACCAGGCAGTCGTTGGCGTGACTGAGCGTGTCGCCGCCGACGAGGTAAACGCCGCTCGCCACCTTCTTGTAGGGCATCGGTGACCGCTCCCCGAGATCGTACGCCGACAATTTTACCCGGCTCAGGCGCAAATGCAACGGAAAACCAGTAGTGGGTCGCACAACGGTGCGCCCCGACGGTGCGGCGCGGTCAAGGGGAAAAGGGTAATAGGGCCAACGCGACAACAAGAGGCTTAAGCCATTTGTCAATTTTAGTCACGCCAATAGCGGAAACCAACAATCTCATTTCAAATGCTTGTCCAAAAAATCAAGTATCTCACTCAAGACTCCACTCGTATAGCCTTGTGGGTTGTAAGGCACCAACAACGTGGGGGTGGGCGTAGAACAAAAATCATTAACTAATAATCGCAACGAGTGGAGACCTGGCAAAAATTGATGAAGAAATTCATCGCGGACTGATTTGACAGGCCCCAAATAGTCGCATTCGCTATCTAGAACGTATGCTTGAATAGAAGGTATTATACGAATCGCTGCTGTCCCAATACAGCAACCCCCGGAGTGTGCGACTAATGCTATTTTTTTCTTGTTGATATAGGAGAGCGAATTCAAAAAGTTAAGGTCAAG
Organism: Deltaproteobacteria bacterium; assembly: GCA_003170555.1. GTDB lineage: Bacteria > Lernaellota > Lernaellaia > Lernaellales > Lernaellaceae > FEN-1099. Next base: position 30,850 of record PMZC01000366.1, read on the forward strand.
CAAAACTTCGTATATTTGGACTCCAATGAAGCTCAGTCCGCTCATCGCTAGCTCTCGTGTGACCGCATCTTCCGACTGTCCGGCGCACATGGCGCGAAGTTGCGGAATGAAAACGGCATACCCTCTTTTTACGAAGGAATCGGCCGAAAAAGCCGCACGCCATTCCTCCGGACTTAATGTGTGTCCGTGGAGCACAATAACGGCTGGGTGAGGACCTGGTGTTTTAGGCGTCAAAAAAATTGCACGAAACTCCCCAACCAACGGGTCGACTATTAGTATTTCGTTTTCACAGAATTCGTCCGTTTCTCGCCGGCGAACTGTGGAAACACTCATTATGCTCTGTTGCATTCTATCGATTAGAAAATTGATGTGCGTTGCATGGATTATTGCAGCTTGGAGATCGACATCCGTCAAAGGCCGGGAAAACGGCACACGTTCTGTTTCTTGGCTAATCAACCTGTCGAGCCGTGTTCGGGAAATAGTCTTGTTGAAATGACGTGACACCGCTGCAAGATCAAAATACTCCTCAACACACCCACAGGCTCTCGCGTCTTGGCACTCGCCTCTTTGACCCAAGTCTTCATTCTCACTCACGAATGAAAATTCGCCTTGATGGTCGTCTACCCCC
>PMZC01000125.1 GCA_003170555.1 Deltaproteobacteria bacterium
GGGCGCGAAGGCCCGTCGTCGCGCGGAAACGAAATGCAACTGGGGCGTCACCGCCGAAAATCTGCTGTTGGCCTACGAGATGGCGTTGCACGAACGCCGCTGGTTGTTCTGGAAGGTCGCGGGCAAAAAAAAAACCAACTCGATGATTGAGCCGGTCGTTTTTCCGCGACCCGAAGCGGCAGCGCCTCTCGCGCCGGTTGAACCGAAGAAAGATGCGCCTCCGTCTTATGACGAGATGCCGGGCGAGAAAAATGAGCCGGCGCCGGTCGAAGACCAAAAGACTATCGCGGAAACCGTGCAGAGCGACGGTTTTCTCGGTCGCGTGCGTTCGTTTGTCGAAGCCAATCTCGACATCGTCGGCGTGTTGCACGGCGAAGAAAGTTTCGTCGGCCCGCACACCGTGCAGATCGACCCGACCAACCATTGCAACAACGATTGTCTCGCCTGCTGGTGCAACAGTCCGCTGCTGCTCGACAAGGCGTTGTCGCCGGAAAAGAAAGCAGCCGAACTGCCGCTGCCGATTGTCCTGCGCCTGCTCGACGACCTGATCGAACTGGGCAGCAAAGAAGTGTACATCGCCGGCGGCGGCGAACCATTCTGCCATCCGGACATCCTGCGCATCATCGAAGAGATCAAACGCCGCGGGCTGGTTTGCAACATCAACACGAACTTCACCTTCGTCAAAGATGATGTCGTGCAGTTCCTCGCCGATCAGCGCGTCGACTATATGACCGTGTCGGTCTGGGCCGGCACGCCGGAAACATACAGCCTGCTGCATCCGAACAAGACCGAGGAGATGTTTCACCAGATCAAAGAAAACCTGCTGCGGCTGAATCAGATCAAGGGCCTGCTGCCGTTCATCAAGGTTTACAACGTGATCAGCAATCTCAATTTTTATGAGATCAAGCTGATGATCGATTTTGCGCTGGAGACCAAGTCGGAGTCGGTGGAGTTCACCGTGCTCGACACGATCCCCGACCGCACGGATGCACTGCTGCTCGACGAAAGCCAACGGCAGTGGCTTTACGAAGAAGCGCTGCGCATTCGTGATTGGATCGAAGGCGAGAAACCGCCGCGCCTGCACCTGTTCAAGTTCGATCAATTTCTGCGGCGCATCGGCGGCGCGCATACGACGACCGGCGAGCACGATCGCACGATCATCGACTCGATGCCGTGCACGGTCGGCTGGCAATTTGCGCGCGTGATGGCGGACGGCGATCTGAATAGCTGCCTCAAGGCGCATCGCATTCCCACCGGCAATCTCCATCAAGTCTCGTTCAAGGAGTTGTGGACCAGCGACGTTCAGCGACAGTGGCGCCGGAAAACGAACCGGCTCGTCAAAAGCGATCCGTGGTTCGGCAACATCGGCAACGACCCCGAGGCGCGCATCGGGTGCTACAAATCGTGCGACGACATGGGCCGCATCGAGCACCTGGCCGGACGTTACCGCGTGATGAGCCCGGAGCAGCGCGCCGTGTTGCAAGGCGCCGCGTGGTGGCTGCGCGCGCGGAATAGGCACGTTCGAGCGGTGGCCAAGTGAGCGATTTCATCTACCATGACGACCGCGCCGGTCGACGCTGGTCGCTGCGCAACGCGCCAATCAAAATCGAGCGGCCGCCTGATCTCATCGAGCGCGTCGCGCGGCTGATCGCCGGCGGCGGCATCGTCGGTTGGTTCCAACAGGGCGCCGAGTTCGGACCGCGCGCGCTCGGCTTTCGCAGCATCGTGGCCGACCCGCGCAACCCGGACATGCCGCGGCGGCTCAACGAGCAGGTCAAACACCGGCAGTGGTTTCGCCCGTATGCTCCGGCGGTGCTGCTTGAGCACCTGGAAGAATGGTTCGAGCTGCACGAACCCAGTCCGCACATGCTGCTCGTCGCGAAAGTGCATGATGCGAAAACGGCGCGCGTTCCGGCCATCGTTCACGCCGACGGAACCGCGCGCGTGCAGACGGTCGCGCCGGGCGACGGGCCGTTTCGCGAATTGATCGAGCGGTTTTTCCAGCTCACCGGCGTGCCGATCGTGCTCAACACCAGCTTCAACGATCACGGCGAACCGATCGTCGAATCGCCGCTCGACGCGTACCAATGCTTCGCGACGACCGCGATCGACGCGCTGGCCATTGGTTCGTTTCTCGTCACCAAGGCGAACGCGCATGGCTAAGCCGCTGGTCGTGCTCGGCGCCGTCATCTCCGACCACGACAGCTCGGTGGCGCTCGTGCGCGATGGCCGCCTCGTCGTGGCCGTCAACGAGGAGCGTTTGTGTCGCGTGCGGCGCGGCGATCCGCGCAACAGCGTGCGGCGCGCACTGCAATACGTTTTGGCCGAGGCGCGGGTCGAGTTGGCGGACGTCGATCTGCTGGCCTGCGACACCGCCTACTATTATCCGCCGGCTGATCATCCGCCCATCGCGGTGTTTCCCGACTTTCCGCGGCCGCAGGATTTGGTGCAGCTCGATCACCATCTCGGTCATGCCGCCAGCGCGTTTTTTCCCAGCCCGTTTGAGGAAGCCGCGATTCTTTCCGTCGACGCGTCCGGCGGCATTGCGCCGTTGATGGTCGATCGTTCGCGCTGGGGCGTGCTGCCGCACGAGATCGCGTTTCGTGACCGCGGATTTCGCGCGGCCCATCAACATCCGACGATCGAGGAGTTGTTGCGCGAGGAACCATCGGCGGAGGCGCGCAACTACCCGGCCGAAAGTCTGAGTCTGCTCCACGGCGTCCGCGGCAAACGGCTGACCGAAATCGAGAACCACATGGCCGCGGCCAGCCTGGGCTATTATTACGCGCTGTGCTCGCACTTCATGGGCATGGAGGAAGGGAGCCTGATGGGCCTGGCCGGGCATGGCGGGCCGAGCGAATTCCGGAAATTGTTCGACGACATTCTGCGGCTCGAACCGCACGGGCGGATTTCCATCAACCCGGCGTGGCTGTTGTTCTGGTCGGGCGATCACGTGCTCGAAGACCCGGTCTCGTTCAAACGCATGTCGCCGCAGTGGTTCGCCGCGTTCGGCCAGCCGCGCGATCCGCATGACGAGATCACCGAGCGCGACAAGGCGTTCGCCTGGGCCGCACAGAAGCGCTTGGAAGAGGCGCTGGTGCACGTCGCCGCACATTTGTACGAGTTGACCCATTGCCCGAATTTGTGCCTGGCCGGCGGCGTATGCCTGAACAGCGTGGCCAATCAAATCGTCTTGCGCGAAACGAAATTCGAACACGTGTTCATTCAACCCGCCGCCAGCGACGACGGCCTCGCGCTCGGCTTCGCGCTGTTCGGCGACTATGTGCTTTCCGGCCTGCCGAAAGGGAAGCGCTGGACGATGAGCACGGCTGCGACCGGCCGTGTTTACTCCGACGACGAAATCGAATCGTTCTTCCATCGCCTGCAAGAAGGGCGACTGACGCTCTCTTACCATGAGGCGATTCCATTCACCAAGCGCGTCGAAGTGCGGTGGTCGATCAACGGCGGCGTCGAGCAGCGCACGCCGATGAAGTACGAAGCCCGGCGGCGATGCTGGGTCGCGGAGATCCCGGCAGCCGTCGGCGCGAAGGTTGACTACACGTTCGTCAGCGAAGGTGCGCCGATTGAGTCTTATTGCTGGAAAGGAACGAAAGGTGAGCAGCCGGAACGGCATCAGGCGCCCGCGCCCGTCGATCCGTTTCAAAAGTTTCTCGTCGATCACCGCGACCTCGCCGGCGTACTCGATGGCGAGCAGGCTTTCGTCGGGCCCGAACACGTGGTGATCGATCCGACCAATCGCTGCAACAACAATTGTCTGCCGTGCTGGACGAACAGCCCGTTGCTTGGCGACGCGCGACCGCCGCCGGCGTGGTTCAAACAGGAGATGCCGCGCGACATGCTGCTCGCGCTGATCGATGAGCTGGCCGGTATGGGCGCGCGGCGCGTNNGAGCCGCTGCTGCACCCGGCGATTTTCGAGGCGGTGGAGCGCGTCAAGTCGCACGGCATGATCTGCGCGATCACGACCAACTTTTCGGCGGTCGATCGCGACGGCGTGATTCGCCTGGCGCGCAGCGGCGTCGATGAACTGACAGTGAGCCTCTGGGCCGGTACGCCGACGACCTACAGCCGATCGCATCCGAACAAAACGGAGAAGACGTTCGAGATCATCGAGGGTAACCTCAAGCTCTTCCACGAACACAAGGCGCCGGGCAGTGAAGTCATTCTGGCCAATGTGCTGTTCTCGATGAACTTCCAGGAAACGCGCGAGATGCTGGAGTTCGCTTTGCGCGTGCAGGCGGACGGCATGTACTTCACGCTGGTCGATTCGGTGCACAAACGAACCGACGGCCTCTTGTTGACGCCGCCGCATCTGCAAGTGCTGCGCGATCACCTGCCGCAAGTAAAGGCGCGGGTCGATCAATTGCGCGCCGCCGGTTTGAAGTTTCGGCTGGATAATTGGGACGGCCTGCTGGAAAGGCTCACGGCCGTCGGCGCGGCGAAGGGCGACTACGACGCCGAACGCGTCGAGCGCATCCCGTGCTATGTCGGTTGGATTTTCATTCGCGTGCTGCCCAACGGCGACGTCGCTCCGTGCTGCCGCGGAGTCGAAAAGCCGATGGGCAATCTGCATCGCAACACGTTCGCCGAGATTTGGCGCAGCGAAGTCTACCGCGAATTCCGCCGCATGGCCTTGCGCGAATCGAAGAAACACCCATACTTCACGCCCATCGGCTGCCATCGCACCTGCGACAACCTGATGCACAACGAGCAGGTGCACGCGCGGCTGCTGGACCTGACCGACGAGGAGCGACGCCAGCTGCGGCGTTTTGTGATCGGGGAGCAAGAGTGAGCCTGCGAACCAAACTGGAATCGCAACTGATCAACCTGCGCTCGTTTCGCTCGTTTTTTCCCTTGTTGCGCACGGTCGGCGACATGTTGATGCTGCCCGCGCAAATGGCGCGGAAGGGCGGCCGGTCGAACACGTTTCCGTTCGTGATCAACATCAACATCACCACGCGCTGCAACCTGCATTGTCCGTATTGCTTCAATGCCGAGAACAAAGTCGCGCGCGCGGACGAGCTGACGCTGGATGAGTACCGGCGGCTGGCCGCGCAATGGGCGCCTTACCGCCCGGGCGTTTTTCTTTCCGGCGGCGAGCCGTTCGCGCGCGAAGATGTCATCGAGATCGTCGAGGCGTTCAAGCGGTTCGGTCTGCCGGTGGGTTTGGTTTCCAACGGCACGCTGATGACCGCCGACCAGGCGCGCCGCCTCGCGGACTTGGGGTTGAATGCGCTGCTGATCAGCATCCACGGGGGCCGGGAAACGCACGATCGCACGGTCGGCATGACCGGCGCATATGATCGGTCGCTGGCGGCCTTGCGCACGTGGACCGAGATGAAGAAGCGGCCGGGCCCGATGGTGAACTACGTGCTTTCCGAAAAAAGCGTGAGCGATCTGGCGCAATTCGTGGATGACGTGGCCGATTTGCCGCGGGTCGTCGTGCGCCTCAGCCACTTGAATTTCTTGACCGCCGACGAGATCGCCAAGCAGCGCGATTTCTGGCGCGGGCGGTTCAACGATGTGCCGATCGATATCCTGACCCACCAGTACGAGCCGCAGGAAGGCGCCTTCGCCCCGTTGATCGAATTTCTCCACTCCGATCGCGCGCGGGGCGTGCTCACCAAGCCGGTGCTGGACGACCATGAAATCCGGCAATGGTACAGCAAAACGGCCGCGCTGAGCCGGCGCTGCGTGTTCATCTGGCGCAGCACGTTTCTCAACGCGCAGGGCGACGTTTATCCGTGCCAATTCCTCTACGTGCGCATGGGAAACTTGCGCCAGGATCGCATGGAAGCGATATGGAATAACGAACTATACCGGAGATTCCGCAGCACGCTGCGACAAGGCCTGATGCCGGGCTGCGCGCGGTGCTGCAAGATCTGAATTAAAAGTTTGACCGGGAATTGTACTTAAGGTAGCAATGGCCCGATCATTTCAAGTTGACAACCGGAGAGATGTCTAATGGCGAAAGTCGTCGTGCTCGGCGGATGTGGCGCCGTGGGCGCGGTAGCCGTGAAGGTGCTGGCCGCGCAAGAACTGTTTTCCTCGGTCGTCGTCGCCGATTTCAACGCGGCGAAAGGACGTGAACTGGCCGCGGCGCTGGGTCCGAAGGTTCAGTTCAAGACCTTCAACGCCGACGACGCCGCCAGCGTCAAAGACGCCATCGCCGGCGCCGATGTGGTGCTCAATTGCGTCGGCCCGTTTTACAAGACCGTGAAAACGATTCTCAGCGCCGTTATCGAAGCGCGCGTCA
>PMZC01000390.1 GCA_003170555.1 Deltaproteobacteria bacterium
CGGGCTGGCGATCCTGGCGGGGGGCGTCACCGTCTATCACCTATCCCCGTATTTTCGCACCACCGAACGCTTGTTGGCGTTGTCCGCCGCCGAGCCGCCGATTCAGACTTATAAAGACGCTTATCTTCTGCTGCTTCACCGGCGCGTCACCGAACACATCGACGACCCGCAGTACCGGGTCATGATTCCCATGCTGCTGCCGGCGCTGATGAGGGAAGAGCGCGGCGCCGATTTCGATCGCCTGCTGGCCGCGATTCCCGCCGCCGAACGAAACTCGGCGATTTACGCGCAAGCGATCGCCACGTCCTTGCAGGAGTTGGCGATGACCAACCGCATGGACGAGATGCGGAAATACCGACGGGTGTTTGCGGAAGGTTGGGGGAACGACCCGGAGATCGCCTTGCAATTGCGGAATCTCGACGTCGCGCTCTCGGTGTTCGATCGGTTCGAAACACTATCGCAGCTGGCCGGCCAACTCACGTTGACGTTGACCCGCCGACCGCTGGACGACCGCGAAGCGCCGTTGCTTCGTTTTCAAGCGTTGGTGTTGACGTTGCCGCCGCTCGAGCGCGACCTTTCGCCGGCGCTCCGCAACACGCTCGACACGCGGGCGCTGGAATTGCTCAAGTTTGCGGTCCGCGCGATTCCCCTGCGTCGCGGAACCCTCGATCAATTCGGCGAAACCATCGTGCGGTGCACCCTGGTGCTGCGCAACCCGGTCTATCTCAATCAGGCGATCGATTCGTCGTTGCTGGCGATCTCGAACGATCCGGCTCGCTGGCCCGAATGGAGCCGTTTCGCTGAGCGGTTGGCCAGGGCCGGCGACCCGAATCTGCATTGCGTGCGGGATTATGTCCAGGGATTGCTGCACTTCGTCGTCGAAAACGACTACTCGCGGGCCGTGAATCGACTGAGTGACGGCGTCATCCGACACGCCGAATGCGGCAAAACGATGCAGTCAAGCGCCCGCGCTTTGGTCGCCGAAATTCGCCGGAAGCAAGGTCTGCCGCCGTTGACGCCGCCCCCGCGCGGCCATTGACCGTGTGCTTGATTCCTAGATTCTCGGATCGACCGCCACGTCGTGGATCATCGACATCTTCTTGGCCAAGGCGTTGATCGTGGCGTTGTAGTAAAGCTGCGCCTCAGCGAGCTTACGCAGCTCCGTGTCTTGATCGACCGAATTGCCGTCCACGCGTTGGCTTTCGCCGTTCCGGTGCACCACGGTTTCGGCCGTCACGCCCGGAGATTCGATCTGAAAGTGCTGCGGGTGGGTAGCGGACATGCTGACGTCCGCCATCGCGAAACGTTCCTGTTCGACATCGAGGGTGCGGGCGAAATCCACATCGCGCGCCTGGTAACCCGGCGTGTCGACGTTGGCGAGATTGCTGGCGATCACCTCGGTGCGAAACTGCTGCACGTCGAGGCTGCGCTTGAGAAACGCGTAGATCGGGTCGCCAAACAGAAACCGTTCGATGCTCATGTACACCCCACTGGCCGAGTTATGAGCAAAGGCAATGCCAAAAAATCAGACGACTTGAATATCAACTAGTTAGGCGTCGCACTATCCGACTTGACGGCAACAACTGCCGGTTGGAGAGGCAGGGATTCGTCAATAATCCGACACTTGGATGACCTGATTACCGCAAGAATACCAGATAGGCAATCAGATACACTATGAAAAACGTGAAAACGGCCAACATGCCGCCCAGGCCGACCTTCAACCGATGCTCGGAAACGCCGGCTTCGTCCTTCGGGGAGATTGGCGTATCGACCTGGCTGGGCCTGACGTCGCGCCACGTGGTCGTATCGAGCGTCATCGCGCCGCACTTCGAGCACGCCAACTCATCGTCGCCGACCATTCGCCGGCAATTCGGACAAACACGCGCCATGTCGGCACCATAACACACGGCGCGCTGATGGACGAGGCCGGTCGTTTCTGCTAAAGGTATGGCCACGTCGAACAAGGGGAAGCGATGGGCTTCATCACGGACGAAATTCACTACGATTGCCGGCATTATCGCGGCGAGAAACCGTGCGTTTATCGGGTCAATTGCCCGTACTGCATCAAGTACTACCCGATGGGTTTTCGCGTGCTCATCTTCAAGCTGGGGGCCATGGGCGACGTACTGCGCACGACCAGCATTCTGCCCAGCCTCGAAAAAACACTGAGTAAAACGCACGACGCCTGGTTCGTCACCTGGGTGGTCGATCCGCCGAGCAAACCGCTGTTGGAGCAGAACCCGTTCGTCCACCGCGTCTGGACGGTCAACGACGAGACGATGATTCGGCTGGGGGTCGAGAAGTTCGATCTCGCCTTGTGCTTCGACAAAGAGCCGCGGGCGATCGGCTTGATGGCGCAATGCCAGGCGGCGAATAAGCGCGGCTTCACCATGGGGGCGGAAGGCAACCTGCACGTGACCAGCGCGGCGGGCGAGGATGCGCTGCTAACCGGGATCAGCGACTTCTTCAAGTTCCAGCGCTATCAAAAAAGCTACCAGCAGATGATTCACGAGCTCGTCGAAATCGAAAACGCGGGCGAGCTGTACGTGCTGGCCTTTACCCCCGAAGAAAAGGCCTGGGCCAAGGCGCGGCTGGCCGAATTGAACGCGACGCGGCGGCCGCTGATCGGCCTCAACACCGGCGCGGGTTCGGTGTTTCCCGGCAAACGTTGGCCGGCCGAGCGCTTCGCCGAGCTCGGGTCGCGGTTGGCGAAGTCGGCGGGCGGCACGATCGTGCTGCTCGGCGGGCCGGAGGAAGTCGAACGAAACAAGATGATCGCCGCGCGCATCGGCCGCGGTTGTGTCGACCTGGGCGCCGACAACCCCTTGCGCCGCTTCGCCGCGATGCTCGGCGAGCTCGATTTGGTCGTCACCGGCGACACCATGGCGCTGCACGTGGCGCTGGCGTCGAAGACCAAGGTGGTGGCGCTGTTCGGCCCGACGCCGCAGCAGGAAGTCGATCTCGGCGGCCGCGGCGAAAAGATTTTCCGCGAGCAGATCGGTCCGGTGATGGGCGCGGCTACCGAAGAAACCAGTGCGCTGCAGGACATCGGCGTTGAAGAAGTCGAGGCCGCTTGCCTGCGCGTTCTTGGGAAATGAATGCCCCGTTCCATTGTCACGCTGCCGACCTATAACGAAGCCGAAAACATTCGACCGTTGATCCAGGAATTGCGCGCGCTCGACCTCGAGGTGTTGGTTGCCGATGATAACAGCCCCGACGGCACGTGGCGCATGGTCGCCGAAATGTCCGCGGCGGATTCCGGCGTGCATCTGCTTCATCGGCGGGAGAAGAAAGGCCGCGGCTATGCGGGCGCGGAGGCGTTTTGTCACGCGCTGGAGCTTGGCGCCGAACGCATCGTCGAGATGGACGCCGACTTTTCGCACCAGCCGCGGTTCATTCC
>PMZC01000398.1 GCA_003170555.1 Deltaproteobacteria bacterium
CCCATCTGGAACTGCACCGGCGCGGTGGCCAGACGAAACGTGCGCGTCGGCTGCGTGTCGTCATCAGCAGCGTCGTCATCGACTGAATCGTCGTCCGTTGTGTCGTCGTCAATCGCGTCGTCGTCGACCGCGTGATCGTCATCAGCGGCGCGATCATCGTCGGACGACGAATGGCCGCAATCGCATGCGACGTTGCCCGCCAACACCAAGACCGCCAACAACAGCCATCCCCATTTCATTGCTCTCCTCCGTGGCCCTAGCAAACGACAACGAAACGGCGAAATCAAGCGGCCGTTGACGTGGCAAAAGAATCGTGAATATCATCCGCATACTGCGAAAATCAATAATAGGGAAGAAGATGTCTAAGCTCTACCATGCCGCAACGCACCTCCTGGGTGAGATATACCACTTCGAGCGGGAGTCATACCTGGAGGAGTTCCTGTTCGGACACCCCCTGGTTCTGGCAGCTTCGGAAGACGCGCCGGAGGGACTCCTGCCCGTCTACATCATCGCGCGCCAGCAGTACGTGAGACTCATGAAGAGCAGTACCAAAGGGATTACAGACCTAATCTGCCTCTCATGGAACCCCGACCGGAATCGCTACAACATCTACATATACGAGCTGAAGACCCACTCCGTCGCGACGCAGGACGTGCAACAGATGACGCGCTACCTGGACGCCTACCGGTCCCCGCACAATCGTGCGGCGCGCGAGGAGATGATCCAGCGCGCAAACGACTGGGTGGGCTCGGAGTATTTCGACCCGGGCCAGCCCTTTTACGGAGCCATCCTCGCGCAGACCTTCAGTGAAGAGGTCGTCGCAAAGCTCATCGAGGCCAACGAGGAGCGCCCTGCCGAGGAGAAGATCATCGCGGTGAAGTTGAGTCGGTTCCCGGTCGACAACGAGTTCTACGTAGTCGTGGAGACCCTGTTCTCGCCGGACGAAGGAGGAAAAAAGGGGGGCCATGTCACCTGGTACGACGACGTCCCCAAGTGGGGCGAGAAACGGCTGGAGGAGGAACTCCTGCAACTCCTGCGCCGCCGCAAGAAGAGTCACCCTGTGCGCTACCAACAGCTCCGCGTTTTCCTCTCGCTCTTGGTGCAGAACCCGGGCCGGACCATCACGAAGACTGAGTGCCAGGAGGCCTGGCTGAAGAAAGGGTTGCCGCTCACGGACAGGGGCCTGTCGGTCTCTCAGCTTCTCGGGTACCGGACCTACGGCGCACTGAGGCAGATTCTCGCCTTTGAGAGGGTATACGCCGACACCAAGGACAACTACCGGTTGCGAAACGCCAAGTATGCGCGGGTCATCGCAGCGGCCCTGAAGAAAACCTGAAAGAGAGGCCGCATTGTTGACGGCGAGCGTGTCCGGCCATTCAGTGGGAGGCGGTTGGCCAGCGGCCGATCCAGATTTGACCGCTCGACCGGGGTTCATGCTCGAGACCAAACGAATCGATTTGGACTACTTCACCGAGGAGTAGCTTCGCCCGCCATTGACGCGTCAAGTGACGTTGATGAAATCTGTTGGCGCCTGAAAAGGGCACGGCATGCCGTGCCCCTACCAATCCTGGGAACGGCGGCCAAATCACAGCCGGGGGCGGCTGTGCTCCTGTGTTGGTGGGAGCGCAGGCGCCCTCGCCTGTGTCTTTGTAGCGGCGTAATGCCTAACGCCCCATGATGAAGGGCGCGATGAATCGCGCCCCTACGTTTGACCTCCCCCAACCCCCTCCGTATTGCGGAGGGGGAATGAAAGACGCTGACGCGTGCGACGGCGCTCCCCCTGCAATACGGGGGGAGTTGGAGGGGGGTCCAATCCATTCGAATGCGGCGATGGAAAAATCTACTGCCGGCGCAGATGAATTTCCTTGGCCAGGAATTCGCGGAGGCGCGAGGGCTTGTCCTGTTCGGCGAGCGAAACGATCTTGTCCACCGGTTGGCCGGGGCGGCCGAGGGCGGACATCTCGCTCATCTTTTTCACGCGCTCTTTGACCGCCGGGGCGATGGCGTTGATCTTTTTCCCGATCTCTTCCTTGCTGCCGCCGAGGAACGCCGCCTCGGTGGCCATCTGGATCAGCGCGCGCGAAGCCGCGCTCGACGAGGCCTGAATCACCACCGGCAGCAGCAGCCGCGCACAGTCGCGCACCCGCTGGTCCCACGGCACGAGGTAGCTGTGCTCGACGTTGATCGCGAGGTTGTCCTGGCACAGCCGCGTCATCGTTTGCGCGATCGCCCAGTCCTTTTCGCGATCGCTCATGTTGATGACCAGATCGACGTGGTAGTTCCAAATCATTTTCAGAAGTTTGCGGTGCACCTCGGGATCGGTTTGCGCGATCAGGTCGACCAGTTGCCAGACCGTATGCGGCTTGCCGTTGGTTTCGCCGTCTTCGCGTTCGAACAGGAAATCGGCCATCTGCTCGCCGAGCGGCGACGAGGGCGGAATCAACTCGCCGGCGAAATGGCGGATCTTGCGGAAGAGACTCAGTTTCACCAGGCCATAGGCCTCCAGCACGCTCGTCGGCTCGGTGCTCGTCACCACGTAGCGATGGTCGGCGGCGAGAAAAATATCGAGCACGTTGAAACTGACTTCCGCGCCGAGGTCGGCGATGACGATATCGCAGTCGAGTTTCGCCAGGTGGCGCAGCACCTTTTCTTTGTGCGCGTGCTTGATGTTGGCCACGCCCAGGCGGGACGAATCGGTCGCGATGATGCTCAGGTTGCGATAGGCGGTTTGCAGCCGCACCTCTTCGAGATTTTCATACTTCCGTTCGAGAAAGTCATTGAGCGAGCGCGGCAGACTGCGCAGGCCGAGGGCGAGATGCAAATCGGCGCCGCCAAGGTCCATGTCGATGGCGACCACCGTTTTGCCCATCGTCGCCAGGGCGATCGCCAGGTTCGCCGCGACGAGCGACTTGCCGATGCCGCCCTTCCCGCCGCCGACCGCCACCAGCCTGACGCGCCGATGGTTCGTCAGAAAAACGCTCTTGAATTCCGAATGATCCGGCGTTTCTTCCGTGGCGAGCGGGTCGGCGCCGATGCGCCGCACCATGGCGTCGCGCTCGTCGGCGAAAGCGATCAGGTGCTGCAAACTGGCGTTCAGGCGCGACCGTTGTTCCTCGGCCGCCTTGCGGTCTTTGCCGTTGTAGGTCTCAATCTGGTGCAGTCGAATTTCGTACGCCGATTCGAGTTGCTCCCGCGTCAGATTCGCCAACGCCAGCTCGTCCGGATCCATCAAATTTGGGAACAAGAATCGATAGTCCAGCGCCAAACGACGCCGGTAGCGCGCACTTTGCAGATAGTCTTCTATACCCATCGGGCCGCCCCGTTGCGGCTAGAGAATCGCATAAACAACACAAAAGCGCAACATTATTCCCCGCCGGACCATTCTACTCATCGAAAAAAACAGCGAAAAACTTGAATCCGAAAATCGAACGCGGCTTCGAATAGTACGGCCGTCGTCGAATCTTTGCGGGTCAAACGCGCGTTCTAACGGACCGACACCGGATGATTTCGTGCCGGAGATGCACGATCGACGTCCTTGCTCAGAAAATGGAAATCGACAAACCCGGATTCCCTGCCGCGAGCCCGCGATGCGGGCGGCAGTTCGGTAGCCAGGCGCGTCAGCGCCTGGATCAAGCCGCGAAAAAAAAGCCCGTGAAACGGGCGGCAGACGATCACCATCGAATGGAAAACTTCTGCCGCCCCGTTCCGGGGCTCGCCGTCGTCGCACAGGTTCCAGGGACTTACGTCCCTGGCTAC
>PMZC01000400.1 GCA_003170555.1 Deltaproteobacteria bacterium
GCAAGGGAGCGATTTCTCCGCTCGCCCTCGGATGCACTCGGGGCTCGGTCGAAATGACAACCTCGTTGGATCGACGAAATAAGTTAGCGCCTAAGCCGTCTCGCGGAGGGGGAGCAGCGGTAACAAGGGGCTTAAGCCCCTTGCTCAGTTATTTCGGCCCTCCCCCAGCAATACGGGGGGAGTTGGAGGGGGGTCTTTCCACCCCGGACATGGAAGATCAACATAATAACTCCGACCTGTCGATCCTGTGCATCCTGTCGATTCGGTCAAAAAAAATCGTCTCTCCGTAGGACCGCGCCGCATCAACATGTTGACAGCAAGGCGGCGGAGTGCTACTAGATCGTGGTGTATTCACGCGGACAGGGATTCATGAAAAAGATAATTTTGGCGCTGGTCGCGGCCGTCATTTCGCTTTTTGTTCTCACGGCGTGCGCGAGCACACAGCATGTCAGCGAAGACAACCAGCGCCAGGCGCTGAGCGGTTATCGCTCCGCGGTGGCGTGGATTTATCACGGCGACTCGACCGCGGCGTTGGAGGAGCTGCTCAAGGCGGAGAAGCTCGATCCGTTCAGCGCGGACATTCAAAACGCCCTCGGATTAGTTTATTTTTCTAAAGAGAAGTACGCCCAGGCCATCGAGCACTTCCAGCGGGCGATCCAACTCGATCCGAATCACGCCGACGCGCATCACAACCTCGGCACGGTGTACCTCTATCAAGGGCGATACGACCAGGCGATCACCGAGTTCGACACCGCGCTCGCGAACGACCTCTACCGCAATCGCGCGGCGACGCTCAACAGCCTCGGCTGGGCCTACTACAAGAAACGCGATTACCTGAAAGCGGAAGAGAACTACAAAAAGTGTTTGGACCACGACCGCATGTACCTGCTGGCCTACGTGAATCTGGCGAAGGTCTACATCGCCCTCGAGCGTTGGGAAGAGGCCCGGCAGTTGCTCGAAACCGTCTTGCGGTTAAAACCGGACTACCTGGAGGCGATGCTCGAATTAGGAAAGGTGTTTCAGAAAGTCGGGCAGCCGGAAAAGGCCAAGCAGCTCTTTAAGAAAGTGCTGGAGATCGATCCGCTCGGCCAGTACGGCGCCCGCGCGCAGGAATACCTCAGCCTGATCGAATGAGGTGAGCGATGCAACAAAGCTTGCGCACCGACCTGCTGGAAATCTCCGGGGCCGAACCGTTTGCGCGCCGCGGCACGCTCGGACAAACGCTGCGCCACGAACGCTTGGCGCGCGGCGTGTCCGTCGAAGAAATCTACAACGTGACCAAAATCAAGATTGAGATGATCGAGGCGCTTGAGGCCGACGATCACGAAACGCTGCCGGCGCCGGTTTTCGTGCAGGGCTTCATCAAGGCCATCGGCCAATACCTCGAACTGCCGACGCGCGAACTGCTGACCATCTATAACGCCGAAGGGCCGACGTTGCCCGTGCGGGTGATGACCAATAAACTTTTGATCCCGCGGCTGAACTGGTGGCGCCGCTTCGTCGGCTGGCTGAGAAAACTTTTGCGACTCGAATAAATCAAACACGGCGACGCGCATGACCAACCTTCGTCTTCCTCCCCTGCGACACCGCGAACTCGCGCGCATTCTCGCCGATCTGCGCCGGCGTCTCGCCGGAAAGGTCGACGTCGGACTGCTGTTGGGCAGCGGGCTATCCAGCGTGGTCGAGCGGACGAAGATCGAGTTCGACCTGCCCCATCGCGACATCGACGGCTATCCGCCGACGCACATCCCCGGCCACCCCGGCCGCCTGGTGATCGGGCGGCTCGGCGGCAAACGCTGCGTGATTTTCGTCGGGCGGTTTCATTATTACGAAGGCGCGTCCGCCGCGGTGGTGACGCTGCCGGTGCAGGTCGCCGCGGGCCTGGGCGCGACGGCGATGGTGCTGACCAATTCGAGCGGCGGACTGAACCCCGCGTTTCATCGCGGCGATGTGGTGCTCATTCACGACCACCTCAATCTCATGGGACGCAATCCGCTGGTCGAAATGATCGGGCAGTACGAAGGCAACGCGTTTGCGCCGGATCTGCCTTCGCCGTTCGTGACCATGGTGCACGCTTACCGCACCGATCTCTACGCCCGGCTGCGCCGTCGGCTCGCGCGCGAAAAAATCGCGCTGCGCAAAGGCGTGTTGGCGGCGATGCTCGGCTCCAACTACGAAACGGCCGCCGAGGTGCGGATGCTGCGCACGCTGGGCGCGGACGTCGTTTGCATGAGCACCGTGCCCGAGGCGCTGTACGCGCGTTACGTCGGCCTGGACCTGGTGGCGATGTCCTTCGTCAGCAACCTCTGCCACGACGGCGGCGACGGCGAAGAACCGAGCCACGAACACGTGCTCGCGTCCGCCGCCCAAGGCGCGCACCATTTCTCGGTCGCGGTCGAAGAAGCGATCAGATTGTTGTGAACTTGGTTTGCGCGCTCCGCTCAAAACATTTCGAAATGGGGTTGCCAGTTTTGTAAAAAGGCGTCGCGTCGTGTCCGCAACAAGCGCGCGTCGATTGCGTTGGCCGGCGCCACGAAAAACACCCGACACGTGCCGCGGTGATAGACCAACGGCCACACCGCCACGGGGTTTAACGTAGCGCGCAGGTTTTCTTCCCATTCGTTAACCTGCTCCTCGGCGGAATTGTGGCGACCGAGATGGTGGTAAACTACCAGCGAGTGGCCGGCGCTGTAAAATTTTTTCAACTCATCCAGGAAAACATATTTGTCGTCATGCGCCAAGTCGCGCCGCATGGCTTTGCCACGAATTCCGTTGTCGGGGTCGAGAAAAACGATTTGAGGACCAGAGCCGGAACGCCGTCCCGTTGGGAAATCGGCCGGTTTTTCTGAGAAACCTGTCCCCGCGGGCAAGATCTGTGATCGTTCGACCGCCTTGAGCGTCCGTTGTTCGCGGCAGTCCAAACACTTTAGCTCCGCATACAACAGCGGGTCACACTTAGCTAGCGACGCCGCGTGACGATGGCCGGGTCCTAGATAGTCGACTTCGTTGTGGCCCTTTTCGAGTACTCGCGGCACGCACCAGATTACCGCCAATCGCAGCCGCCGTTTGTCGTCGTGCAGGCCGCACAGCGCGCGCAGCAAACCGTACTTGCCGAAGTCACCCACGTCGCCGACGTATTTGTCCTGCATTCGTTCACCTCCCGTACGCTAGAACGTTCGCGCGCTCCCAACATACCAACCATACCAATGTTGAAGGACCGGCGCCGCGACGCCGGCGATGAGCGGCAAGTGCAACGACACGTCGGCGAAGGCCAAAGTTCGCCGCTTTCCAGTTGTCATCCGATGAGTCAACGACACTCAGGTCAGCTGCTTCTTCTCTTGCGGATCGACATGGACGGCATTGGCATACCGTTCGACATACTCGTCGAGGTGACCCCTGGCGCAAAAAAAACCGGCAATCGTAATTTCAATCAGCATGAGGTAACCGACAAAGCCGATCGCGACCACGAGGAAGCCGTGGGACAACCATAACATCGCCCATCCCAACGGCAGGCCCAACAGCACGCCGGTGGCGAACCGGCGTCGGTTATTGCCGCGATATTTTTCTGAAAGTTCATGCAACGAAAAATCAAGCGCGGCCGGAAGCGGCAAAATAAGCAAAGCGAGCCACGTAAAGACGCTGTTTACACCAACATGATTTGAAGTCGCGGCTCCAATAATAATCCCGAAGAAAACGCCGACGCAGCGAGTGCATAATCGAACCGGTCCGATGCCGATCGTTCGGTCGAGATCACACGGCGCGTGGTGGGAAAGAAGCATACTCCAACGAACGTTCCTCGCCCGCTCCCGGAACGTTCTTTTCATCGTCCGGACTAGCCCATTTTGTCCGCTTTGGCCGGTCCGAAATTCGCGCCTTGGCAGATCGGACATTTTGCTTTTTGGAGCAGGTAAATCGGCAGATAGAAAATGCCGCAAAGAAAAATGAACACCAGCCAGTTGAATTTCTTCTCGCGCATGACGTTCCTCTGGCACAGATTGCAGTACACCGGACTCGCCATAATATTCTACTCCTTCCTGCTTCTTTGTTGTTCGATGGGCAACCGACTCACCTGGCCCAAGGTAGAGGCAACTGCCCTTACTTCTCCGCCTTGGCGCCGTACGCAAAAATCAATCTTCGGTTGCTGAACTCGGTCACCTAATCACAAGCTGCTCACCGCTGTCAAGTCGGGGAATCTGCCGTGACTTTTCGCCGACCAAACGCCGCTGAAAAAGGCTGTTTATTACCACGACCTCGTTAGACAAACGATGGGCCTTGATTGTTACTACATGATGTTGGTTGACGAACCCGCGGGGACGTGGCTATCTTCAAAGCAGAAGAAAAAAACAAGGAGAACGGCGATGGGCGAGCGAAAAGGAATCTATACGGTAGGCGGCCATCCGGTCACGCTGATCGGCAACGAGGTGAAGGTCGGCGACCAGGCGCCCAACTTCACCGCGGTGGACAACAATATGGCGCCGGCGGAGTTCGTCGGTTACCCAGGCAAAGTGGTGGTCTTGTCCGCGGTGCTTTCGCTGGATACGTCGGTGTGCGACACCGAGACGCGCAAGTTCAACGCGGCGGCGGCGAAGCTGGGTCCGGACGTCAAGATCATCACGCTCAGCGGCGATCTGCCCTTCACGCAAAAGCGCTGGTGCGGCGCGGCCGGCATCGACCAGGTGGTCACGCTGTCCGATTACAAGGACCACGCGTTCGGCCTCGCGTACGGCGTGCTCGTCAAGGAAACGATGATCCTGGCGCGCTCGGTGTTCGTGGTCGACCGCCAGGGCGTCGTCCGCTACCTCGAGCTGGTGAAGGAGGGGGGAACCGAGCCGAACTACGACCAGGTCTACGCCGCGGTGAAGAGCGTCGTCTAAACCGTTCGTCTTGACATCACGCGGAGCGGACTCGTAGCCTAACTTCGATGGGGCAAAGCAACCGATCCATTTCGCGCACGGACCTGCTGGGGCTGGCGGCCGCCGTCGCGCTGGCGCTCCTGTTTTTCGGCGTCAACCTCTGGCTGCAGATCGCCAAGTATCAAGCGTTTCACTGGTCGTGCTTCGATTACGCCAACGTCGCCGGTCTTTTTGAAGAGACGCTGAACGGCCATTTTCGCTACCTGGACAACACGCACATCTATGCGCTGGTCCTTATGCCGATGCTGCTGCCGCAGATGTTGGTCTATCTGCTGTTCCCGGGCGCGCTGAGCCTGATGATCCTTCACGCGCTCTTCTTCGCCTCGGGCGTGCTGCTGGTTTACTTCGCCGCGAAGCAGGTATTTCGCCGGCCGTGGGCGCCGTTGCTGTTCAGCTTCAGCCTCGCGTTCAACCCGATCTACGCCATCTGCTCGCTTTCCGGCCTGCGCAACGCGGCGACGATTCTGCCGGCGGCGTTCGGCGCGTTCATCGCGTGGAAAGCGCGGCGCAAAGGCTGGTTCATTTTCTGCGCGGCCGCGATCTGCGCGACGCAAATCAATTTCGCGGTGGGTTTGTTCGCGCTGGGTTTCGCCCTCTACCTTTTCGGTTCGCGCGATCGCCTCGGCCGCACGGCGATGTTGTTTTCGGCGGCGTGGCTCGGGTGCGCGGTGATCGTGGTGGTCGCGTTTTCGCTGCTCACGGGCATTCACCTGCCGGCCAAAATGACGCACCTGTCGGCGTTCGGCGGTTCGTTCGGCGACATCGTCAAAGGCTTGTTCACGGGACCCGGCTTCTTCCTGGCGCAGTTGTTTTATTACCAGAACTTCACGCTGCTGCTGTTTTTCGTTCCGCTGCTGGGACTGTCGTTTGTGCGACCGGCCTGGCTGTTCGGCGCGCTGCCGGAGCTCGCGTACATCGCCGTGTCCGCTTACGGCCACGTCAATCTCGATCCGCGCACCGCGTGGGCCGTGAACCTGCACGACGGTTGGTTCTCGTACTTCACCACCGGCTTCCTGGTGGTCCTGCCGTTCGTGTACCTGGCGGCCATCGAAGGCGCACGACGAGGCGCCGACTGGTTGGCGCTGCGCCGGCCGCGCTTGCTGTCGACGCGCGTCGGCGTTTCCGCCGCGGTCGCCTTCATCTTGTTCACCCTGACGATCCACTATTTCTTCACGCCCGGCGATTACGGCCCCGTCCCGCTGACGCGCCACGCGCGATTCGGCGAGATCGTCCAAACCGCGCACCACCGCATCACCCGCGAGGTGCTGGATTCTCTGCCGCGGAATCAATCGTACCTGATGACCTACACGTTTTATTTTTTCGCCAACGACATCGCGAACCGGACGCTGGTCACGCGCGAGACGCCGCCGACCGCGTCGTATGACCGCCTCGTGCTCGACGAACAAGACCCCTGCCCCATGACCGGCAACGCGTTCTGCCGCGAACGGCTCGCGCAGGCGCTGGAAGAGCTGCGCTACGAAACGATCTCGCGGCGCGACGGCATCTACGTGCTCGCACGAAAAAAGTGAAGCGCGAAAGCTGAAGGTCAGGCGATTTCTTTGGCCCGGTTCGACCGCCCCCGCAGACCGAAGTATTGCAGCGTTTTGCGGAAGAGAAATTTCATCGACGACTTGTTGTTCATGCTGCGCAGGAAACCCCAGAGGATGCGCGGCCGCAAATAGAAACGCAGCAGCGCGCGCCGGCGGATCGCATTGAGCTCGCGCACCGACACGCCTTCGACGAAGGAGTAGTTCGCCGTCTCGGCGTGCATCTTGACCAGTTCGATTTCCTGCAGCCGCCCTTCGCGGCGAAGCTGTTCGTAGACCTCGGCGCCGGGATACGGCGAAAACATGTTGAAGTGCGCGCGCACCAACGGCAGTTCGAGCGCGAGCGAAATCGTGCGTTCGATGTCGGCGCGCGTTTCGGTCGGGTAGCCGATCAGGAAATAGCCGGCGGTCGGCAGTTTGTACTTGCGCAGCAGCGCGACCTTCTCGCGCACGAGCGGCACGTCGATGCCCTTGTTCATGTCGCGCAGCACGTGTTCGGCGCCGGATTCCACCGCGACCATGATTTGATACGCGCCCATCGCCAGCAGCAGCTCGATCACCTCTTCGTCGATCGTGCGCAGATGCAACCCGCAAACGACACTGACCGCCAGGTCCAGCTTCGCCGCTTTCATCGCCGCGTGGACTTCGCGCAGGTGGCGAATGTCGGCCGCGACGTTGTCGTCGAGAATCTTGATTTCGCGAAAGCCGCGCGCGATCAACTCCTGCATCTCCCACACGACGCGCGCGCCCGAGTGCACCCGGAACAGGCGGCCGCTGACCGGGTTCGCCGCGCAGAACGTGCAGCGGAACGGGCAGCCGCGGCTGGTCAGCATGCAGGCGGCCGGCGAACGTTTGGCGTAGCCGCCGCCGAACGAATCAGTGTCGTATTGCGTGACGCCCAGCGCATCCCAATCGGGCGGCGCAAGCTGATCGAGGTCGGTCACGAACTGCGGCTCGTTCATGCGCACGCCGCCGTCCGCGCGATAAACGAGCCCTGGAATGCCGAGGTCCGCGTGCTGCTTGCCGCCCGGCAGCGATTGCATCAGGCGTACGAACGAAATTTCGCCCTCGCCGCACAGGCCGAAATCGGCGCCGGGAAAATGATCGAGCGCCTGTTCGCGCGTCGTGGAGACGTGCGGCCCGCCGAGCACCACCGTAGTCTGTTCGCCCAGTTCCGCGCGGACCGCTTCGATGGTTTTGCCGACCGCCTCCACCTCGTTGCTGTAAGCCTGCACGCCGACCACCGCCGGCCGCATCGTGCGCAACACGTCGCGCAACCGCACGCCGCGATCTTTTTTCTGGGCGAGGTCGACCACGCGGCCGGAAAATCCGGCGCGTTTGAGCGACGCCAGCAGATAACCCAGGCCCAGCGGCGGCGTGTCGGGACAGATGGAATTCCACATCGGCGGGCGGACCAAGAGGGCGCTGGGCATCGGCGTTGGTTCGTTCATTTTGCTTTTCGCGGGCCGCGCGCCTCTCGTGGTCGTTGCGTTTCTCAGCCGCCGACGAGTCTAGCCCAGACGCCCCGGTCGGAAAAGACCGCACGGCTCACGGCGTGGCCTGGTAGATCGAATCCAACGCGAGCAGCACCGCGTGCATCTGGTGCTGCGTGACGTCGAGACGCATCGTCGGCCGGTTCGGTTCGTTGAGAATCGCGCCGACGGCCAGCGGGTCCGATGTGCGATGCAACAGCAGGAAGCGATTTTTTTTGATCAGCGGGCCTTCCACCTGAAACGTCGTCAATTGGTAGAGCCCGGCGTCGATAGTGTGCAGCAGCCGCGACGCGGCCGCCTCGTCGCCGCGCTTTTGCGCGATGCGCCACGCTTGGACGAGACCTTCGTACGCGTACCCGGTGTTGAACGACCGCGTGCCGACGCCGTGGACGTTGATCACCCACCACGACAACGCGAGCGCCGCGTCGGCGTACAAGTCGGCGTGCGGCCAACCCGCGTCCTGATATTCCGCGAAGGCCATCGTGCCCCACTGGTAGAAACTCTTGGTGTCGTCCGGGTTGCGCGACTTGCGCCACGCCTCGACCGTGTACTTCTGCGCCAGGCGCGCCGCCGCTTTTTGAATCACCGGCAGCAACTCGCGCCGGCCGAGGTATTTCGCCGCCTCGATGAGCGCCAGCAACGTTTCGCCATCGTAGTACGGGCTGCCGCGCCCGATCTCCACGTCGATGCCGCGGATCAAGCCGGAGCTGAACGCGCCGGAGTTGAATTGGAGCGACTGCAACAGGATCAGGTAGCCATCGAGCATCGACTCGAGCACGCGTCGGCGTTCGGGCGGCAAATCAATCGCCGCGCGCAAGTAGTCGATGAGCGCGAGGCTGACCAGCGCCGCCGTGCCGGTCTGCACGCTCACCTTGCCCGGATAGCGCGGGATGAGCGCGCCGTCGCCGCGGCGAGTCGAATGCCGGCGGAAAAAATCGAGACCGCGCTCGAGCGCCGCGCGCGTGGTCGCGTCGTGGTCGAAAGCGTAACAAAACGCAACGCCCCACAGCGCACCCGCCTGCCGCACCTGGTTATCCGACTCGCTCTGCGTCCGCGCTACGAAGTTGTACTCGTAATTGAAATTGCCGGCGGGCCGTTGGTTCGCCGCCAGCGCCGCACAACCCTGCCGCGCCNNGGACCTCCTTGATTTGCGCGGCTAGCGTCGGGAGATCCGCCGCGGAGAGCGGACGGTCGAACAGCCGCTCGTTGTTCATCCGCAACAACACGACGACGCCGACGACCAAGAGCAGCGCGATCGCGGCGATGACGATCAACCGGCGCCTGGTCCAACGTTTGTCGCTCATGCCTCCGCCTTTGTCGCGCGGCCGTTACGGCGCAAGCCCTGGCTGACCAGAATCAGGCCGGTGATGATCAGCGCAAACCCCGCGGCTTCGCGCAGGCCCGCCCGTTCGCCGAGGAAGATCGCGGCCAGCGCGCCCGCGACGGCCGGTTGCAACGACACGTACGCCGCCGCGGTCGACGGCGACGAGCGCCCGACCGCCCACATGTTGAGCGCGTAAGCCAGCACGCTCGGCACGATCACCACGTACGCCAGGCCCCACCAGACGACCGCCGGCTCGTCGGCGAAGGGGACGCGCATCATGGTCGGCGCGCTGACCAGCAGCACCCCGAGTCCGCCGAACAGAAACACCCAGGCGGTCACGGTCAACGGCGGAATGCGGCGCAGCACCGGCCGCTGGAGCACGAGGTAGCCGGCGAACGCGACGCTATTGAGAAGCAGCAGCAGATTGCCGAGCAGCACCTGCGAGCCCAGGTGGAAGCGCAGCGGATTCAACATGACCAGCGCGCCGAGCACCGCCACGGCGATGCCCGCACCTTGTCGCCGCGACAAGCGCTCGACGCCGAGCAGCGCCGCGATGGCCGCGGTGAAAACGGGAATCGACGGTTGAATGATGCCGGCGTTGGTGGCCGTCGTGTATTTCAGCCCGGTGATGAAAAGCAACTGGTTCAGAAAAACGCCGAGAAATCCGAGCGCGGCGAGGACGAGCAGATCGCGCCGCGCGGGCCGCGCACGCTCCACCTGCCAGGCGAGCAGAAAGAGAATCGGCGTGGCCAGCAGCACGCGAAACCCGGCGAGCGCGAGCGGATCGAGGTGGGCGCCTCGTTCGACCGCATGGAATCGTTCGACGAGTTCATGGAGTCGATCGGCCG
>PMZC01000328.1 GCA_003170555.1 Deltaproteobacteria bacterium
TCCGCGTCGGAGGGGGCTGGGGGAAGGTCATTTCGTTCGGACTCATGAGCGTCATTCCATGTCATGAGCCTGCTTCGCGACACGCAATCGTGAATCGCCCTACTGCGCCAATCGCCGCCCGAGGCAGCGATAGAGCAACCGCGCGGCGAGAAAATCGGGCGCGTGCAGGCCGCGGATCGGCGCCAGTTCGACCAGATCCATCGCCACGACGTTCCGCTTCGCGAACAACCAGGCCAACAGCGCATCGACTTCATGCCACAACAGTCCGCCCGGCTCCGGCGTGCCGGTGGACGGCATGATCGACGGATCGAACACATCGAGATCGATGGTCAGATAAACCGGGTCGCCCAGATGCTTCGCCGCGAAGGCGGCCAGGTCGACGCCCGCGCGGATTTCGTGCGCGTGCAGCATCCGCACCGGCAACGCCGGCAGCGCCTCGGCCTGTTCGCGGTCGTAACTGCGAATGCCCACCTGCACCACCGGCGCGCGCTCGGCCAAACGCCGCGCGACGCACGCGTGCGAATACGGATCGCCCTCATACCGGTCGCGCAGATCGGCGTGGGCGTCGAGGTGCAACACGTGCAGGTCGGGGAAGCGCTCGATCGCAGCGGAAAACGGCGCGAGCGTGACCGTGTGTTCGCCGCCCAGCGCGATCGGAAAGCGGCCGGCGTCGAGATGTTTGCCGACGACCTTCGCGAATCGCGCGATCATCTGCTTCGCCGACAACGCGCTGACCCGGCGCGGATCGCCGAGCGGCTCGGCCGTCAGCCCGACGCGATACGGCTCGCTCCGCAGCACCTCGTCGTAGAACTCGACCTGCGCGCTCGCGGCGCGAATCGCCGCCGGCCCTTTCGCCGTTCCGCCGCCATAGCTCACCGACTTTTCAAAGGGGATCGGCACAATCACCGCGCGGGCGTTTTGTTTGGCGTCGATGACGTCGAAAAAGGTTTTCGGCATTCGGTGCTCCGGTCGGGTTGTCTCTACGGTATGGCGCGGAATTGACGATGGCAAGCGGCAGGGCGCGGGGACATACGTCCCCGCCAAACGTGAGGGCGTATGGCAATACGCCCCTACTCGATGAAGCGCACCTCGAGCACGTGCTCCGTTTTCTTGAGCAGCTCGAGCAGCGCGTCGCGTTCGGCCGGGTCGGTGATCGGCTCGACGACGCCCTCGTCGGCCGATGCGCGCCAATCAACGATGTAGCCCGCCACCTCCGCATAGCCG
Organism: Deltaproteobacteria bacterium; assembly: GCA_003170555.1. GTDB lineage: Bacteria > Lernaellota > Lernaellaia > Lernaellales > Lernaellaceae > FEN-1099. Next base: position 1,225 of record PMZC01000328.1, read on the forward strand.
CAGCCGCTCGCGTTGCAGCACGACGTGTCGAAATGCGCGGCGCTGATCGTCGCCAGCACCTCGCGCCCGCGCCACGGCAGGCGCAACTCCTTCAGCACGCGGTACACGCCGCCGATCGCGCGCACTTCTTCGCCGACGGGCGGATGTTGGAACAAGCGGGTAGGTTTGTTCGTCATACGTTTCACCGCCAGAAATGTAACCACTTTTTGAAAGACAATAGGGGCGGCCCGGCGGCGGGTCGCCCTTATAATCAAGACGGAGCATAGGCGCCCTCGCCTGCGCCGCGGGTAGGGGCGTATTGCCATACGCCCAAACACGAAGGGCGGACACGAGGCCCGCCCCTACGAATATGCCGTGCGCGACGCCCTTACTCGCCGTGACGCCCGACGATGGAAATGGCGGTCACGTTCATGAACGGGAAGCCGCCGAGGTTGTGCGTCAGCCCGAGGCGCGGGTTCTTCAACTGCCGTTCGCCCGCGCGATTCTGCAACTGGAGATAGACTTCGTAAATCATGCGCAGGCCCGACGCGCCGATCGGGTGGCCGAAGCACTTCAAGCCGCCGTCGATCTGGCAGGGCAGGCCGCCGGTGCGGTCGTAGAAGCCGTCGAGGATGTCTTTCACCGCGCCGCCCGGCGGGGAGATGTGCAAATCCTCCATCACGATCAACTCGGTGATCGAGAAGCAGTCGTGCACCTCCATCATGCTGAGCTCTTTCCGCGGGTCTTTGATGCCGGCTTCCTTGTACGCCTCGGTCGCCGCGCGGTCGGTGGTGACGAAGTGATCGTAGTCCCACTCGTTGAACGCCATCTCTTCGCCGTTGGACAGCGAAAGCTGCAGCGCCTTCACGCTGACCAGGTCTTTCCGGCCCAGCTTGCGCGCGATCTCCGGCGTGGTGACGATCGCGCAGGCCGCGCCGTCGGACACGCCGCAGCAATCGAAGAGACCCAGCGGGTGCGCGACCGGCGGGGCGGACAACGCCTGATCGATGGTGATCGGCTTGCGCAGGTGCGCCTTCGGATTCAGCGCGCCGTTGGCGTGGCTCTTCATCGACACGTGCGCCATCGCCTTCTTGAGGTCGGCCTCAGAAATGCCGTGCTTCGCTTCGTACCCCGAGGCCAGCAGCGCGAACGCGCCGGGCGCGGTCAGGTTCGGCCACCACAGCCAATTGAGCGTGCCGGCGTTCGAGCCGAAGGAGGGCAGGCCGCCGTAGCCGGTGTCCTTGAGTTTCTCGACGCCCATCGCCAGGCAGATGTCATAGATGCCCGCGGCCACGGCGTAGCACGCGCCGCGAAACGCCTCGGTGCCCGTCGCGCAGAAATTCTCGACGCGCGACACCGGGATGCGCGGCAGCCGCAGGGTGAGCGGCAGCGTCAGCGCGCTCTTGCCGATGCTGACTTCCTCGGCGAACGTGCCGAGCCACGCGGCCTGGATTTCGTTCTTGGTGATGCCGGCGTCGGCGATGCATTCTTCGAACGCTTCGACCATCAGCTCTTCCGCGCCGCAGTCCCAGCGTTCACCGAATTTGGTGCAGCCCATACCCAGAATGACGACTTTGTCGCGAATGCCGGTAGCCATCACGCACCTCCCTGCGGCTTGGCCGCCGCCTGCGGAATCGCCTTCCAGAAATAGCCGGTGAAGCCGCGCGTCGCGTCGTGAACCTTTTTGCGGAACGCCATCTTGACCGGTTGCCCGACCTTCAGTTTGTGCAGTTCGCAGTCGGTGAAGTCGGCCATCATGCGCCCGCCCTTTTCGAACTGGATCATGCCGTAGACCGCCGGCGGCTCGGGGCACACCGCCAGCAGATCGCCGGTGAACGCCTTGATGAACGCGGGCTGATCGACGAACTCGTGGTCTTCCTGCGAGTGGAAAGCGTTGCACGCCGGATTAACGCAGACGTCCGATTTCGGGAACTGCGCCGTGCCGCATTTCGTGCAGCGGCCGCCGACCAGGCCGAGGATCATCTTGCGTTTGCGCCACAGCGTGGTCATCGCCGTTTGCGTCGGCGCCTCGCCACGGATGCCGCTCTCGGTTTCCAGCAGGTCGTTGAAGCTCATGAACTTGGGATAGGTCTCTTCGACCACGCGGTTGGCCAAACTCCCGGCCACGCCCTGCCGCGGCGCCAGGTTCTTGATGCGCTCGGTGACCTGGAAGCACAGCGCATCGCAGCCCTGGCCGAAGCCGGCCACCACGATCCGGTCGCCCGGCTTGGCCGTTTCCAGCGCGCTGATCAGCAGGACCAGCGGATGCGCGGCGCCGGTTTCGCCGAGTTTCTCGTGCAGGTTGTCGACGAGCTGGTCGCGCCCGAGGCCGAGCTTCTTGGATATCGCGCGGTGCTCGGCGGTGATGAAACACGGGTAGGCGAACTTGGCGATATCGCCGATCGCCAGCCCCAGCTTCTTCAGCAACGCGCCGATGGCCGCGGGAATGATCTTCCCGTAGCCTTCGTCGCGCACCCAGCGCTCTTCCCAGGTGTAGTCGAACTTGTTGAGCGCGCCGCGGTAGTGCGGCGTGAAATCGCATGAGATGGTGTGGGCGCCGACGAATTCGGCGATGACGTCGTCGCCGCCGATCAACAGCGAGGCCGCGCCGTCGCCGAACCACAACTCGTAGAAGCTGCCGGCTTTGGTCCGCCGGTGATCGCCCGCCGTCACCAGCACGTTTTTGCGGCCGCCGCCTTGCACGGCGTCGAGCGCGGCGAGCAGCGCGGACGTGCCGGCCTTCTGCGACGCGGTGAAGTCGGCGGTGCGCAGATCGCTTTCCGCCAGATTCAGCGCCGCGGCCACAATGCCCGCGTTCTGCCGGTCGGCGAAGGGCAGCGTCGTGCCGGCCAGAAACACCGCGTCGACTTTCGCCTTGTCCTGCCCGGTCAGACAGTCGCGCGCGGCGGCCACCGCCATGGTCAGCGTATCCTCGTCCCAGTTGCACATCGAACGCTCGCCGGACGCCATCATCATGATCGCCGGCGAGTGCCACCCGATGCTCGCGAATACCGCCAAACGTTGCAGCCTGCGCCGGGGCGCGTAGGCCCCGAACGATACGATTCCGGCCATGATTGGTTACCCCCCAAGTGTGGTTGTGTTTGTGCCGCGTAAAGCGCGGACGCTATCCTAACACTTTTCGGCGGCGGGGAAACAGGGGGAGGGGAGAAGGAGTGAAAAGTGAAAAGTGAAAAATGAAAAATGAAAAATGACGGACGG